>JAISPH010000168.1 GCA_031275035.1 Treponema sp.
GGGCCCGGACAATTTCCAGTTTCCGCTGTTCCCCGTAGGGAAGGTTCAGGGCCAGTTCGTGCTTTTTATGGACTATCTTGAAAATAGAGAGGAGCTCTTCGGCCTGATCGATCATGCGCTGTTCATCCTGCCTGAACCGGGGCAGCCGGAACAGTACGTCCAGGGGATTTTCGGTACGCCCCGCATGGAGGGCGATCCGTACATTATCCTCCACCGTCAAATTGTTGAAGAGCCGTATGTTCTGAAAGGTCCGGGCGATGCCGATACGGTTAAGCCGGGCCGGGCTGGTTTTGCCTATGATGTGAATTTTTCCGTGGCGATCCCAGAAATTAATCTCGCCCCCGGTGGGGGTATAAATTCCCGAAAGCATATTGAACACCGTGGTCTTCCCTGCGCCATTAGGCCCGATAAGGCCCGCCAATTCCCCGCTGTACAATTCACAGGAAAAATCGCTTACCGCCTTAAGTCCGCCGAAAACAATGGAAAGATCCGTAATTTTAAGCCGGAGTTCCCTTTCAGCCATGGATCGACCCCCTGCGCCTGAAGAAGGCCCGGAGCCGCCGGAACATCCCGACAAACGAAAGTTCCCTCATCCCAAGGAGGCCCTTGGGCCGGAAGAGCATGACGAAGATCAGAATCAGCGGGTAGATGAGGAGGCGGTAATCCTGGAGGAAACGGAGAAATTCCTGGAGATACGAAAGGACATAGGCGGCCAGGATAGAACCGGTCATGGAACCCATGCCGCCCAAAACCACAAAGATAAGAAAATCGATGGATCTGAGGAACTGGGCGATGTCGGGTTTTACAAAGCCGTTGACCAGGGCAAAGAGGGAACCGCCTATGCCGGCGATGGAGGCGGCAATCACAAAGCCGGTCATCTTGTAACGGAAGATGTCTATGCCGCAGGAATCGGCGGCGATCTCATCCTCCCGGCAGGCCATGATTGCCCGGCCATAGCTGGAACGCAAAAAATTCTGCAAAAGAGCCAGAACGATTACCAGCGCCGAGGTTACCGCGACAAAGGCCAGTCCGCCGTTCAGGGCTACGGCGGTGGTAAACTGCCTGCCGTTGGGACCTCCCGTAAGAGCCTTCAGGTTGATAAAGATAACCCGGATAATTTCGCCGAAACCGAGGGTAACGATGGCAAGGTAATCCCCCGAAAGCTTGAGCACCGGAAAACCAATGAGAAAGCCCGCAAGGGCGGTAAGCAGAACCGCGCAAAAGGCCGCCAGGGGCAGGGGAAGCCCCATGTCCATATTGAAAAAGATACAGCCGTAGGCGCCTATGGCCAGAAAACCGGCCTGTCCCAGGGAAAGCTGGCCGGTAACGCCCACAATCATATTGACCGATACCGCCATAATGGCGTTGACGCCGCCCATGGTAATAACCCGCATGGTATACGCGTCAAGCAGGCCGGTTTTCATCAATACAAAGGGAAAAACCACCGCCAAAACGCCGATGGCGGTTAAAAGCAATGTTGAACGAATTGGAAATTTCGCCGTCATATTACCCAATATCTAATCCTTTACCGTCTCATGCTTTAACGAAAACCGCTATACCTTTACCCGCAATTTTTTGCCGAGTATACCCGTCGGCTTGATCAGCAGGACAATGATCAGCAGCGAAAACGAAATCGCATCGCTGTACTGGCTGGAGACAAAACCTTTGGTAAAGGTTTCCGCTATGCCGAGGATAAAGCCCCCCAGCATGGCCCCGGGAATGGAACCGATGCCGCCCAGGACCGCGGCGACAAAGGCCTTGAGGCCGGGCATCATGCCCATCATCGGGCTTACCTGAGGATAGGCCGATGCGTACAGCACACCCCCCGCTGCGGCCAGTACGGACCCCAGGGCGAAGGTAAATGATATGATGCCGTTTACCGAGATCCCCATAAGGCTGGCGGCGCCCATGTCGAAGGAGACGGCCCGCATGGCCTTGCCCCGTTTTGTATAATTTACTATATAGTTCAGCGCCACCATAAGAAGCGCCGAAAGGATGATCACAATTATCTGAATATTGGAAATTGAAAGGCTCCTGCCGATCCGGATAGTAACCACCGCAGGCTGGGGGAACTGGCGCGGATTTGGTCCTATGAAGGGCAGGACCCGGGCGCCGTTTTCCAGAATCAGGCTTACCGCTATGGCGGTGATCAGGGAATTGAGACGGGGCGCGGAACGCAGCGGACGGTAGGCCAGGCGCTCGATGGTGATGCCGAAGGAGGCGCAGATGATCATTGAAACGACAAAGGCAAGGAACATTCCGGCGGGACCGGCGCCAACTGCGCCCAGTACAAAGAAGGCCGCATAGGCGCCGACCATAAGAATATCGCCGTGGGCGAAGTTGATGAGAAGGACTATGCCGTAAACCATAGTATAACCCAGGGCGATTAGGGCATAAATCGAACCCAGGGATACGCCGTTTATTAACTGCTGTAAAACAATCATAGTAACGCCCTCAGGGAAGAACCGGGCGGACAGCCCGGTTCTTCCAAAAAGATCCGCAGCCTTGGCTTGAAAAACCTATCTGGGATTGACCGTCGTTTTATAGGCATTGACCAGCTTGCCGTCCTTTCTGACGATTTCAAGAATGGTGGCGCCCTTAATCGGATCGCGGTTCTGATCAAAACGGATGTTTCCCGTTACATAGGGGCCGTTGATCCTGGCCACGGCGTCTTTTACCGCCGCGGAGTCGAAGGTTCCGGCGGCCTTAATGCCATCGGCGATCAACATCATTGAGTCGTAACCAAGGGCGGCGAACTGCGAAGCCGGCTTGTTGAATTTGGCCTGATAGGCTTTAACAAAAACCTGGCCCCGGGGATCGGTGGTATCCGAAGCAAAACCGGCGGACCAGTATCCGTTGAGCACTTCGTCTCCGGCATTATCGATAAGGCCGTCCCATCCGTCGCCGCCTATCAGGGCGCAGGTAATCCCCTGGGCCCGGAGCTGTTTTGCCTGAAGCGCCACATCGTTGTAATAGTTGGGAAGATACACCACGTCGGGATTAGCCGCCTTGATGCGGGTAACCTGGGCATTAAAGTCCACGTCCCCGGTTTGATAGGCTTCGTCGGCGACGATCTGCCCGCCGTTTTTCTTGAACTGCGCCTTGAAGGTGTCCGCCAGGCCGGTATTGTAATCGGCGCCGGCGTCGTAAAGAACCGCCGCCCTCCTGCTCTTGAGGGTATCATAGGCAAAGTCGGCTCCCACTACTCCCTGGAAGGGATCGATAAAACAGGCCCGGAAAATATAGTCTCCGGCCCTGGTAATCGCAATATTAGTGGCCGAGGGAGAGATGAGGATTACCTTAGCCTGCTGGGCGAGGGCGGTCATTGCCTGGGTCGCTCCCGAGGTACTGGACCCGAGGATAAAGGAAACCTTATCCCTGGTGGTAAGCTTGGTAAAGGCGTTCACCGACTTGGCCGAATCTCCTTCATCATCTTCAGAAACGAGGACAAGCTGCCTGCCCAAAAGCCCGCCGGCCGCATTGATCTCGTCAACGGCCAGCAGCGCCCCGTCCCTGGACTCGGTGCCGTAGAAGGCGACCTGCCCGGAAAGCGGGAACACGGCACCGATGGCGACGGCATTGGAATCCTGCCTGCCGCCGGCGGCAAACGCCGAAACGGCGCAGATAAGAACCGCAAAAAAAAGGGCTGATTTTTTCATCATTTACTCCTCCTGTTTTCCTCCGCCCAAAACGGAGGCAATAGTATAGGGCATAGTACCGTATATTTATACAGAATGTCCATAGGGAGCGGAAATATTGCATATTTATGCAAAAACATGGTCATTCCCCCGGGCGGGAAGATATTTCCGCAGTTTTGCAAGTATATCCTCAAAATCGAGGGGTTTGCCTATATGGTCGTCCATCCCCGCTGCAAGGCACTTTTCAATGTCCTCCCGGAATACGTTGGCGGTCATGGCCAGGATGGGTATGCTGAGGGCCTTGGGGGTCCCCAGGGCGCGGATACGGCGGGTGGCCTCATAGCCGTCCATTTCCGGCATCTGGACATCCATAAAGATCATATCGTATTTATCAGGATCGGCGCTGAAGATCCGCACCGCCTCCACCCCGTTTTCCGCATAGTCGATGGCAAGAGCCATAGGTTCAAGCAGGGAATCTACGATCTCCCGGTTGATCTCCACATCTTCCGCCAGCAGTATATGGCATCCTGCAAAGGAATCCCGGGTTTCCGCCGTCTTCTCTTTCGGAGGGGGGAGATTGCTGAACCCCAGACATTGGCTGATACAGTCCACTATGACGGAGGGAAACAGCGGCTTGGGGATAAACTTATCCACCCCCGCCCGCCTTGCCTCAGCCTCCATGGTACTCCAGTCGGCGGCGGATATCATAATGACCACCGATTTAGGCGGCAGTTTCCGGCCCGAAGAACCCTTCTCGGGGACGGAACTTTTGATGCGCCGGGCAAGCTCAATACCGTCCATGCCGGGCATACGCCAATCTATAAAGTACATGTCGTAGGGACCGTTCCGGGAGATAAGCCCCAGGGCTTCCCCGGCGCCGCCGGCGGTATCGCAGGACATGCCGAACCGTTCCATGATAGCGCTAAAGTATTCCCGTATATCCTCTTCATCGTCCACCACAAGGATGCGCAAGTTTTTCCAATTTACCCCGGGATCCAAAAGTCCCGGCTCCGCTTCACGGTTCCCCTTAAGCTTTACGGTAAAGGTAAAAGTAGATCCTTTGCCAATTTCCGATTCTACCTGAATATCGCCGCCCATCATATTGACCAGCCGTTTGGAGATCGCCAGCCCCAGGCCGGTGCCGCCGAATTTACGGGACGTACTTGAATCGGCCTGTTCAAAGGAGAAAAAAAGCCGGGAATACTGTTCCGCATCGATCCCTATGCCTGAATCGGTAACGCTGATCCTGATGGTACAGATTCCATTTTCCTCCCCCTCAAAGAAGGCGGCCAGCCGGATGGAGCCTTCTTCGGGGGTAAATTTTACGGCATTGGAAAGCAGGTTCGTTATCACCTGGGCAAGCCGCTGATCGTCCCCAATCAGGGTCCGGGGTATGCGCTGATCAATGTGAACGGAAAATTTTTGCCTCTTTTCATCAACCCGGAAGATAATTACATTCACCGCTTTTTGGAACATCTTTTCAAAGATGAATTCCGCAAGGGAAAGTTCAAGCTTGTTTGCCTCTATCTTCGACATGTCCAGAATATCGTTTATAACTCCCAAAAGATGGCTGGAGGCGTCTTCTATTTTCTGCAGGCAGTAGTCCTTTCTTTGTACATCCGAAGACAGCTGCGCTATCGAGGTCATGCCGATAATGGCGTTCATAGGGGTACGCATTTCATGGCTCATGTTTGCCAGAAAATCCCCCTTGGCTTTGCTTGCCCGTTCCGCCTGCTCCAGGGCCGCGGCCCGTTCCTGTTCCCGGAGATCCCTGCCCACCGCTCCGGCCACGACGCTGCCTACGGTACTGGCCAGCTGGCGGTCGCTTTCGGTCCAGATCCGGGGCCGCAGGCATTCTTCTATGCTCAGCACCGCCCAAAACATACCGCCCACATAGAGGGGCACCCAAATAAATGCCTTGACCCCCAGGGTATTCAGAACTTTGTACCGTTCATCCCCGCAGACATCGCTGCAATAGATGGCCGGGATAAGGCCCTCCGGCTGCTCCCGGGGAAAGGCATTGTTTATCAGATCGTTAAGCCCCTCCGCGGCGGGGTTGGTGATAAGGTTTTCCAGACCGCACCAGAGGTAAACCGGACGGCTCCGATCCGAATCCGCCTCGGGGAAACTTACCAGTATGCGGCTTACCCCCATGAATTCCCCGGTTATCCGCAGGGCATCGTTGATAAGGACCGAACTTTCCCGGGCGGAAATAAAATTCCGGGCCAGGCCGGACATAAGTTCCTGCTGGGCAAAACGCTTTCCATAGGCGGTCTCCTTCCGCCGGTGAACGAAGAAATTCAGAAATCCGCTGACGATGACAAAGACCGTAGAAACCAGCAGTATGATGGAGAGAAGGATCACCCTCTGCCTGGTTACCAGCACTTCATTGTCTTCGATGTCTACGCCCGCCAGGGCAACGACATTCCCGCCGGAGTCCATGACAGGCGCAAAGGAAGAGAGCAGACCGTCATAGCCAATCGAATAGTCCCCCAGTCCGGTAACCACGGCTTCCTTTTCCAGGATGGCCCTGAGGGGGCCTTCCTCCATAGGTATGGGGGGAAAGGCCAGATTTACCGTATCTTCGGTTAAATCATTGTCGGCAATGAACTGGGCATAGGCCAGGTCTTCATCCAGGGGCCGTAAAAAATAGACAAAAAGTACGTCCGCAGTTTTTCCAAAATCGATAAGCCGTTTTCTGACATCCGCAAAGAGGGGTTTTTCCATATCCTCCGGGTTTTTAAGTTCCGCCAGTTCCTCCGGGGTAACCAGACGGGCCGCCATAAGGCATGTGGCCCGGAGCCGGTTTTCGATACTTGTCCTGAAAAATGAGGATACGGTGTTAACCAGGATGCTGGTGTAGATAGAGATAATCAATACCAAAAGGGCCGCTATGGAGAAGAGAACAACCGTAAGGTTTCCGTAGAGATTTTCTTTCGATCTGTAAGCCCTCATTATATCTCTCCGGCGGCGGTAAAAGCCGGCCAGACCTTTGCCGCCGCGGTCCTTTTTGGGTCAGCCAAATTTTGCGATGGGCGCAAAGGTACCGGCCTTGAGAGCCGCTCCGCCCACCAGGGCGCCGTCGATGTTCTCCTTCGCCATAAGCTGGGCGGCGTTGTCGGGTTTTACGGAACCGCCGTACTGGATGATGATCTGCGAGGCGGCGGCGGCGCCGTAGAGTTTCTCAATCACCCTCCGCACACAGGCGTGAATGGCGTCGGCGTCTTCCGGGGTGGCGGTCTTGCCCGTTCCTATGGCCCAGACCGGCTCGTAGGCCAGAACCACCCGGGAAAGATCCGCGGCGCTTACCCCCTCAAGACCCTTGACGGTTTGGGTTTCGCAGACCGCTTCGGCCTTTCCCGCTTCCCGCTCTTCCAGGAGTTCCCCTATGCAGAGGATCGCCTCAAGGCCGTGCTGAAGGGCAAGCTTTACCTTTTTGTTGATCAGCGCGTCGTCTTCCTTGTAGACATGCCGCCGCTCGCTGTGGCCCAGGATAACCGTCTGGACCCCCAGGTCCTTAAGCTGCAGCACCGAGACTTCTCCGGTATGAGCCCCCTGCTCCTCGGCGGCCATATTCTGGGCCCCCAGGCGTATATTGGTTCCCTTAACAACGGCCCCCACAGTTTCAAGGCTGGTAAAGCTTGGGGCCACCAGATATTTGTGTTTTCCGTCTTTCAGCTCCGCCACAAGGGCCCTGGCCAGTTCCGCCGCCTCGGCCCTGGTTTTATGCATTTTCCAGTTTCCCGCAATGTAATAGTTTCTCATGTATGCGCTCCTTTCCTCCTCACTCTCATCCTTTCACCTTTCTCTCGTAACTTCAATACCGGGAAGTTTTTTTCCTTCCAGCAATTCCAGGGATGCGCCGCCGCCGGTGGAAACATGGCTCATCTTTGAGGCAAGGCCGAACTTGTTTACCGCCGCCACGGAATCGCCGCCGCCCACCACGGTAACGGCCCCCCGGCCGGTAGCTTCCGCCACCAGGCGGGCCACTTCTTCGGTGCCCCTGGCGAAGGCTTCAAACTCAAAGACCCCCACGGGACCGTTCCATACAATGGTCTTGGCCGCGGCCAGTACATCCCTGTACTTTGCTATAGTCCTGGGGCCTACGTCGAGGCCCATAAGGTTGTCGGGAAGATCCTGGCCGTCCACCGCCACAGGTTTGGCGGCGGCGTCAAAGGTTTCCGCCCCAACCTGATCCACGGGAAGTACAATTTCGACCCCCGCCTTCCCGGCCGCATCCAGAATGTTCCTGGCGGTATCAAGCTGATCGTCCTCTACCAGGGACTTGCCTATCTTATGACCCTGGGCCTTGAGGAAGGTATAGGCCATGCCGCCCCCTATGACCAGGGCGGAGGCGTTTTTGAGGAGGCTTTCCAGCACGGCAATTTTGGAAGAAACCTTGGCGCCGCCGATGATGGCCGCCAGGGGTTTCCGGGGATTGGTAACGATGGGCTCCAGATAGTTTATCTCCTTTTCCATGAGGAAACCCGCCACCGAGACCGGAACGAATTTGGCGATGGAGGCGGTGGAGGCGTGATCCCGGTGGGCGGTTCCAAACGCATCGTTTACAAAAATATCCCCGTAGGAGGCCAGCTCCCTGGCAAGCTTATCCCGCTCTTCCGCATCTTTGGAGGTTTCCTCCTTATGGAAACGGGTATTCTCCAGCATTATCACCGTACCCTCCTGCTGGCCGTCGATGAAGGCCTTCTTGCCGTAGCAGCCGTCTTCGCCGGCAAAAACCACGGGCCTGCCGAGTTTTTTTTCAAGGTAGGCCGCCACCGGAGCCATCCGGTGTTTGCCCTTGATATAGGCGGCTTCGTCAAAACTCCTGCCGTCTTTCTCAGCTTTTTCCCTGGCCTTTTTGGCATCCTTGGCGGGATCCCCCAGGTGGCTCATCAGGGTAAGGGTCTTAACCCCCTGTTCCAGAATATACGTGATAGTGGGAATTGCCGCGGTAATACGGGTATCGTCCTGGACAACCCCGTCCTTCATTGGGACATTAAAGTCCACCCGCATAATAATCCGCTTGCCTTTAAGGTCAACGCTTTTTACGGTCTTTATCATTCGTTTTCCTCCGGGAAAAAATAGTAAAGGGAAGCTCTGGAAACCGAAGTTTTTAGAGAGCCCCCAGAGTTGTTTGGAAACTGAAGTTTCCGAACAACGGCCAATCGGCAATACAAAGTCCGCCTGACTAAAAAAGGCCCCGCCCTAAGCGGGCCGGAGCCTTTTTGCAGCAGGCCGCGAGGGCGTTACTCCGGTATTACTTCTTGCCGTCAATATATTTGAGGAGATCCACTACTTTGTTGGAATAACCCCACTCATTATCGTACCAGGACACTACCTTGAAGAAACGCTTCTCTCCGGGAAGATTGTTCTGAAGCGTCGCCTTGCTGTCGTAGATCGAGGTATTGGTATTATGGATGATGTCGGTGGAGACAATCTCCTCATCCTGGAATTCCAGAACGCCCTTGAGGTAACCCTCCGCCGCTTTCTTCATGGCCGCATTGATCTCTTCAATGGAAGTATCCTTGGCGGAACGGAAGGTAAGGTCTACCACGGAACCGGTAGGGGTGGGAACACGGAAGCTCATGCCGGTCAGTTTACCCTTGGTCTCGGGGAGCACCTCGCCCACCGCCTTGGCCGCCCCGGTGGTGGAGGGGATGATGTTAATTGCCGCCGCCCGGCCGCCCCGCCAGTCCTTTTTGGAAGGACCGTCCACTACTTTCTGAGTCGCCGTATAGGAGTGGATGGTGGTCATAAGGCCGGTTTCGATGCCGATACCCTCTTTGAGAAGCACGTACACGATAGGGGCCAGACAGTTGGTGGTGCAGCTTGCGTTGGAAATAACATCGTCGTTTTTGGAATCGTACTTGTCGTTGTTAACCCCCATGACAAAGGTGGGAATCTTCTTCTCTTTGCCCTTGGCCGGGGCGGAGATGATTACCTTTTTGGCCCCCGCTTCCAGATGGCCGAAGGCGTTGTCGCCGGTAAAGAGACCGGTGGATTCGATAACATACTCAACCCCCAGTTTGCCCCAGGGAAGGTTTTTAAGCTCCTTTTCGGCCATGACGCACTGGATCTCGTGGCCGTTAATTACCAGAATGTCGTCCTCCGCTGCGGCGGCGCTCTTTTTTGTACTAATAGTGGCCTGCATCCTGCCCTGGGTGGAATCGTACTTGAGCTGATAGGCAAAATACTTGGCGTCGGTCGTGATATCGGTTACCGCCGCCACGTTAATCTTATCCTTGCCCAAGAGCCCCTGCCCCACAATGGACTGTAATACCAGGCGGCCGATACGGCCAAAACCATTAATCGCAACTTTCATTTGAACCCCCATTCGATAGTTTTATACCTAAATAGTAGGCAATAAGAAGCAATTAGTCAACACTGCGGCCCTTGTGATTGCAGACCGGAACCATTTTTGTAAAATTCAGGCCTAACTGAGGACCGACACGTACTTTCTGCGGGAATCTACCAGGGAACGGAGCTCCGCCAGCATGGCCTTGTCCACTTCTTCCGCAATGGGAAATACGTACTGCACCGTTTCTTCCGTATACCGGCTGATAAATTCGGGATTTACCACAAAACCAAGGGAGATCATGTTGGATATGCGGTCCGCCACCTTGAGGACCTTGGCGTTGGGGGAACCGCTCTTCAGGATACGGCTTAAAAAATCCGGCTTGGTTTCATGGGGGAAACGGGTTACCTCCAGGACCAGATCGTAGACCGCGGGGCTTTCATAGTCAATCGACAGCAGCAAATTGTGGTTAAAACCGGGGATATCTTCGATCAGGTCATGGACAATGGACCCCTTGAGGAGCACCGAGTCGATATAGCCGTAGTCCACCAGGGTCGCCATGGTATCAAGCTGATGACGGAACATATTCCCCCCCCCTTCCCGGATCTTGCCGATAAGGGCCGTGGCAAGCTGTATATAGGGGGCCAGGTGGGTGCCTTTCAGGCGAAGCATTTCATCGGTGGTCACGGGGAGCTCCTTAAAGACAGGACGAAGCCATGTCCTGGATATAGGACCGCAGCTTCCCGGTCCGTTTCAGGGCGTCCTCAAGCTTTCGTCTCTCTTCGGCGGCCAATTCGGGGGGGGCGTTTTTGAGGAAATTTTCATTGGACAGTTTTGCCTGAAGGGAGGCGATAAACCTGCCGTCCTTTTCAAGTTCCCTGGTAAATTTTTGTTTCAGAAAGGCCGGATCCGCCGCTTCGGCGATAAAAACAAAGGCTTCAAAACTGGTCCCCGCCAGGCCGATGGAAGCGGCGGGCCGCGCTTCCGCAGGAGAAGGGACAATTTCCAATTCGCCTATTCCCGCCAAAAGTTTTACCAGATTCGCATTATCCCGCAACGCCCCTTCCCAATCAGCCCCGGGCCGCACCTGAACCCGGATCCGCCTGTTCGGGGGGATGGTACATTCGCTCCGCAGGGTCCGCACCATACGGACCAGCTCCTGGAGAAAGGCAAAATTCGCCTCTCCCCGGGGATCGGCGCGGCTTTCCTCGAAGCGGGGATAGGGGGCGGCAATCAACAGTTCCTGTCCTGCAAATTTTCCCTGTTTTAGCTCGGCGGGGAATTTTTGATAGATCTCCTCGGTTACCAGGGGAAGCAGGGGGTGGAGGAGCCTCAGGGATTCGGCAAGTACATCCAGAAGCACCGTAGCGGCCCGGTCTTTCTCGGCGCCGTTATCCGAATGGGTCGAAAGCTTGGTAGCCTCCACATACCAGTCGCAGAAATCGTTCCAGAAGTATTCGTAGGCGCCGAGGGCGGCGTCATTGTACCGGTAGGACAGGAAGGCTTCTTCCATAAGTTTTGCAGCCCCGTTAAGCCGGGAATAGATCCACCGGTCCGCGGGGAGCAGGGCCGGGTTCTCTGCCAGACTGCGGCCTTCCAGATTCATCAGAATATAGCGGCCGGCGTTCCAGACCTTGTTGGCAAATTTGGATCCCAGTTTGAAGGATTCCCTGTCCACCAGCAAATCCTGGCCCTGGGCGCATAAAAAGGCCAGCGTAAACTTGAGGGCGTCGGCGCCGAATTCGTCCACCAGTTCCAGGGGGTCCAGGCCGTTGCCCAGGCTTTTGCTCATCTTCCGGCCCTGCTTGTCCCGGAGCAGGCCGTGAATGTAAATGTCCCGGAAAGGCGCCTTTCCGGTAAATTCAAGACCCGCCATGATCATCCGGGAAACCCAGAAAAAGATTATATCGTAGGCGGTTACCAGCGCCGTCGTCGGATAAAAACAATCAAGATCGCTTTTATCTTTTCCAGCCCCGGCCTGCACATTTGCAGGACAATCGGAAATTTTCTCCCAGCCCAGGGTGCTGAAGGGCCAAAGCCAGCTTGAGAACCAGGTGTCAAGCACATCGGGGTCCTGCTCCAGTTGTGCCGACCCGCAATGGGGACAGACGGAAAGATCCGTCCGGGAGACCGAAGTCTTTCCGCAGCCGCCGCAGTACCATGCCGGAATGCGGTGCCCCCACCAGAGCTGACGGCTTACGCACCAGTCCCGGATATTGGAAAGCCAGTGCTTATAGGTATTTTCCCACTTCCGGGGAAAGAAGATCAGATCCCCCCGGCGCCAGCTTTCCAGGGCCTTCTCCGCCAGAGGCTTCATCCGCACAAACCACTGCTCCGAAAGGAAGGGTTCTATCACCGTATGACACCGGTAACAGTGCCCCACCGCGTGGGTGATATCCTCCTCTTTAATAAAGAGCCCCGCGGCCTTAAGGTCCGCAACGACCGCCTCCCTGGCCTGGCTTACCGTCAGATTACGGTACTTCTCGGGAACCTCGTTGTTGAGGGTTCCCCCGGGATTGAGGATATTGATCGCCGGAAGATTGTGCCGCCCGGCCACTTCCCAGTCGTTGGGATCATGGGCGGGGGTGATCTTTACCACTCCGGTCCCAAAGTCCCGGTCCACATAGGTATCGGTAACAATGGGGATACGCCGGTCCGTCAGGGGAAGCAGGGCCTCCCCGCCGGCAAGATCCCGGTACCGGCCGTCTTCGGGATGAACCGCCAGGGCCGTATCCCCCAGGAGGGTTTCCGGCCGGGTGGTGGCGATTTCCAGGAAACCCGTTCCCTCCGCCAGGGGATAGCGGATATGGTACATCTTCCCCGGAGTGTCTTCGTGCTCCACCTCATCGTCGGAGAGGGCGGTACCGCAGGAGGAACACCAGTTAACCAGATAGTTTCCCTTATAGAGAAGGTCCCGCTCATAGAGGGTAACAAAGACTTCCCGGACTGCCCTGGAAAGGCCTTCGTCCAGGGTAAATCGCTCCCGGGACCAGTCCACGCTGGCCCCCATCCGGGAGATCTGGTTGGAGATTATCTCATGGTGCTCCTTCTTTACCTCCCAGACCGCTTCCACAAACCGGTCCCGGCCCAGGTCGCGGCGGTTTTGCCCCCGGGCCTTGAGCCGCTTCTCCACCACATTCTGGGTGGCTATTCCCGCATGATCCGTACCGGGAACCCAGAGCGCCGGCCCGCCCCGCATCCGGTGGAAGCGGATAATGATGTCCTGGAGGGATATGTTAAGGGCGTGTCCCAGGTGGAGAACTCCGGTAACGTTGGGAGGGGGAATGACGATTACATAGGGTTCGGCGGTCTCCCGGTTCCGCATATTCGGTTTGAAGGCGCCCTTTTCTTTCCAAAGAGCGTAGATCCGGGCTTCAAAACTCCGCGGATCAAAGGCTTTTTCCAGTTCCACTGCCTTCATCGGATCTCCTCGAGCCTATAATACCTGTTCGGAATAAACTATGCAATGTCGTCCGCCGCTTCCGCCGGAAGGCGGTTCCCGCATTTCGCCGTTTCCTGCGCCGGACCCTGCAGGAGAACCCTTTCAATTTCATCGATAACCCCGTCCGGCGTGGAGGCCCCGGCGCTGAGCCCCACCGTGTCATAGCAAAAAATCTCCCCCGGAAGCTCCGCGGCGCTTTCCACCAGCCAGGTGGGTTTACCTCTCTTTTCCGCTATCGCAAGGAGGCGCCTGGTATTGGCGGATTCCCGGCCCCCGGCAATGATTAACGCCTGGGTTCTGCCGCAGAGTTCCTCCAGGGCATTCTGACGGTCCCGGGTGGCGCCGCAGATGGTATTGATACATTCAAGGCCGGGAAAGAAACGGCGTACAGCCTCTCCAATGGCTTCGTACTCGCCGGGAGAAATGGTGCTCTGCCCCAGGAGGGCGGTTTTGGCGAGGGGTTTTTTCCGGTACAGGGATTCCGCCGCCCGTTCCGCTTCGGCAGGGTCCGCCACGGTAATACAGTCCGGGGCGTATCCCAGGATACCGATGATTTCCCCGTGCCGGGCCTCCCCGGCAAGGAAGATGGCATAGCCCTTTCCGGCAAGGGAACGGGCCTTCATCTGGCTGGCCTTGACCTTGGGACAGGTGGCGTCCACCAGCCTGCCCCCCCGGCTCCGTATCGCTTCCTCAAGCAGGGGGGAGATGCCGTGGGCCCTGATAATTACCGACGTATCCCGCAGGCTGGGAGGAAGCCCGCCGTCAAGTATCCCTATTCCCTGGGCTTTCAGGGACTCCATAACCTGAGGATTGTGGATGAGGGCTCCCATGGTTTTTACCGCCCCCCCCGGAGGGAAATTCCGCCGTTCCGCCAAGGCCATATCCACCGCCCGGCGGACTCCCATGCAAAAACCCAGAACCCCGGCGCGGATTACCTTCACTATCCCCTAGGCCTTAACCGGAACGGCGCCCGCCTGTTTTTTTTCGGCCCGTTTCTTCGCCGTTTTATCCCAAAAGAAGACAAAACCGGAGGCGATGAAAATAGTGGAGTAGACCCCGGAGATCATACCGACTATCAAACAAAGGGCAAAGTCCTTAATGGAACCGGTGGTAAAGATATAGAGAAAAACTACCGCCAGCATCGTGGTAAGGGTGGTGATAATGGTACGGCTCAGAGTTTCACTGATGGCCCGGTCCAGGATGGATCTGAAGCCGTCGTCGGGATATATCCGCCTGGTTTCCCGGATCCGGTCAAAGATTACGATGGTATCGTTGATAGAATACCCAAGGATGGTGAGAATTGCCGCAATGGTAATGGTATTGAATTCCATCCTGGTCCAGGTAACAAAGGCTGCAACGATCAACGCATCGTGGGCTATGGCCAGGACCGCCCCGATAGCGTACTGGGGCTTAAACCTGATCGAAGCGTAGACAAGAATGAGCCCCAGGGTCAGGGCCATCAGAATTCCCGCCTGATCCGTAAGCTGCTTGGAGAAACGGGAGCCTACATAATCCGCCCGGGTAACCGCCACCCCGCCCTGGCCAAAACGGTTTTCCAGGGCGCCGATAATCTGACTTGCGGGGATACCCCCGTCCCTGTCTTCCATGCGGATCATAAAACGCCGTTCCCGGCTCTGACCCAGAACCTGGACCGAAACGGTTCCCAGGGGTTCCAGGGCGCCCCGCACTTCCTCAATGGCAATGGGGGAAGCTTCCGCCGGAATATAGTGCGCCCTGAAGGGCTCGGCCCCCAGCTGGGGATTGCCCTGGGCGCTCTGCACCAGAAGTTCCGCCGGGGTACTCTCCGGCGCGGAGACCGCGGTCTGGAGGCCGTCAATCTGCCGGACCATAGCTGTATGCAGGGCTCCCACCGTGGGGTACCGGGTATAGGGGAATTCATAGCTCCGCCCCTCCACGCCGGCGCCGGAGAGGACTATCTGGATCCCGTTCCGGTCCAGATTGATAGAGGCGTTTCCCAGTCCTCCGTAACTGACGGTAAAAGCCGTGGGAGCGAACTGCACTTCCTGGATAAGCCCCGCCTGGAAATCGATACCCAGGTTAAAGCCGCCGAAGATCAAATAGCCCGCCAGGCCGGCGGCAATTAAAAGCACCGACAAAACCACCGCGGGGAGGAAATATTTTGAAAAAGGGATGATACGCATTACTGTTTAATCCTCCAACTGACGGAGAGTCTCTTCGCTCCCAGCACGTCGGTACCGAAATCAAAGATAAGCCGGGATACGAAGAGGGCGGTAAAGACCGAAGAAAATACCCCAATGGCAAGGCTGACCGCAAAACCCCGGATGGGACCGGTCCCAAGCTGGGACAGGAAGAGGGCCGCAATAAAGGTGGTGATATTAGAGTCCATAATCGCCCAGAAGGCCTTGTCGAACCCCGCCTCCACCGCCGCCTTGCGGCTCTTGCCCAGCCGGAGCTCCTCCTTCATCCTTTCAAAGATAATGACATTGGCGTCCACCGCCATGCCGATGGTAAGAATAAATCCGGCGATACTGGGCAGGGTCAGGGTCAAGTTAAATGCGGAAAGGATGCTGCCCATAAGGTAAATGTTAAGGAGCTGGGCAACCACCGCATTAACCCCCGCGCCCTGATAGAAGAACAGCATAAAGATCATAACCGCCCCAAGGCCGCCAAGCAGGGCGTAGAGGCCCTGGCGTATGGTGTCCGCCCCCATGGAGGCCCCGATGCTCTGCTGGTTTATCACCTCCAGTTCCACCGGCAGCGCCGCAGTTCTCAGGGTTAAGGCGATGCTGTTGGCCTCGTCCAGGGCAAAACCGGTAAGCCGCACCGACTCCCGGATCGCCTGGGTTATAACCGCCTGGGACTTAACCCGGTCGTCCAGTACAACGGCCAGGCGTTTCCCCACGTTGGCGGAGGTAAGCTGATAGAAGATATTCCCCCCCTCGGAGTCCAGCACAAAGGTTACCTCCGGCTTGCCGTCCAGTTCGTTCCGCTGAACCAGGGCGCTCTGGATATGGTTGCCGTCAAGGCCCACCTCCCGCTTGATTGCCGTATAGCCGTCAAATTCATCTATGTCGTACTGATCCTTGGTATAGACCCCGCGGATCACCACATCCGGGGGTACAATGGAGGGGTCTCTTAAATTCCCGCCGCCGTCAAAGGTGGCGGCAGGATGGGCATTGTAATAAGCGTAAAAGTCCTGGGTAGCCTCTTCGTCTACAATATGGAAGGCGAGCCCCCCCCTGCCCATGATGATCTGGTTTATCCGCTCCGGGTCCGCCGTACCGGGGATCTCCACATAGATCTGATCCGCCCCCTGACGGCGTATGACCGGTTCGGTAAGGCCAAAGCGGTCGATACGGTTATTGAGGATCTCCAGGGCCTGTTCAATCGCATTGTCCCGGTCCTCCTGGGTCAGATCCCGGCCAAGCTTTTCCCGCAGGGCGTCCATGTCCGCCTGGAGAACAATGCTCAATCCCCCGGAAAGGTCCAGGCCAAGCTGTACCGCATTCTGCTGAAGCTTCTTGAGGGCGAAGATCCTGTCCCGGTAATGGCTTTCTATGGCTTCAAACAGATCCTCCCGGTTGGGAATGGCCCTGAGCACCGCCTCGGCGTTCCACACAGCGGGAGCGGGCTTCTTAACGCTTTTAAGGGACTTCTTTGCCGGGGCAATTAAAAAGGAAAGTTCCCCGGGAAGGTCCTCTCCGGCCAGACCCGCCCGCCTTAAAATGTCCAACTCCGCCTGGGCGGTCTGGGAAGCGTAGATCTTGATCTGTTCCCGGGACCCCAGGGCCAGGATCTGATCCTCCCTGGGAACCATAAAATACCAGCGCAAAGTCGGAGATAAAAATGCAAGACACACCCCAATTGTTACAAGGATGATCATGAGCCGATATCGTTTATTCATGCCGTCGCTCCGAATCAACCAACCCAAGAACCCGCTTCACGGGGGAGGCAGGACCCGCAAGCTGCGCTTGCGGCAGGGTATGGCTGGTTCCGTAAGGTACAATTCTGTACCGCTGAACGGCGGCACAGAAATCCTGCTATTAATTGCCAGCCCGGAGGGCTGATTAAACCCGCTTGCGAATAAAACCCTTCCCCCGCAGAAAACACCGGAAAAAGAAAGGTTTACAACAATCCGGCACGGGTAAGAAAAGCGCTGAAACCGCCGGATTCCGGCGCTTTAATTTGCCGGGGACGCTTCGCCGCTCTTGTCTTCAATCTTATCCGCCTGCTTTTCCCCGGCCTTTTCGGATTTGTCTTCTTTGCCGGGGGCGGCCACGGTAGAAATGGCGCTGCGGCTGAATTCAATCTTGGTGTTTTCATCAACCCTGACGATGACGGAGCTTTCCTTGACATTCTGGATAACCCCGTGGACGCCCCCGATGGTTACGATCTTGTCCCCTTTTTTAAGGGCCTCCAGCATACGCTGGGTTTCCTTCTGCTTTTTGTTCTGGGGACGGATAATGAGAAAGTAAAAAATAGCAATTATCAGCACAAAGGGGAAAAAGGTCATAATATTACCGAAGGGGCCGCCTTCGGATCCTGACCCGCCGCCGAAATTACCCATCAGCAGGGGTAAAACAAATAGATTCATATAACTTCCTTAAAAAAACAGATTGTTTCTTACCCTACCATGAGGAGGGATGAAGGATCAAGGGTCCGCAAAGGCCGGAGCCTTGCCATCGGAGGGTAAAAAGCATAAAATTTAACTATGGGCAAAAGCCCGGAGGAGCGATTATGCAAAAATATGTTTGTGATGTATGCGGTTATATCTACGATCCCGCCAAGGGCGATCCCGACGGCGGCGTTAAGCCGGGAACTGCCTTTGAGGACATTCCCGACGACTGGGTCTGCCCCGCCTGCGGGGTGGGTAAGAGCGATTTTTCTCCCACGGTCTGAGCCGGATCATGCTTTCCAGGGAAGATTTTATCTTTACCATCGGTTACGACGGCCCCGCGGCGGTGGTGGACAGTCAGGCTAAAAAACGCTACCGGGGGCTTTCCGCCAGGGAACTGGCGGAAAAGGGCCTCTTCCGGGCGGCCTATTCTTCGGCGGTATACTCCAAGGATCCCTCGGAAGTCGAGGCGGTGCTGGAGATCTACAATAAAAGCGCCGGGACCGCTTTTACCGCCGCCTCGTCCCCGGACCGCCTCTTTGGGGTATTCCCCGCCGAGGTAAAACGTTCCATCCTTTTGTAGCCCGGGGAGACGCTGAAAAACTCCGGTTGGGTTTTCCGGCGTCTCCCTAAAAAGAACCCAGGACCGAACGGTACTCGGCCTCGTAGCGTTTTAACTGGGGATTGTCCGGGGATATGGCCAGGGCCTGTTTCAGATAGTATACCGCCCGGCGTTCGTCCCGGCGGCGGTGGTAAATTTCAAACATAGCGGTCAGGGCGTTGAGGTTCCGGGGATCTTCAAAGAGGCTTGACCGGAGATCGTTCATGGCCGCTTCCTCGTTAAGCTGGAGCCGGCTGCGGAGATAGTAGTACCTGCTTTTAAGGCTGCCGCCGCTGGCCGAAGCAAGACGGTTCTCTATCATCCGGCTTGCTTCGCCGGACCGCCCCGTATCGATGAGGGCGGAGGCATAGGCAATAGCCCCCTCTTCGTCGGACTGATCCCGCTCGTACATCTCTCTGGCATAGGCCAGGGCGGCGGCGTTGTTTCCCAGCCCCCGTTCCACCGTATACGCATAGAGCAGATCCTGGGAAGAGCGGCGTTCCGCAAGAAGCCGTTCCGCATAGGGCCGGGCTTCCCGCCAGGCTTCCCGGCGTATGGCGTCTTGAAGGACCAGGCTTATCACCGCCGGGGAGGGGGTTCTGGCGTCAAGAAGCCGCCGCATCAGGGCGCGGCCTTCGTTTTGATCCGCCGTCCGGTTTGAAGCCATAAGCTGCTGGGCGGTATATACCGCCGCTTCATCATCGCCGGGATTATTTCTTAAAAGAGCACGAAGGTAGTTCAGCGCCGCATCGCGGTTCCGGTATCCCTCGGCCTGTACCCGGGCCCGGAGAAAAAGGTACAGCCGGTTGTTGGGGTCTATGGAAGCGTAGAGATCCAGCGGGGTCTGGGCCTGGATAAACTGGCCCTGCTCCACAAAGATATGGGCCCGCATAAGGAGCAGCTCTCCGTCCCGGTTATGCCGCTGAAGCAGCTCCGCCACCGCCGGTTCCGCCCGGGACCAGTCCCGGTTATTGTAGTAACTCCGGGCCAGCTGCCGTTTTATCGCCGTATTATCGGGAAACCGGACCACCAGATCCGAGAGAAGCCGTATCGCCTCCTGCCGCCGCCCCGAGGCTTCCCTGATCCGGGCAAGCCCCAGGGCGGCGGGATAACAGTCCGGGGCAAGCTCCGCCGCCCGGGCAAATTCCGCCGACGCCTCCTGGAGCCGTCCCGCCCGCTCATAGACAAAACCTGAAAAGCAGGGGGCCAGTACGGAACCGGGGTTCAGATCCCCGGCCCGCCGGAGATCCGGCAGAGCCGCCAGCAGGCTTTCCGGCGGAACGGCCCTGACCGTCCCTTCCTGGAGCAGAGCCAAAAAGGGCAGCGTCAGTTCCAGATAGTCCGCCCCTCCCTGGGGGGCCGTATAAATTCCCCGCTCAATATCCCGGAATATGCGGGTATAGGCGTGGGTCTGGGGCGGATCGGAGGGGGGCGGGGAGATCTGCAAATCCGGGTACAGGCGCCGGATCAAAACTGCCGCAACGGCATTCATAACCCTGCCGAATTCGGAATTGCCCAGATCGCGGCCGCGGATCTCCTCCAGGGCCCGGCTCAGGGAACCGGGGCTTCCTGTTTCAACCAGAGAACGGATCTCACCGGCCACCCCTCCGCCCGAAGGCCTGGGGGCGGGATCCGCGCCGGCGCCGGAAACCGGCGGGGACCCTTCCCTGCCGGCGGGTTCCGTTTTACAGGCGCCGTAAAAGACAAGGAGTCCTGTAAAAAAAAGAAGAACCGCTAATTTCAAAAAAAACTATCCCCCGCCGGCGCGAGTCACGATCGCTGATCCTCGGCCTTTTTAGTACCCAAAGAAAGCAACAGGAGCAGCAGCCCCGCCAGGGCCACCACAATGGGCCACCAGTTCAGGATAAACTGCTTAAAGGAGAAGGGAACTATATCGAAGGAGAATACGGTCAAAATACAGCCCAGGATGATAAAAACCAGGGCGGGCACCACATAACGGCCCTTGACGGCGTTATAATGGTACCATCCCGCAGGGATCAGGGCTAAACCGGCGAATACGGAGAGAAAGGGCCAGCCCTGGGAAAAGGAAAAAGAAACGATCTGCAGGACTGAAAGGAAGAGGAAAAAACCAATCAATATAAAAAAACAGGCGAAAAAGAGGTAGATCGAGCGTCTGGTCAGTTTTATGGCAATAAAAGCCAAACCCGCGCCGATAATAACAAAGAAAAAAGATCCCAGCACGGATAAACGGGAAGCATCCGTCAAGGTTCCCAGAAGAAAAGCGCTTCCAAGAAGCATCAACAAAAGACCGGCGATAAAAACAAGACGGGCGGTTGTTTTACGGCTTAGATTGAGGCGCATGATGATTTAAGTATAACCTTACCGGGCTTCCCTTGCCAATGGGAAAAAAGTTGTGATAGGATCGAAAACATTGATGTTTCCTGCATACGGTACGGCAAAAAGGACCCTCCTCTTTATTTTACCAGCTCTTTTATTTACGGCTGCATTGTCCTCTCTTGAAAGTGAAATCGAAGCCGAAATGCCGCCGTCCCGGCCCCGGATAGACCGGCCCCTGCGGCAGAACAGGTACGCTCCGGCAAGCCGTTTTATAAGCCCCCGTGCCGCGGACCATACCCTGACCATACCGGGGATCGATAATCCCCTTACCCAAAAGTATATCGGCCAGTATTCCAGCCCCGGCGGACTGGCATGGCTTAATACGGCGATGGAGCGGAGCGCCCCCTACATCGGCTTTATCCGGGAAGAAATTGCCGCCCGGGGGCTGCCCCCGGAACTGGTCTACCTTCCGGTGATCGAGTCCGCCTATGTGCCTACCGCGGTAAGCCGTTCCGGCGCCGCCGGGCTCTGGCAGTTTATGCGGAACAGCATCGCCCCCTTCGATATACGGGTTACGGACTGGATGGACGAGCGGCGGGATTTCTGGAAATCCACCGTGGGCGCCCTGTCAAAGCTGGAAGAAAATTACCGTTTCTTCGGCGACTGGCCCCTGGCCCTGGCGGCGTACAACGCGGGGCTCGGCGCGGTCCGGCGGACCATAGCCGGGGCGGGAACCGGCGATTACTGGGCCCTTTCGGAGAGAAAGCTTTTTAAGAACGAAACCATCCAGTATGTCCCCCGCTTTCTGGCGGTGGCCTATATCCTCTCCAATCCCCGCCGTTTCGGCATTACCAGCGTCTGGCCCGAAGATCCCCGGTGGACCAGAATCCCCGTGGGCAGGGCGGTGGATCTGGAGCTTCTGGCGGAATACGCCGGAATCGACGGGGACGATCTTAAAAGGGCAAACAGGGAGCTTTTCTATTCGGTTACCCCCCCGGACCCCGGATACCATTTGAAAGTACGGGCCTCCGACGCCCCCGCGGTAGAGGCGGCGCTGAAACGGACCGATCTGGTTTTTATCAAGTACTATTTTCATACGGTCCGGTCCGGGGACACCCTTTCCGCCATAGGCCGGCACTACGGGGTGTCGGCGGATCAGATCGTTTCCTCCAATCCGGGCGCCCAGCCCAGATATCTTAAAATCGGGACCCGGCTCATTATCCCCGCCCTTAAAGAGGTGGGCCCCTATCAGCCGCCTGTCCGGAATGCGGATCTGTCCTTTACGGGAAACCACCTGGTAAAGCGGGGGGAATCCCTCTGGTCCATCTCCCTGGCCTACAACGTAAACCCCGAAGCCCTGGCGGAAGCCAACGGCATGGCTCTCAACGATACCCTCCGTGAAGGGAGAAGCTTAAAAATACCGATAAGAAACTAGGGCCGCGTTTTTTGACGACGCAAGCCGCCGGAGGAACCGGCAGACGGCGCAGGCTCCGGGAGTGAGGAGTGGGTAACACAAAGGCTGATTCAGGATCGTTGTGCATTATAGGGCTGCTCTTCCTTGCGGCCGCCATCTACGGAGATCCGCAGATGAAGGCAGGGGGATCTCTGGAATGGGACAAGCGGGAGCTGAAGGCCCAGGTAACCCTGGATCTGGCCTCGGCGGGAATACGGCTGCCCGCCGGAAGAAACCAGGCGGAAGAGCTTATCGCCGCGGAATATCCAAATCTGCTTCGGTCCTTCGTCCTCTCCATTCCGGTAGATTCCTCCGACACCATCGGGGATCTGGTGAACCGGGGCGCCTTTTCCCTCCAAAAGACCGGCGATATAATCACCGCATCCCGTAAGCTCGCCCCCGCCCTGTCGGCGGATCTCCGCTTCCTCTCCGCGGGCTATACCATCGCCATAGATACGGTAAGCGCCGCCTTTGTCGGGCACAGCCGGCCCGCGGAACTGTTCCGTACCCTTATTCCGGTTCCCAGCGCCCCCTATACGGGGATCGTCATCATCGCCGGCGGGCCCCTTCCCATCCACGGCCGCAATACCGAGGCGGCCCTGGTTCCCTGTCTGTTCCCCAAAATCTGGGATACGGACATGAACCTTATCTACGAGCGGAACCATACCGATCCCCGGATCAGCCTGCAAAGCGCCATAGTCCGCTATGACAGAGAGGAGAACATCTTCCGCCCCACCCCTTCGGGCCTGTCGGAGGAACTGGAAAGCCTGGTCGGGCCCAATCCCCTGCGGATCATCGCCCGGGGGGTATTCGGCGTCCGCCCCACAGACCCCGTCATAGACCGGGAAGACGCCCTTGCCATCGTCTCCTCGGAAAACAACCGCCGGCTGCTCCGCGAAGGCCGGGTGGCGCTGATCGTGGCGGAAGAATCCCTCAAGGTTTCGTTTTAGGCAAAAAATGCAAATATGGCCTACACGATTCCTCTCGTAAAAATTTTACCACGACAGCTCGTTGGTCTTTCTCAAAAGGATACAAAAGCATCTGCGATTCGAATCAGGTTATCAACAACCCGATTTATCAACACCTGCTGATCCTGGTGAACAGTACCCGGGAGGTCCAGGCCCATACCCTTTCCAATGCGTGTCTTCTCCTGGAACTAAATCATCGTCCTTCAATATAAATCATCAATCACCGTGTCTATTTCCCGGGAGACGCGTTCGACAAGCGCCCTGCTAAGTTTCCGCTTTCGTGTTTCGGCGACATTCAATCCATCGGGGACAATTTCCTCATAAAACAAGAAGTAAGGCGCTATATTCAGGGCGGTAGCAATTCGGTCTATAAAAGTTATCGATGGGAAACGGCGTCCTGTTTCAATCTGGCTTATGTAGCGGGGATCGCTGTTGCATAATTCCGCCAGTTTTTCATGGGTCAGCTGCGCTTGCTTACGGTATTTCTTCATATTTGTGATAAAAACGTTCTGCAATGCCATATTCCCCCATTCTAATAGCTAGGGTTCGGTATATAACAATAGCTTGACGCTATTATTATATTTAATATAGTATAGCTATTAGAAATTGTATGAACTTTAACTCGTTGTCATTTTGGATGTTTTTTCTCTTTATAGGTACAGCCTATTATGCGGTAACTTTCAAAAACCGCCGTTTCAGCAATACGCTGTCCCGGGTTCTTTTATTGACGGCTTCGCTTTTCTTTTACGCTTGTTGGAACCCGGCCTACCTCGCGCTTATTCTCTTTTCGGTTACCGTTACCTGGCTTTCAGGTATCTTAATGGAAGGCAGAGGCGGACGCGGCAGAAAGCTTGTGCTGGCCCTATCCCTCATCGCGAACCTGGCGGTACTTTTCTTTTTTAAATACTGGTTTTTCTTTACCAAAAACGCCGGAGCTGCTTTTGCTGTACTCGGCGTTGATTTCCGGTTTCCGGATTTTAATCTGCTCTTGCCGGTGGGCATCTCATTTTATACCTTTCAGGCCCTGGGTTATTCGATGGATGTTTTTTCCGGACACGTCAGGGCAGAACGGAATTTTCTCAACTACGCCCTTTTTGTTACCTTTTTCCCCCAGCTCGTTGCCGGTCCCATAGAGCGGACTGCCAATCTTCTGGGATATTGCTATCGGCTGTGCCCGATCCCTCGGCTTTGATCTTATGCGTAATTTTCACAATCCCTATTTTGCCTGTTCCACAACCGATTTCTGGCGGCGCTGGCATATCTCGCTTTCCACATGGTTCAAGGATTATCTCTATATTCCGCTGGGTGGAAGCCGCAGGGGGAAAGCGCGGCAAATGGTTAATTTATTGACGATTTTCCTGATAAGCGGCCTCTGGCACGGAGCGGCGTGGCACTTCGTGTTTTGGGGCCTGTTACACGGACTCTATCAGCTTATCGGCCGGCTGACTACAGAACTCCGTGGTACATTAAGGCAAAAAGCAGGACTAAGGAATGACGCATCTCTTACCCGGTTCATGCAAACAGCCATTACTTTTACGCTTGTTTGTTTCGCGTGGATTTTTTTCCGGGCCAGTAATCTGGCCAGCGCTTTTCTGATATGCGGCAGACTCGCTGCCCTTCCTGTTGAGATTGCAGGATATATAAGCCAGCTTCCTCAGACGGGAATCGTGATGGCGCTTCGCGGGGCATTCAGTCTGGGAGACGCCGATTTAGGTTTCCTCCATCCAATCGACGGTTTCTATCTGAAATCCTGCGCTGTTTGTTTTGTATCGATCATAGTTTTGACAGTAACAGATTTTCTTTCCTTGAGGATTTCGTGGCAGGCATGGATAAAACGTCTCCCGCTGGTTATCCGGTGGGCAGGGTATTATATGTTGACATTCATATTCTTGTTACGCATACGACAAACAGAATTTATTTATTTTACCTTTTAGGGAGGGTATTAATGAAGAAAATATCGTTACGCCTAATCTTTTTGAGCCTTCCGTTCTTTATATTCTTGTTAGTTCCCCTTCCTGAAAATTCTTATAATTTGGCGATCGCAGATAAACATAGATTGTTACAAACAGAAAAAGCAAAATTTGTTCTTGCCGGAGGCTCAAACCTTTCTTTTGGAATTGATTCGGGGGCGCTGGAAGATGCCTTTAATGTTTCCGTTGTAAATATGGGAATTAACGCAGGATTTGGCCTGGGCCGTATTCTTGATGATATCAGTCCGTTTCTTAATACAGGAGACATTCTCCTCATTGTTCCTGAGTATGCCCATTTCACAACTCTTTGGAACGGGAACGGCATTGCTTATGAAGCAATATTTGATGCACGCCAATATCAACTGTTATGGCATCCGGGCTATTATGACATGCCCATTGATTGTTTTAATTATTTGTCTACAAAATATGAGGCCGTAAAATATTTCTTGACACCGCAGGCATCAAGAAATCCTAATGTATATTATCGTGACGGTTTTAATAAATATGGCGATTATATAAAGCATTTAAAAAACAACAACGGTAAGGTTTTAATCAACAACGATATCGGTGATATAACCAGACAATACATACAGTATTTTTTCAGGTTTATTGATGATTTTAATGCACGGGGCATAACCGTCTTACTATCATATCCATCTTATGAATCAAATTCTTTTGTTAATAACGAAAAGTTGATTAGGGAACTGGATATGTTATTCCGGAAAAAAGAAGGTCTTGTGGTTATTTCAAAACCGGAAGACTATTCTTACCCCAAAGATTTTTTTTACGATACTGTTTATCATTTGAATGCGAAAGGTCGTAAAATGCGCACGGATAATTTAATTACCGACATCAAAACAAGCGGAATCTTAGTGCCTTCTTTCCCATAACTCCATTCACATCATCTACGGGTACATTTTTTCGATTGGCTTATACGGCATTCCGCGGCGCCACATCCCCGCCGTCATATTCCGCCAGGACATCGTTCATGTCCCGAATGATGCCGCCGATATGGGGCGCGATAAGGCGTTCCGTCAAGGAGCGTTAACCGGACAATGTAACAACGCCCGGCGCAGAACAAGGCCCCTCCGGCGGCAAACAAGCGCGCTGCGGACCGCCGGGTATATGCCGCCCTCCCGGCATATAGACGTATTGCGTATATATCGCCGCAGGCCCGTGTATAAGCGTAGTTCGTATATATCGCCGCCTCCCCGCTCTACTTTCCGCCCCCTCCACTCCCCTGTTGACAAAACCCGCCCGGAGGGCCTACCCTGTTGATCGTTGCGGTTTTTCTTATTTCCTGTATGGAGGGTTCCCGGTAAGATGCTCGTAATTC
>JAISPH010000186.1 GCA_031275035.1 Treponema sp.
AACCGACGCCCCCTACCAGCCCCTGCGGGGCCGGTCCTTTTCCCGCTGGGAAGACCTCCGGGCGGTTCTTGCCGGGGCGGCGGCCCTGCGGCGGGAAGCCGGAACCGGCGGGGGCGTCCCGGCGGAGCTTGAGGCAGTTACCGATGATAATTTTTCCGCAGTCTTTGGAACCGGCCCTTATTCTGCCGCTTCCTGAGCGACCTCTTCCTGAACCGGCAGGGCGTCAAGGTAGGATTCCAGGATCTTACGTTCATTTCCGGGGAAGGAGATAAATTCCATGGAGATGGACTCTCCCGTGCGTACCACCCTGCATACAGGAGACAGAATAACGTCTCCGGTTCTGAGGGAACAGCCGGGCAGTTCCAGATCCGCGGCGATATCCTTTGCCGATTCCGGGTAGAAGGGGGTAAAGGATATGCCCGATTTTGAGATGGTTTTTATCTCTCCGGGGACAAGGTATTTATGAAGGGGGTTTGATATGATTAGCCCCAGGCGGTTTCCAAGGTTTACGTGGAAACGGCGGGCCCTGCGTTTTTCAACAACCCCGCCGCCGGAGAGGAGGCTCTTCAGCTTTTCAACCTCCGCCGGATCGCTTAGATCCTCGGAGACCATGCCGTTTACTTCCAGAAAGTAGGCTTTGGCCATTTCCTCCACGGGGAAGCTGTTCCCCTTGAGGATGATAATAGGACAGGCGTCCTTGTTCCGCTCAAAGCGGACAAACTGAACCAGGGTTTTCCAGTGCCGGGGAAAATCTTCGGCGCTGACAACAATGCCCGCCGGGTCCACCTCATCCACATTATCCATAGCTTTAAGTACATGCCGGTAACGTATCAGTTCAAGACCCAAAGGTTTTATATGATAAGAAATGAGTTGGTAGGCATCGTCGGAACCCATTATCAGCAATAATTTCATTCAGTCCCCAAGTTCACCACCGAATAGTCCGCCACGGTCCAGATGTCGTCCCTGCGGCGAAGATAGTAGGTATACCTCCTTCTTTCAGTATAGTTGCCTATTCGGAATTTTTCTAATACAATAACCGTACCTTCTTCATTGTTATACGTGGTCCGTTCAATTTCAAATTCCATGGGTATGGCGGCGATATCCCCGTCTATGACGGAGCCCTGCAGTTCCGTCCTGTAACGGGCCAGCATCCGCTGCCGGCCTTCCTCGGACTCCGCCAGCCACTGCCGGCGCCGGACCGGGTCCCGGGAGATCATGGACTCCAAATCAAGGTAGAGGAAGTACTTTTCCCACTGGGATTTCTGCCGCGCCGTCAACATATAGCCGATTACCTGGTCCGGGGGCAGTTTTTCCCGGACCAGAAGGGCGTTGGTGGCGGTGTCCATCTCCAGGGGGATGCCGCCGGGGCCAGGCAGGACCGGGGGCCGCAGGCTAAGGCTGAGGCGGTTGGATTCCAGGACTTCGGCGGCGTCTTCTCCGGGACGGATCAGTTCCGGGTAGAGCTTCGCCTGGACAACAAAAGAGCCGCTCCGGTTCAAATTGGCATAATCCCGGATATCCTCCACAAAGGAGAAGGATTCTCCGCTTTCCACCGCCACTTCCCGGAAAAATACCTGCCTGTTTTCGGTACGTTTCCGAATCAGCCGTTCCGCCGCCTCCACCGCCCGGTTTGTCATGGTCCTGACGTCAAAATCAACGGAAAAAGCCCGCTCGTCGGCCAGCTTAAAACGGTAGGCGGAGGGGCTGTTGTTGGCAATAGTTACCTGTACATAAATGGGATCAACGTTTCCGCCGGAAGCTGCACTGCCGGAAGTTTCCTGAATATAATAGATCCGTTTGTCGAAATACCGGATGGTAACGGTAATGTCTCCGGCCCGGAGGGTGGAGAGAGCTCCCCAAAAGAGGATCAGAGCCAGGATCGCTTTAGGTTGATATTTCACGGCAGAACTCCATATTATAGTAATCGGTAGACTGGAATGAATACCTTATCTTTTCCTGAATTTCTGAAGCGTATGACCCCCTCGGAGGGGATTTCCGGCTTTATTTCGGCCGTTTGCGGAACCGGCGGCCGGGCCGGCAATGCCCGGAATTCCGGCGCGGAAGGCTTTCCCCTGGAAGTAGAAGGAGCCGAGGGGGCCTTTACGGCTCTGCTTTTGGCCGTCCTTTACAGGCGCCGTCCCGGCTCCTATCTGGCGGTGGTCGCCACCGAGCGGGAGGCCCAGGATCTGGCCTCGGATCTGGCCGCCGCGGAGCTTCCGGCGGCCCTTTTTCCCTGGTGGGGGACTATGCCCTACCGGGAAATGGCCCCCCTTTCGGCGGTTTTTGGCGAGCGGTCCAAGGTCCTCAGCGCCCTTGCCGCGGGAAGCCCCGGAATCACCGTGGTCCCGGAACGGGCCCTCCTGACTCCCCTGCCGCCCCCCGCTTATATCCGTTCCCTTCTCCTCCCCCTGTATCCCGGCGGGGCCATCGATCCTGCGGCCCTGGCGAAAACCCTCACCGGTTACGGCTATACCAGGGTTCCCAGGGTCCAGCTCCACGGCGAATTCGCCCTCCGGGGGGAGGTGCTGGACATTTTTATGGGGGGAGACGACGATGCCTGCCGTATCCTCTTTGATTTTAATGTGATTGAACATATCAAACGTTTCGATCCCGGGGATCAGAGTACCGGCCGTGAAAAGATTGACCGGCTGATAATCCGGCCCTTAAAGGAAGTGATCTGGTCCGATGAACGTATCGAGGTTTTAAGCCGCCGCCTTGAGGAATGCGCCGAATTTACCCCCCGGGGCAGGACCGCGGCGCTGGAAGAGCTTATTGCCCGGAGAAGCGCCGCCGGGGAGGAACTTTTCTTTCCCCTGGCCTTTGAAACTCCCGCGGTCCTGCCGGATTACCTGAACGCGGGTCCGGCTGCGGGGGAACGGGGCGGCGCTTCCCCGGAGGCCGTGATCTTCTATATTGACCGGGAACGGCTGGAAAACGCCCAGGAAAGCCTGGAACGGGAATACCGGGGACTTTACAACAGGGCCCGCCGCAGTACGGACGATGCGGGCAGCGCCATCCATGGCAGCGCCGTCCGTAGCGGCGTTATCCGCCGCGGCGCCATCCACGGCGGCGTTCCTTTCCCGGACCGGGAATTTCCCGCCCCGGAACGGATACTGCTTAACTTTAATGAAGTGGCGGACCGTTTTCCCCGGAGCGTCTCCTTTATGACCATCAAGAAGGACGGGGAGAGCCGCCGTCTGCGCCTTCCCTGCGATCCCCCCCGGAGCTTTTTCGGCAATATCGATTACCTCAAGGAGGAATTCGCCTCCCTTGCCGCGCAGGGCTGGGAAATTACGGTGGCCGCCGAATCGGAGATGCAGGCGGAGCGGATTGGCCTGCTGCTCCAGGATCTGTCCGCCGAAGCGCCATCCATGGCGGCGCCATCCGTGGCGGCGGCGGGGAAGCCGGGGGCCGGGGTAAAAGCCGCGGGGGTATCGGTTATGGCGGTTCCCCTCTCCGCGGGCTTTGCCCTGCCGGACGTCAAATTCATGGTGGTCCAGGAAAACGAGATTTTTAGCCGGCGCAGACGGCCTCCCCGTTCCCTGAAGCAGATACGGAGCAGTCCCATCGACACCTTTGTAGAGCTTAATCCCGGAGATTATGTGGTTCATGTCAATTACGGCATAGGCCTTTTTAAGGGGATTGAACGGATCCGGACCCTGGGGCACGAACGGGATTATGTCAAGCTGGAGTATCTGGGGGAGGAGGTGGTCTTTGTCCCGATTGAGCAGGTTAATCTGGTTCAGCGTTATATCGGGAACGAGGGCTCTCCGCCCCGGCTGGACAAGCTGGGGTCCAAGAGCTGGGAAAACCGGAAGGGCCGGGTCCGGCAGTCCGTGGAAGAGATTGCCGAAAAGCTCATCCTCCTCTACTCCAAGCGGAAACAGGCTCGGGGCTTTGCCTTTCCCCAGGACACCGAATGGCAGACCGTTTTTGAGGCAAACTTTCCCTTTGAGGAAACCGGGGATCAGCTTCGCTGCGTGGAGGAGATCAAGGCGGACATGGAAAGCCCCCATCCCATGGACCGGCTGGTCTGCGGGGACGTAGGCTACGGTAAAACCGAGGTAGCGGTCCGGGCCTGTTTCAAGGCGGTCATGGGGGGAAAGCAGGTCGCCTTTCTGGCCCCCACCACGATCCTGGCGGAACAGCACTACGAAAATTTCCAGGAACGGTTTTCCCAGTTTCCGGTATGCCTGGGGATGCTCTCCCGTTTTGTGGACCGTAAAACGGCGAAGCGGACCCTGGAGCAGGCGAGGCGGGGCGAAATCGACATCCTGGTGGGAACCCACCGGATCATCCAGAAGGACGTGGTCTTTAAGGATCTGGGCCTCATGGTGATCGACGAAGAGCAGCGTTTTGGCGTTAAGGACAAGGAACGGCTCAAGGAGATGAAGACCAACGTGGACTGCCTTACCCTCAGCGCCACCCCCATACCCCGGACCCTCCACATGAGCCTCCTTAAAATCCGGGACATGAGCCTCCTCGCCACCCCTCCCCAGAACCGCCATCCCATCGAAACAGTTATTGAAGAGTGGAACGAGGAACGGCTTGCCGCGGCCATCCGGGCCGAGGCGGAACGGGGGGGCCAGGTCTTCTTTCTCCATAACCGGGTGGAGAGCCTTAACGAAACCCGGATTAAGATTGAACGCCTGGTCCCGGAGATGCTGGTAGACACTGCCCACGGCCAGATGGACGGCCGGGATCTGGAGGATGTGATGCACCGCTTTATCCATGGGGGGTTCCATGTGCTGGTTTCTACCACTATCATCGAGAACGGCATCGACATCCCCAATGTAAATACCATCATCATTGACCGGGCGGATATGTACGGGGTGTCCCAGCTCTACCAGCTCCGGGGACGGGTGGGGCGTTCCGACCGGGTGGCCTATGCGTACCTCTTTTATCCCCGGGAACGGGCCCTTTCGGAGCTGGCCATAAAGCGGCTTCAGGTTATTTCGGACTTTACCGAGCTGGGATCGGGGTTTAAAATCGCTATGAAGGATATGGAGATCCGGGGAGCGGGGAATCTTCTGGGGCGGGAGCAGTCCGGGGACATCTACTCGGTGGGCTTCGACCTTTACCTGCGCCTCCTGGACGACGCTGTACGGCGGCTGGAGGATGAACATTACGAGGCGGATATCGAGACCCTCCTGGAACTGGAATATTCCGGGTTTATCCCGGAGGGCTATATCGATTCGGCCCAGGAAAAGATGGAGTTCTACAAGAAGATAGCCTCCATCAGGGACAAGGAGAAGCTGGAGCGGGTCTACGGGGAACTGCTGGACCGTTTCGGCCCCCTGCCGGACGAGGCCGCTTCCCTTTTGTCCCTGGCGGAGATCCGCATTATTTGCCGGGAGATCGCCGTTTCCTCCTTGAAAGAACGGGGCGGAGTCGTTAGGGTGGAATTTGGAAAGCTGTCCAGGGTGAATGTGGATCGTCTGGTCAGGCTGATACAGGAGAGCAGCGGCAGGGTAAAGCTTGATCCCCGGCGGCCCAATATCTTGATCCTGGAGACGGGCAGCATCGGCCTGAAGGAAAAGAGCGAATTTATCAGAGAGAAACTGGCGGCTTTAGTATAAGGAGCAGTTACATGAGTGAAGAATGGGGAACCGGGGGCAAGATCAAGGCGGCGGCGTTTGATTATGGAAAGGTTATTTCCTTTCCGCCCGAAGACAAGGCCAGGGAGGAAATAGCCGCCCTGGGAGGGATAGAGCTTTCCGTTCTGGACGAACTGGACGGCCGGTACCGGGGGGAGCATGACCGGGGCGTTCTCTCCGGGGTGGATTTCTATAAAACCATCCTTACCAAGGCGGGCAGGGACGGGGACGAGGTCGCCGCCAGGCGGATGCTGGAGGCGGATCTGCAGAGCTGGACCCGTATCAATCCCGCTACGGTAAAGCTGATGGAGGATCTGAAAGCCGCGGGACTCAAGCTGGGGATACTCTCCAATATGCCCCATGAATTTTTGGCCATGGCCCGGAAGCAGTTTCCGGTCTTTAAGATCCCCGATGCGGGAATCTACTCCTGCGAGGCCGGTTTTATAAAGCCCGAGGACGGAATCTACGAGGCCCTCTTCGCCGCCCTGGGCTGTTCCCCCTATGAGATTATTTTTGTGGATGATATACGCGCCAATGTGGAAGCGGCCCGGATCCTCGGCATGAACGCCTTTGTCTGGAAGGATGCGGAGGCCGCCCGGGAGTTGTTCATCAAACTGGAGATCCCCCTGTAGGTTTTTTGAGGAAGGCTGTTTATGTTTAAGACCGTGGTTCTCTTTTCAATCCTGGGATTGAGTATGGTAATCTGTATCCCCCTGGGGCTGGCGGCCCTTCTGCTGAGCCTTTTGGGCCTGGGAAGACCCATGGGCTTTATTATTTACAAGGTGGCCCAGGGCTGGGCTTGGCTCCTGATATGGGGAACCGGCTGTTCCCTCTCCGCAGAGGGCATGGAGCGCATCCCCCGGAAGGGCAGTCTCTGTATCGCCGCAAACCATCAGAGTATTTTTGACATACTCCTGGCCCTGGCCCTGGTGGGCCGGCCCTTCGGATTTATCGCCAAAAAAGAACTGGCCCTGATCCCCCTTCTTAATATATGGATACTGCTTTTGGGGGGGCTCTTTATAGACCGGAAGAATACCCGCAGGGCCCTGGCCACCATCAACAAAGGCATAGAACGTATACGGAAGGGGGGCGCCATGATCGTCTTCCCCGAAGGAACCCGGAGTAAAGGCCGGGGGCTGCTGCCCTTTAAGCCGGGCTCCCTGAAACTGGCCGCCAGGTCCGGCGCCCGGGTGGTGCCCATGGCGATTGCGGGAAGCTACGATGTTTTTGAAAAGACCTACCGGGTCCGGGCGGCGCCGGTCCGGGTGGTTTTTTTACCGGCCATCGACACCGCCGCCCTGTCTGCGGAGGACAGGAAGCGGAACCTGGCGGATCAGGTATGCCGGGTAATTGCGGAGACCCTGGGCGAAAAGCCGTCCGGCCCTGTTTGAAAGAAGAATCTAACCACGAACGGCGGGGATGACGCCGGGCGCGATAGCGCCCATTTTAATCCATACCTTTCGGAAAACGACCCGAAGGATCGTATGCCGCCGGCACGAACAGGAGAAGGATGAGGCGTTTACCGGCGGGTCCGGCCTTTACCGGGGAAGAGGGGCGATATATACGCATTATGTCTATATGCGGGCGGGTGGTGATATATACGCAATGCGTCTATTTCCGGGGTTGGGCCGATATATACGAACTGCGTTTATACGCCGGGCAGGCGGATGTAACACGTATTCGTTTTATTTCCGGGGAAGAGTGGGGAGTGGCGGGTCCGGGACGATATATACGCAATACGTCTATAGGCGGGACGGGCGAATGTAACACGTATTCGCTTTACTTCCGGGCAGGGCCAGTTAAACGAACTGCGGCTATATGCGGCGGGGCGGCGATATATACGAACTGCGTTTATAGGCGGTGTTGGGGGGATATATACGAAGTGCGTATACATACCGGGGCGGGGGTGATTATACGCAATACGTCTATACGCCGGACAGACGGGATATATACGAACTGCGTCTATATGCGCTGAGGTGGTGATATATACGCAATGCGTCTATTTCCGGGGCAGGGCCGATTATACGAATTACGTCTATATGCGTTGAAACGGCGATTATACGAATTGCGTATATATACCGGCAGGGCGCGGGGCGGGTAGATGCGCAGGCGCAAAAGCCCCCGGCCAATGCCGGGGGCCGCTTTGCTCTACTCCCGCCAGTTCGCGTCTATCGATGTATAGTCGCTCCATACCCCGCCGCTGGGGCCGAAGGTATCCATGTCGCTGCCTGGCGCGGTGTTGCCGTTAATGATGTTTGTTGCGGTCCTGGTCTGCGAAGCCGCGCCGCTTCCCAGCTTGAAGGTGTATTGAAACGCATTGCTCCCCAAAGAAGCGGGTCTTGGAAACGTAAAGACCCCATTAACCAGGAACGCTGCGCCATCGCAGCCGGAGAACATACCGGAGGCGAAGCTGTCGCCCGCTGCCGTAATGTTCCGGGGCAGATTAAAGACATTATTCATGGTGAACGCTGCGCCGTTGCAGCCGATGAACATAGCGTCGGCGAAGCGGTCGCCCCCCGCGGCGACGCTGTCCCAGGCGGGGGAAAACCCGAAGCGTGGCCCCATGGTAAACGCGGGGTTTTGGCTGCCGGAAAACGTATAGGCCCATTCCCAGTCCGGCGCCGTGCCGCCGTTTAGCTGGGCCCGGGTACGGGTCATCAGGGGCTCCAGCGGCGAATCCACGGAAACTTATTAGCCTGGGCGTTTGCCCCATTGGTATTATCACTAAACCCAAAGGCCCCAAGCCACGCATCCTCGGACCCGGCGGGCTTGATGGTGATCCTATAGGTCCCGGCGGCAGTATAGGTATGGCCGATACCATTGTCATTCTCCCCGCCATTCCGGCTTTAGCCCCTGTTGTTCCGGCCTTGCCCCCCGGCGTCCGGCAAGCGGAAGCAAAACGGCCCCGGCAGAACATCTGAAAGCGGTCCGCCCCTTGGGGGCTTCGGTCAAGTGTCCGCTTTCAGATAACCCGCCCGGGCCGCTGCCGTTCCGGCT
>JAISPH010000189.1 GCA_031275035.1 Treponema sp.
GTCTCCATAGCCCCCCGGGGCCTCCACGCCCGGTTCGAGGAGGGCAGGCCCTATGCGGTAACGGTGATTCCCATGCGGGATACTGTCCTTAACGGGGAAGGCGCCTCTTACCCGGAATACCAGGTCCTGCCGCGGGACGGGACGCTTTGTTTTGCCCATACCTTCGGCGGGGAGGGGCCCTACCTGCTTCGCGTCAGGCCCGGGGATCTGACGCTGCCTCAGGCGCCCCGGCGCAAGCGTTGGCCGCCCTATCTTGAGCCCCAGAAATTCCAGGTCTACGCGGTTGAGGAGGATCTTTTCCGCCTCAGACCCTGGCGGGGGGATATGCATGTGCACAGTTTCCGTTCCGACGGCAAGGAAGCCCCCGCGGTGGTGGTTTCGGAGTACCGCAAGGCCGGCTTTGATTTTCTTGCCCTTACCGACCATGAACAGTACGAACCTTCCCTTGAGGCAATCAACGCCTTTAAGGACGCCCCCGTCGATTTGAAACTCTTTCCCGGTGAGGAGGTACACCCGCCGGGGGACAATACCCACTATGTCAGTTTCGCGGGAAACTACAGCGTCAACGATATATTCCGTAATGAAAAGGGCCGCTACGAGCGGGAAACAGGAGAAATCGCGAAAAACATCGAAGTTCCCGCGGGTATTGACCGTTTTAAGTACGCCTCCTGTCTCTGGGTATGCGGGGAGATTAAAAAGGCGGAGGGTCTTTCAATCATGGTACATCCCCACTGGATACAGGAAGACGCTTTCCATGTATCGGAAAAGATGTGCCTGCATATGCTGAAAAACGCCCCCTTTGACGCCTTTGAGCTTACCAGCGGCCAGACCCGGGTTGAAAACCAGCTGCAGACAAGCCTCTGGCAGCAGCTTCGGGCCGAAGGGTATTCCATCCCCGTGGTCGGGTCAAGCGATTCCCACGGAACGGAAATACCCGTTACCTGGTTCAACGTTTCCAAGATGGTGGTACTGGCGGAGCGTTGCGACAAAGCGGGCATCATCGGCGCGGTGAGGAACAGGCAGGCGGTGGTTTTGGAGCAGTATGACGGTGAAAGCTTCCCCCGGCTTTATGGCGAATACCGCTATGTGGCGTATATGCTTTTTCTGCTTACGGAATACTTTCCCCTCCATGATGAACTCTGTTTTGAGGAAGGCCGTCTTATGAAGGAGTACGCCGCCGGCGACAGGGACACTGCCCGGGACGCCCTCCCGCTGCTTAAAGCCATGCAGGGGCGTTGCGCCGCCCTGATGAACAGATGCTGGGGCTCCGGGAGCCTTGTAACCCATATCGAGGGGTAACTCGTCCGGACTATCCGAATCCGCCCGGCTACGCAGCGCCTCCGCCACCGAATACCGGAAACCCTCCCGATCCGCATAAATCGTGATCGGTGGCCATGATCCCCGAATCGGATACGCCCGCTTTCTTCAGGGCTTCAAACCGCCGTTCCTCCAGGGTTCCTACCGGGAGTTGATATTAAGCGGTTTATAGTCCGCTTCATTCATACGACGGATTAAGCTGTTAAATTCCCCTTCCGTCAGCCGCATATTACTTATGCTGCGGCTGTATTTATTCCGCGCTTCGATAATGAGAAACACCCCCACGCACGTGGGGAAAACACCAGCATCTGGTGTGATAACTAGGATGGGTACGCTACATCCAGGGGTTTTGGAGGATGGGAAATTTCTTTTTCTATGATTAACTGGAGGCCGTCTATTTCGGTCATCCGCTTGGTATGATCGCCGATCCCCCATATCTTGTAACCGGGCGATCGGTTGATCCGCTGAAAAATTAAGAGGCCGGATTCGGGGGGGCAGGATTTGTTGAGATACGTGACTACCGTATCGGCGACCGAGTCTTTTACTCCCGACACAAAAACATTGGGCCGCGGCTCCACGAACCAGAGTTTCATGCGGCCTCTCACGGCGGGAGGAAGGTCATTGGCTATTACGACCAGCATCTTTCTCTCCCTCAATCGAATAAAACAGGGGATATCGTCACCAATCTGTTCCAGTAGTTTCATTTCAATGACCCGCTTTCTGAACTCGCCGGAAACTTTATGCCTGTTGTACAATCCGCCCATTTTTATGGTTAAGGAAAAAGCTAAATCTATGCAGAGTTTTTCCTTGTAGATATCGGCCATGTCGTAGACGAATGGCAAGGGGCTTCCTGAATGTATAAAGCCGATGTGGGGGGAGTATCCCATGCCGTAAATTGCCGAGGTAAGCAGTCCGTAAAGCGCGGCGTTTGTGGCGGTTAGGATTTTGTTTGTCAGGTCGCCCATTTCAAATTTTCCGGGAGTGTAACTCCGCCCTTTCCAGCCGGCTCCGTACTCTTTGGCTTTCTGCTCATACAGCTCCCGAACCCGGCAGCCTTCCATCCCCATCATTTCTTTCAGGGACTTTCCTGAAAGATCGGCGCCGGGGAATCTTCCGGCAAACATACGCCGGGCTGCTTCGGTCTGTTTTTTCTTATCGGCCGCCGCAAGCATCTGGTTTCTGAAGTTTCTCGTGTTAGCCGTCGGCGTCTGCCCCACGGCGTAAAACAGCAGGCTGTCTTCTCCTACCCGGCAGACCATGCAATTTGCGGCGGCCATAACCTTTACCGCCTCATGGGTAACGCTGGTCCCCGGGCCGAGCAGAATTGTGCTGATAGTTGCGATGGGCAGCCGGATAACGTTACCTTCGCTGTCTATCCATTTAACGCTGCTGTCGTCTATCTCAAGCCGTCCCCGTTCCAGATAGAGAAAGGGGTATCTATCCTTAACCTGGGGCAGCGTCTCCCGGGTAATCTTGATGAACAGTCTCTGCCCTGAAGCGCGGCCGTCATCCGGGCCGCGGCTTTGCCCCGGTTCGGTGTTACTCATGCTGAATAAGGGTTACCCGCCGATCCCGGTACTTCTTTATCTGTCCGAATTGAACGGGAACATCGTTGATAGTAAAACTTTCCCCGGCCTCCTCCTCGCCGGGGACAACCCGGAAATCTTCGAGCAGATCTTTTTCAGAAGCGGTTTTTTGCGCTCCCGCAACGGCGTCTTCTTTGTTGCCGAATATACCCCGGAACACAAAATCTGTCGGGACACAGTTCTTTCTTCCCAGGTATATATCGTACACGGGATTTTGCAGAGCCGCGGCGAGAAGATCAGCCATTGGGGGGGAATTTCGGCTATGACGGCGAATGTGGCGTCCTGCAGGTAGTAGCGGTAGGTCATTTTGGTTCCGCCGCCTACCGCCTTTTTACCCTCAGCCGTTTTAGGAATATGCAGGGTCTGCCAGGGATCGGAATCGTCATACCCGCTTCCGACCATGTGAAAATCCCGGAGCAGTGTTTCCCGTTCGGCCTTTCGTTTCACCTCGTCCTTGCCGCCCCGGGTCCGGTTGTATGAAATAACCGTTTGTTCGAGCGGCGCCATTTCCGCCAGAAGTTCCCGCTGTTCGCCGGAGGCCCCCAGGGCGGCGCAAATAAGGCCGAGAACCCCCGACTTTGTCGGGAACGGAAGCGTGTCCCTGCGGCCGAATTTGGAATCCGCCCCCCATGACTGCAGCGGCGCTTCAAGCCACAGAAGCAAATAACAGGCGCCCATTATTTTACCCGCGCCGCTTTCTGTATACCGGTGATCAAATCATCAACCGAAAGTTTTGCGCCCTCCCCAAAATCGAATTCCGCTATCTTTCCGAAAAGGGATCCTGAGTCCTGCTCTTCTTTTCGATGTAGTCCTTTAGCTTATCAATACTGGGTTTCAGGAATCCTCCGTTTTCCGCTTTCACCGCGGTCTCAAAGGGAACCTGGAGCCGCTGGCCCCGGCGCACGAAAACCTTGGCGTATTCCCAAAAAGAAGCGGCGGACTGGCTTGTCTGCCGGGCGGAAGGAACGGCCGCATAGAGGGCCTTGGTAAAGGCTTCTATGGCCCCGGGTATGAACTCGCCGTCTCCCAATGTCCGGTAGAGCTGCCCCAGATCCAGGGAGATGCAGCGGTAATAGGTCGCGGAATTGAATTCCAGGCTGCCCATGTGGGCCGATCCCTTTTCGTCCGAGTAATCGTCCAGGGCGGTAAAGAATTCAACTTCGTTAGCAACTTTGTGGGTAGAGATGGCGTGGGAAAAAGAGGCGGCC
>JAISPH010000208.1 GCA_031275035.1 Treponema sp.
GGTTCCGTCAGTTTTATCGCGATGGCCCTGTTCCTCCAGTGGACCCCGGCGCTGCGGCCCGATAATTCCCGCAATATAAGCGCCGTCATCGTTATCTGTTCCATCCTGATTCTGATCTTCGTGGCCATACTGCCCTCCCGGTATACCAGGGTTGAGGGGCCCGGTCCGGCAGGGGCCGCGCCCGGGCCGTCCCGCAAAAGAACCGGCCTGTGGTCCCCCCTGCTGATCCTGGGGCTTATCATCATCACCCTGAGCCGCCTGGCCATGACCCCTGTCTACACCTTCTTTCCCCTCTACCTGACCGAATCCCTGCACTGGAATGTGGTAAGCCTGATGTTCGCCCTGGCGGCGGCGGCGGAGGTTCCCTTTATGTATATTTCCCAGGGGCTGATCCGCCGTTTCGGGGCGCTCCGGCTGCTGGCGGTATCCGCCGCGGCCATCGGGATCCGCCTGGCGATCTACGCGGTCTGCCCCTTTAAGCCGGCGCTGCTTTTGGCCCAGCTTCTCCATTCCCTCTGCTACGGAGTTTTCCATCCCGCGGCCATAGCCCTGGTGTCGGGCTGCCTTCCCCCGGAGCGCCGGGCCCTGGGGATGTCCCTCTATCTTTCCCTGGGAACGGGGTTCCCCGCCTTTATCGGCAACATTATCGGCGGTTTTATCGTGGACCACGCGGGATACCGGGCCCTTTTCACCTCGTTTATGATTTTCCCCGCCATAGCGGTGGGTCTTTACTTTTTCATTGCCCTCAGGCGGCGGCCCGTGGTATGATAAATTCCCCGGCGGGCGGGGCCTTGAGGAGTATACACAATGGAAACTATTTCGTATGTGATGGTAACCCCCTATACCATCGCCAAAAGCCGGACCGGAGGGGTTATTGCGAGGCTGCTGTCCCGGCTTGATCTGGAACTGGTGGGCGCCCAGACGGTGGCGCTGGACGCCGCCGCGGTAGAGGAATACGCTTCGCTGATCAAGAAACAGGGGGATCCCGACAAGACCAAGGGCTCCGAACTGCTGGCGGATTATGTAAAACAGCACTTTGTCCCCTCCGAGGGACGGAAGCACCGGGCCCTGCTGCTGGTATTCCGGGGGGAAGATCCCTGCCGGAAACTTGCCGACATCTGCGGCGCCCTCTTCGCCCAAAACCAGAGCATCGAATCCATCACCGGCGAGACCATCCGGGATACCTATGCGGATCTTATCACCTCCTCCGAGGATCCCCGCCGGGTTACCTACTTTGAACCGGCGGTGCTGACCCCCCGGAGACAGGCGGCGGCGGACGAAAATCTGGCCATGTTCGCCCGTTTCCTCAAGGGAAAGGACAACATTGTCCAGAACATGGCCTACCCGGATCCCTCTAAAATTGAACAGACCCTGGTCATCATCAAACCCGACAACTGGGCCTATGCATCCTCCAGGCCGGGAACCATCATCGATATGTTTTCCCGGACCGGACTGCGCATCATCGGGATAAAGGTCCACCGCTTTTCCCTGGCGGAGGCCCTGGAATTTTACGGTCCCGTAGAAAAGGCCCTGAAGGAAAAGCTGGCCCCGGATTTCGGAAGAAAGGTAAAGGAATACATTGAAAAGGAATTTGATCTTCCCCTCAACGGCGCCATCGAAAAGGTCCTGACCGAACACGTCGGCATTACCTATGCGGAAAATCAATTCCGCAGGATCATCGAATTTATGTCCGGCAGGGACCCCGGAACCTGCCCCCTGGAGGAGCTGCATAATCCCGGCAGCGTCAAATGTATGCTCCTCATCTACGAGGGGGAAAATGCGGTCTCCAAGATCAGGACCGTGCTGGGTCCCACGGACCCGCTCAAAGCGCCGGGGGGAACGGTACGCCGGGAATTCGGCAGCAATGTAATGGTAAATACCGCCCATGCTTCGGACTCGGCGGAAAACGCAAAGCGGGAAATGGATATTATTAAAATCCACGAAAATTCCGTGGCGGACATTATCAATTCCTACCTTGCCCTGAGAAAGCAGTAAGGCCGCCGTTTGACGCCCGGACCGGGCTTCCGCCTTTAGGCCGGTCCGGGTTTTAACCTACTTTTAACAAATCCCTCACGCTCCTTTAACAAGCAATTATTATGTTCGGCATATCTTATTGGCAAAGGAGTATTTCAATGAAATCAGTTTGTATCGTCCTGGCCCTCAGCCTTGCGATCATGGGAAATGTTTTTGCCGGCGGCGGTTCACAAAATGCCGGAGGCGGGCCGCAGGGTACGGCGCCGGTTACTATTACCGTTGCGGGGTCCACTTCGGTTAATCCCCTGATGGAGCTGCTGGTCGCCGATTACGGCAAGATCCGGAGCAATGTTAAGTTCAACATCAGCGCCACCGGCTCCGGGGACGGCATCAAGGCGGTGCCCGCGGAGACCGCCGAAATCGGCATGTCCAGCCGGGAGTTGAGCCCCACCGAGATTGGAACCGGAATTGACGTGCACCTTATTGCCATCGACGGCATTGCGGTTATCGTCAACAAGGGCAACCCCCTTTCCAATCTGACCATAAACCAGATCCGGGATATTTATACCGGAGCGGTTACCGACTGGAGCCAGGCCGGAGGCAGGGCCGGCAAAATCGCCGTGGTCTCCCGGGAGCCCGGTTCGGGAACCCGGAGCGCCTTTGAGGAGATTGTCAAGTTCCAGGACAAACTGGTCCGGGGCGCCATCGAATTTGACGGCACCGGAGCGGTAAAGGCGGAAGTGTCCCGCAATGTGGACGCTATCGGCTATATCTCCCTGGGATCGGTGGACGATTCGGTCAAAACCCTGAATGTGGAGGGAGCGGCCGCCAGCACCGCCAATGTGGTAAATCAGACGTACAAGATCGCCCGGCCCTTCCTCCTCCTCACCAAAAAGGGCAGAACCCTCAACCCCGAAACCCAGGCGTTCCTGGACTGGATCCTGACCCCCGCGGGACAGGCTGTCGTAAAAACCAGCTGGATCAGCGTTAAGTAAGGGAGCAGGCATGAATCGCCGCCGGGCGGACTTCTTCTTCAAGCATCTTTTCAGGATGGTTTCCCTGGTTTCCGTCCTCGCCCTGGCGGCGATCCTGCTTTTTGTGTTCGTTCAGGGAACGGCGCCCTTTGTAACTTCCACCGCCTCCGGGATACGGCTGGTAGCCGAAGGGATAGCGGAGCTGACCGTAAACGGCGTCCGGTACCGGGAACATTCCACCTTTATCTACATCCCCAAAGAGGCGGAGGCCATTTCCCTTGGCTTCACCGGCCGGGGGGAGGAACGGTCCCTGGAAATAACCGTTAACAGTAAGGAAAAGGATCCCCTTAAAAAACTTACCTTTGTCCGTTCCGGGGACGGGGAGATCACGTATCCCGAGGCCTATCTCTATACCGTAACGTATCCGGGAGCCCTGCCGGGGATGAGCCAGAAGATCCACATTATCCTGCCGGAAGCTCCCTACGGCGTCTTCCAATTCCTGGGCGGCCTTGACTGGCGTCCCACCTACAATAAGCTCTACGGCATTTTCCCCATGATTCTGGGAACCATTCTGGCAAGTTTCGGCGCCATACTTCTGGGGGTTCCCATAGCCGTCCTGTGCGGCCTCTTTCTGGCGGAATTCCTCTCCAGAAAACCCGCGGTCATAATCAGGGCGGCCATAGAACTTTTAGCGGGAATTCCCTCGGTAGTCTTTGGCTTTTTCGGCCTTATGGTTATCGTGCCCGCGGTAAAAAATATGTTCCGCGTCCCGTCGGGGAACGGACTCCTGTCCGCCGTCATAGTCCTGGCGGTGATGATCCTTCCGACGATCATCACCATCGCGGAAACTTCCATGCGGGCGGTGCCCCTCTCCTGCCGGGAGGCCTCTCTGGCCCTGGGGGCAAGCAGGATGCAGACCGCCTGGAGGGTGGTGCTTCCCCACGCCCGGTCCGGGGTATTGGCGGGAATAATCCTGGGAATTTCCCGGGCCGTCGGGGAAACCATGGCGGTTATCCTGGTGGCGGGCAATTCGGTCCAGCTGATCCGCAGCCCCCTGGACAGCATCAGGACCCTCACCGCCACTATCGCCCTGGAAATGGGATACTCCGAAGGAAGGCACAGCGAGATGCTCTTCTCCATCGGCGTGGCGCTGTTCATCCTCATTCTGATCCTGAACAGCATTATCCTGTGGATCCAGCGGCAGACCGAGGTTCAACAATGACAACGGAAATCATAAACGGCGCCGGAGCCCTGAATTGGCGGATGCTGCGGACCGGGAGGGGAAAGCGTTCCCGGCGTTTTATAGACAGCTTCATGTACGGCCTTATGGCCCTTGCCCTGGGCCTGGTGCTTGCCGTACTGGTATTTATCATGGTCTATATCCTGGGACAATCCGCGGGGTATCTTAACCTTTCGTTCATCCTGCGTACCGCCGGCGAGGGGGGCATCTATCCCATGATTATCACCACCCTCTATGTGGCGCTGGTGTCCCTGGGGCTGTCCCTGCCCGTCGGAGTTATGACAGCGATCTTTCTTAACGAGTATTCGGGAAACACCCGGGGAATCCGCCTGCTCAGGCTTGCCATAGAAACCCTGGCGGGGATACCTTCGATCATCTACGGCCTCTTCGGCCTCCTGATGTTTTGCCGGGTTTTCAGGTTCGGCCAGTCCATCATCGCCGGGGCTTTTACCCTGAGCATCATGATCCTGCCGGTAATTATCAGAACCACCGAGGAATCGCTTAAAACCATCCCCGATTCCTTCCGGGAGGGTTCCCTCTCCCTGGGGGCGACCAAGTATCAGACCATCTTCCACGTGATCATCCCTTCGGCCCTGCCGGGGATCGTAACCTCCGCCATCCTGGCCATAGGCCGGGTGGTGGGGGAATCCGCCCCGGTGCTGCTCACCGTGGGGATCACCCGGAACATACCCCGGTCTATTTTTGAGTCCGGCCGTACCCTGACCATTCACCTGTACTATCTGACCAAGGAGGCGATCAATCCCGATGATTTCGGCATCGCCTTCGCCACCTCCGCAATTCTCATCATCCTCGTGATAATCATCAACACGGCCACAAAAATTATATCCAACAGTTTCAAGAAAAGACTGGGAGGCGGTTTATGAATGTCATAGCCGAAAAAAAACCCGCCGCCGGGAAAACCAAAACCGCGGCGCCGGAAAACAAAAAGGTTTCCAAAAAAATTAAATCCGTCCCGGTGAAAAACGGGGAAGAAAAGGAAACCATAAAAAAACTTGACGTTCAGAATCTGGATCTCTTTTACGGAGAATTCCAGGCCCTGAAAAAGATCGATTTTTTCCTGTCCCAGCGGGAGATTGCCGCCCTCATCGGACCCTCGGGGTGCGGAAAATCCACCTTTATCCGGGTCCTTAACCGGATGAACGATCTGATCCCTTCCTGCCGCATCTCCGGCAGGGTGTTTCTGGACGGAGAGGATGTCTACGGGGCCATGGATGTAACGGAACTGCGGAGCCGGGTGGGGATGGTGTTTCAAAAACCGAATCCCTTCAACATGAATATCTTTGACAATGTCGTCTACGGTCCCCGGATGCAGGGTATACGGGACAAACGGAGGCTTATGGAAATGGCGGAAGTTTCCCTTAAAAAAGCCGCCCTCTGGGAGGAGGTCAAGGACCGCCTGAAGAAGTCCGCCCTGAGCCTCTCCGGGGGCCAGCAGCAGCGTCTCTGTATCGCCCGGAGCATCGCCATGGAGCCGGAGATCATCCTTATGGATGAACCCACCAGCGCCCTGGACCCCATAGCCACCGGAAAAATCGAGGACCTCATGGGGGAACTTAAAAAAGATTATTCTATAATTATAGTAACCCACGCCATGCATCAGGCGGCCAGGGTAAGCGACAAGACGGCGTTCTTTCTTCTGGGGGAATTGATTGAATACGGGGATACCAAAAAACTCTTTACCAATCCCGGAGACCGGCGTACCGAGGATTATATCTCCGGCAGGTTCGGTTAAGGGGGGATAATGAACACGCGGATATTTTTTCTGGAAGAACTGAACCGGCTGCGCCATGATATACTGGCCATGGCGTCCAGGGTTGAAGAGGATCTGGGAAAGGCCCTGACGGCTCTCCGGGAAAACGACCAGGAACTGGCCAGGGAGGTGCGGGCCGGGGATGCGGTGATCAACGCCATGCAATTGAAAATTGAAGACCAGACTGCCATACTGATAGCCACCCAGCAGCCGGTGGCCCGGGATCTGCGGGAGCTGGTAACCATCTTCAAGCTGACGGGCAGCCTGGAGCGGGCCGGGGATTACGGGGTGCACCTGGCCAAAGCGGCGGCGAAGCTTTCCGGGGAGGCGTCTTTCCGTTCCCTGGAGCACCTGGAGCGGATGGCCGAAACCGGCCGGGAGATGATACGGGCCTCGGTCTCCGCCTACCTGGACCAGGATGCGGCGGCGGCCCGGAAGACGGCGGCCCTGGACGACGAAATAGACAAAGAACATAAGGCGCTGACCGAAGAGGTCCTCGCCCTTATGAAAGAACAGCCTGAACTGATCAAAAAGGCGGCGGACCTTCTGAAGGCATCGGGTTTCCTTGAACGCCTGGGGGATCATATTACCAATATATGCGAGGGCATTATTTATATGACCGAGGGCAGACACGAGGAGCTGAATGAGTAAAGAGTCAATCCTCATTATCGAAGACGATCCGGAGATTCAAGAGCTCCTGGCCCTTGCCTTTGCCCCTGAAGGCTGGAAGCTTTTTGCCGCCAAGAGCGGCGAGGAGGGGCTTATCCTGCTGCGGGAAAAAGTCCCGGACTGTATTCTGCTGGACATTATGCTCCCCGGCATGGACGGGCTGCGGGTACTGAAGAAAATCAAGGCCGATCCCGCCGCCGGAAAGATACCGGTGATTATGACCACCGCCAAAAGCGAAGACCCCGATATTATCGCGGGGCTGGAACTTGGGGCGGACGACTATGTGGTAAAACCCTACAGTCCCAAGGTCCTCATTGCCCGGATCAGGGCCGCCCTCAGGCGGCAGGAGGAAAAGGCCGAGGCGGAAACCCGGGGAATATTGCGGCAGGGACAACTCAGCCTTGACGACGTGCGGCATGAGGTTCTGTTTAACGGAAACCGCCTGGATCTTTCGGCCACGGAATTCACTCTTTTAAGGCATTTCCTTTCTTATCCCGACCGGGTTTTTTCCCGGGCAAAGATTATCACCGCGATACACGGTTCCGACTATCCCGTTACGGATCGTTCCGTGGACGTGCAGATCCTGGCGCTGCGAAAAAAGCTGGGCGAAGCGGGGGACATGATTGAAACCATCCGCGGGGTGGGCTACCGCCTCCGCAGCATCCCGGAGAAGGCCGGAACATGAAGACCGTATTCGGCAAGAGCCTTCTTGTCCTGGGGCTGACGGCCCTGGGGATTTCCTGTTTCTTTGTGGTGTCGATTTTGGTGCTGATGGATTCCCTCTACTACGAAACCAATATGCGGAACCTCCGCGATACCGCCCTGGTTCTCCGTCCGGCCCTGCCGGAAGAGATCTTCCGGGCGTACTTCCCCTCCGGCGGTGAACCGGTGGCCGGTCCGCCGGCCGCCGCCCATCCGAATCTGAGGAGCTTCCTGGGGGATCAGGATAGTTACCGCCTTACCCTGATCAATGCCGAAGGCGTTCCCCTGGGGGACTCCCACTTTGAGACCGGCAGTCTTGAAAACCACCGGGAACGGCCCGAGGTAGCGGCGGCCCTCCAGGGCCGGGAGGGAAGCTCCCGGCGGAAATCGGCTACCGCCGGGATCGATCTCCTCTATACGGCGCTGCCGGTATACAGCGGGAATACTCTGACCGGCGTTTTCCGCCTCTCCCGGCCGGTACCGAATTTCTGGAACCGCTTTGCCGCCGCCGCCCTGCCCTATCTCTACCTGCCCGTCCTGAGTATACTGGCGGCGTTCGGCGGGGTTTTCATCTTCTCCCGGTCTCTGGGCAATTCCTTCAAAAACCTGGTCGGGCTTGCCCAAACCGTTTCTGCGGAAACGGAACATACCGGCCTTGCCGCCCTGCCCCTTATTTCGGATACCCTGGAATTCACCGCCCTGGAGGGAGCCCTCAGATCTATGGCGGCGGAGCTGAACGGCCGGATCAGGACGGCCCGGGAAGAGAGCCGGCGGCTTGAGGCCATCCTTAACGGGATGAGCGAAGTGGTGCTGGCCATGGACGAACATCTTCAGCTCAGCCTGATAAATCCCCAGGCCCGGGACTTGTTCCTGATTCCCGCGGGGACCGGCCTCTCCCTGCTGGAGGCGACCCGCTCGACGGAACTGGAAGAAGCGGCCCGGCGGGTACTGGAGGAAAACCGGCCCCTGGAATTTGAAATAACCCTCCACGGCCCGGAGAAGAGCCGCCGTTTCCGGGTCTTCGCCGGTCCCCTGTCCCATACGGCGGGCGAGGGGGTAATCATGGTTTTGGGGGACATTACCCGGCTTGTCAAACTGGAACAGATACGCCGGGATTTTGTGGCGAATGTTTCCCACGAGCTGCGGACCCCCATCCAGCTTGTCAAGGGATTTTCCGAAACCCTGCTGGACACCTCCCTGGACGACCGGGAACAGATGCGCCGCTGTATTGGGATCATCCTGAAAAACGCCGAAGCCATGGAAAATCTGACCAACGATTTACTAAGCCTCGCCGCCCTTGAAGACGGAAATTACCGGCCCGAAATGGAACGGCGAAACGTCAGGGAGCTTCTGGCGGAAGCGGCGCTCTCCGCGGGCTTCCTGGCCCAGAAGAAGGGCAGCGCCATTGTTATCGACTGTTCCCCGGATCTGAACGCCCGGGTTAACAGCCTGCTGATAGTCCAGGCCCTGATCAACCTGATGGACAATGCGGTTAAATATTCTCCCCCCGGCTCCCGGGTCCGGGCGGGAGCCCATACGGCCGGGGAACAGGAGCTTGTCTTCGAGGTCAAGGACGAGGGGCCGGGAATACCCGCCCGGCATTTGGAACGGATCTTTGAACGGTTCTACCGCATCGATAAGTCCCGGAGCCGGGAAGCGGGAGGCACCGGCCTTGGCCTTGCGATTGTACGGCATATAGCCCTGCTGCACGGGGGAACGGCGGAGGCCGAGAGCCATGCCGGAGAAGGATCGATTTTCAGGATTCGGATCCCCGCCGAAGATTAAAAACCGAAGCGCAGGGTGGTTACCACGGACTTGCCCGATGTGGATGCCTGAATGTGGGTTTCCAGGTTGATGTGGTTTTTCTCGCACTGTTCCTGGAGTATGGTGAGGTAATAAAAACAAAGGCCGTTGTCTTCGTAGACCATCGGCGTATTTTGACGGGAGGTCTTAAAAAATTCATCCAGGGCCTGGCCGGAATTGAAACTGTAACTCCGCTCGGTAAAATCTTCCATTAGTTTCCGTTCCATACCCACATCGGCCCCGTCGTTGTAGACGGAAAAACGGAACCGGAGCCGGTGTCTTTCGGTGGGAATCTCCTTGGGTACCGCCACCACTACCGTAGAGCCCCGGAATTTCTTTTCCGCCATAAGGTTCTTGCGCCGCTCCGGACTTTCCAGGTAGCTGCGTATATCGGCCCGGTCCCCCATAAGCCTTACCAGGGCGGAACGTTCCGCGGCGGATACCAGCTCGACTCCCAGGAGGGAGGCCAGATCCAGAATGTCGATATGCCTGACGTACTGCGATATTTGCCGGGAGATGTTCATCAACAGATTATCCTTATCCCCGCTCTTACTCCCCACCAGGACAAAAAAGATCAGGGGATCGGTATCGGCGATCAGCTCCCGGATAAAATTGCGAAGCCGCCGCTGATCTTCTCCGCCCGCCATCAAATCCGACGGGAGCAGTTTGGCAAAGATAAGTTCAAAAAGCGTATTCTGAATATTGGTTACCTTGTCCGGCATGGTTTGGAGCAGATCCCGCAGGGACTTTTCGGAAATCCTTGCCCCGGGATGGATCTGCTTTTTGGGATTTGCCCGGTTCCACGCCCGCAGCATGGGAGACTCGTAGATATTCTCCATGATGGACAGGCTGATCCGCCGGCGGTACATGGCGAAAAACACCATCTTAATGGCGTCTCCCAGGAACTGGTTGTTCCGGGAAATATCCTTTATCTGGATTTCAATTTTCTCAAGATAACCTTTAAGAAACAGTTTCTTCAGCCAGGCATAATTGACCCGTTCAAGGCGGAAGCCGAAATACTTGGCGCCGTCGGCGGTTTCAAAACGGTGGAGGAAACGGTTGTGGGAAACAAAGAAGGAAACCCCCGCCCCGCTCAGGATGATCCTGGTGGGAATGTTAAAGAACATGGAACGGTGTCTTTCTTTGGACTGTACGGAGTCTGCCGGTGAGGGTTTGTATTCCTGAATGTCGTTTAGTATCAACTCCACCTGCAGACCCCGCGGATACTTACTTTACAATGGAAATAAGTTCCACTCTGAAGATTAACGTTGAATAGGGAGGAATAAAACCGCCCGCCCCTTGTTCTCCATAGGCCAGAGACGAGGGGATAAAGAGACGGTAACTCCCCCCTTCCCTCATAAGCTGAAGTCCTTCGGTCCAGCCGGGAATAACGTCGGAAAGGCCGAATTCCACGGGCTCCCCGCTTGTATAGGAACTGTCGAAAACAGTCCCGTCAATCAGGGCCCCTTCGTAATTAACCAGTACCCGGTCGGAGAGAACCGGCGCCGCTCCCCTTCCTTCGGAGATAACCTCATATTGAAGCCCCGAGGCAGTGGTAAGAACCCCCGGCTTTTTGCCGTTCTCCGCCAGAAACTGCTGTTCCTGCAGATTGTTTTCCTGCGCCTTTTTTGCCACAGCTTTGGCGTAAACCGCCTGAATTTTGCCGCTGGCCTCTTCCAGGGTCAGTTTAGGATTCTGCCCCTCAAGAATATCCCTCAAGCCCATGGTAAGGGCATCGTAGTCAAACGTAATGCCAAGCTGTTTAATCTCCGCAAGTTCAGAACCAATCCATACCCCAAAGGCATAACTGGTATCTGTGTCCGTACCTGCGGCGGAGACTTCGGAAGCTTTGGCTTTTTCGGACTTTCCCCCGGCGCCGCAGACAAATACCGCCGTAAGACCCAGGAGCAGAGTCACTGTGATTTTTTTGAACATTATTCATTCCTTAAATATGAGTAATTTAGCCTGCTATTGCAGGCCCTTCCAGCATAATCCCAAATCGCCGATACAGCAAGTCTTTTTATGCGGGAAGCGTTAATATTTTGCCCCGCCGGGATAAATTTATATCCGGCCGCGGTTTATCCAATTTACTTTCCGGGTCTTTTCATATAATCTTATCATGTGAAAACAACCCTGCTCTATCCCTGGCATGAAGCCGCAGGAGCCCGGTTCGTCTCCTTTGCCGGGTACACTATGCCTGTCCAGTATCCTCGGGGGGCGGTGGAGGAACACCGCCTCTGCCGCCGTTCAGCGGGCCTCTTCGACACCGGCCACATGGGCCGGATTCTCGTATCGGGCCGGGGATCGGGAGAGGCTCTCTCCGCTTTGGTTTCAGCCCGGATTCTGGACATGAAAGCCGGCCAAGCCCGGTACAGCCTCCTTTTGAATGAAGACGGAGGCGTTATGGATGATCTTTTCATCTACCGGCTTGAGGAAGAGGCCTGGCTTGTGGTAGTCAATGCGGGGAACCGGGAGACGGACGCCGTCTGTTTCAGGGAACAGCTTGCTCCCTGCAAGGTTGAGGATATTTCCGATACCGTCTATATGACAGCCATCCAGGGTCCCCGGGCGGTGGAGATCCTTGACCGTCTCAGCGGCGGGGCGGTTTCCCCCATGGCCAGATCCACCATGATCAGCGCCCCCGTCGCAGGCATAAACGCCCGTATAGGCAGAACCGGCTATACCGGAGAGGACGGGGCGGAGATCTATCATGACGCGTCCCGGGCCCTGGAACTGTGGGAAGCCCTGCTGGAGGGGGCGGAAAAGGCGGGAATCGAGATTGGCCCCGCCGGGCTTGCCGCCAGGGATTCCCTCCGCTTCGAGGCGGGGATGCCCCTCCATGGACATGAGATTACCCCTTCCATCACCCCTGCGGAGGCCCTGCTCTCCTGGGCCTGCGATTTTGAGAAGGATTTTACCGGCAAAGCGGCGGCCCTGGCCGCAAAGCAGAACCTTAAACGGAAACTGGTAACCCTGAATGTCTCAGGCGGCGTACCCCGGGAGGGGTATCCGGTACTCAACGGGGAGGGAAACGAAATTGGCCGTTGCGCGGCGGGGATGTTCTGCCCCACCACAGGAACCTATTCGGCCAACGCGCTGGTTCCCCTCCAATACACCCCGGCGGGGACCAAACTCAGGGTGCTGATCCGCGGAAATCCGAAGGAGGCTGTGGTAATAAAACGGCCCCTCTACACACCCGCTTACAGGAGCATAAAATGAAGCTTGACCCCAACGCCCGTTACGCCTCTTCCCATGAATGGGCCCGCAAAGAGGGCGCCGAACTGGTAACCGGCATTTCGGACCATGCCCAGCACAGCCTGGGGGACATTGTCTATGTGGACCTTCCCAAGGCCGGATCGGCCTTTGCCGCCGGAGCTTCCTTCGGCGTGGTGGAATCCGTAAAGGCCGCCAGCGACATTTACCTCCCCGTGGGCGGAAAGATTGCCGCCGTAAATGACGCGCTGGCGGAAGAGCCCGCCCTGATCAACCAGGACTGTTACGGCGCAGGCTGGCTGGTGCGGATTGTCCCGGATGATCCTGCGGAATGGGACCGTCTCCTCTCTCCGGCGGAGTATGAAAAACTGGCCGCCGCGGAAGCGGAGTAACCGTGCCCTACATCCCCGTAACTCCCGCCCAGCGGGATGAAATGCTCAGGGCCATAGGAGTTTCATCCATCGGGGAACTCTTTGCCCCCGTTCCGGCGGATCTCCGTTTTCCCGCGCTCGGCCTGGATGAAGGATTAAGCGAAGGGGAAACCCTGGATGAAATCGGCGCCCTGGCGGAGCAGAACGCCGACGCGGACCGCTGCCGCTGGTTTCTCGGCGCCGGGGCCTACAACCACTTTATCCCCGCCGCGGTGGGGGCCCTCGCCTCCAGAGGAGAATTTCTCACCGCCTATACCCCCTATCAAAGCGAGGTAAGCCAGGGCAGCCTTCAGGCTATCTTTGAATACCAAAGCATGACGGCGGAACTTATGGGACTTGAGGTGTCAAACGCCGGCCACTACGACGGCGCAACGGCCCTGGCGGAGGCGGTGATCATGGCCCTGCGCCAGGGCGAAGGCAGGAACGCCAAACGGGTACTGCTGCCCCGGGGGCTCCATCCCGAATACCGGGCGGTCCTGGACACCTACCTGGCCGCCTTTGATCCGGTCATCGAAACCTATGACTGCTCCGCCGCCGGGGCGGCCGCAGCGGTCCGGGGACAGGATCTGGCGTGCCTGGCGGCCTCCTGCCCCGATTTCTTTGGGATCATTCCCGGTCTGGAGGGGGCCGCCGAAAAGGTGCATGAAAAAGGAGGCCTCTTCATCATCAGCGCCGATCCCGTTATGCTGGGCCTCTTCAAGAGCCCCGGCGCTCTGGGGGCGGACATTGCCGTCGCCGAAGGACAGAGCCTGGGAAACGAGCTTAACTTTGGCGGTCCGGGACTGGGAATCATGGCGGTAAGCCGGGAACTGATGCGCCGCATCCCCGGCCGTATCGTAGGGGAGGCCCGGGACGGACAGGGAAGGCGGGGCTTTGTCCTGACCCTGGCGGCCCGGGAGCAGCACATACGCCGGGAAAAGGCGGTATCCAATATCTGTTCCAACCAGGGGCTGGCGATGCTCAGGACCTGTATATACCTGGCCCTCATGGGGAAGCAGGGGCTCCGCCGGACGGCCGAACTCTGCTGGCATAAAAGCCATTATGCCGCCGCCCGGCTTGAGGAGCGGGGTTTTAAGGTTAACGCCCCCGGACCGGCGGCGGAATCTTCCCGGCGGGAACCGTTCTTCAAAGAATTTGTCCTTAGCCTGCCGGAGAAGGGCCCCGGCGCCGAAGCCGCCTCGGAACAGCTCTTTGCCCGGGGGATAGTCCCCGGCCTGCCCCTCTCCCGGTACTTCCCGGACCGGCGGCGGGAACTGCTGATCTGCGTAACCGAAAAAAATTCCCGCGGGGATATCGACGCGCTGGTTAAAGCCCTGGGGGAACTCTACGGGGATACCGCGATCCGTCCGGGACCGGAGGAATTCGTATGATGGAACTTGAAACGCCCCGGCCGGATTTGGATCTGGAACCGCAGAATACCGCCGGAGCTTCCGTTTCCGGCGAGTGTCCCCTCCTCTTTGAGCTGAGCGTCCCCGGAAGGCTGGGAGTCAGCCTTCCCGGGCTTGACGTACCCGAAACGCCCCTTCCGGCGAATCTGCTCCGGGAGGATCTTAAACTTCCCGAGCTGGACGAGGGTTCGGTAGTCCGCCACTTTACGGCGCTTTCGGCAAAGAATTTCTCTATCGACGGCAACTTCTATCCCCTGGGTTCCTGTACGATGAAGTACAATCCCAAAATGAACGAAGACGCCGCATCCCTGCGGGGCTGGCGGCGCACCCATCCCCTGCTGCCGGCGGCGGCGGTCCAGGGCGCTCTGGCCCTGCTCTACCGTCTCCAGGAAAGTCTCAAGGCTATTACCGGTTTCTCCGCCTTTTCCCTCCAGGCCGCGGCGGGGGCCCAGGGAGAACTGGCGGGGGCCCTGATGATCCGGGCTTACCACCGGGACCGGGGGGATCTTAAACGGAGGCGTATCCTGATCCCCGACTCCGCCCACGGAACCAACCCCGCCACCTGTACCATGGCGGGCTTTACCGCAGAGACCATCCCTTCGGATGCCGGCGGATCGGTGGACATGGGAGCGCTGAGGGCGGCCTGCGAAGGAGAAAAGGCCGAAACCCTGGCGGGTCTGATGATCACCAATCCCGGTACCCTGGGGCTCTTTGAGGAACAGATCCGGGAGATCGTTACCCTTGTACACCGGGCCGGGGGCCTGGTGTACGGCGACGGGGCCAACATGAACGCCCTTATCGGGGTACTGAAGCCTGCGGATCTTGGTTTCGACGTGATGCACCTCAACCTGCACAAGACCTTCTCCACCCCCCACGGCGGCGGCGGCCCCGGAGCGGGAGCGGTCGGGGCGGGAACCCTCCTGGCGGAATATCTTCCGGGACCGGCGGCGGTCCAGGCCGGCGGCGTCTTTGCCCTGAAAACGCCGGACCGGTCCATAGGCCGGCTCAAGGCCTTCAACGGCAATTTCAGCGTGCTGGTCCGGGCCTATGCGTATATCAGGCACCTGGGAAGGAAGGGCATACGCCGGGTGGCGGAGTATTCGGTACTCAACGCCAACTATCTAAAACGCCTGGTCGGAGAGATCTATCCCCCGGCTTACGGCGCGGAACGGCCCTGCATGCATGAGTTTGTCGCATCCCCCCAGCTGGGGAACGGGATCAGCACCCTGGACATCGCCAAGCGGCTCATCGACTACGGTTTCCACCCCCCCACGGTTTACTTTCCCCTGATCGTTAAAGAGGCCCTGATGATTGAACCCACCGAAACCGAAACCAAGGAAACCCTGGAAGCCTTTGCCGCGGCCCTCCTCGCCATCGCCGGCGAAGCCAAAAGCCGGCCGGAACTCCTCAAGACGGCGCCCCATCATACCCCGGTAGGAAGGCTGGACGAAACCGCCGCCGCAAGGAAACCGGTGCTGCGGTATCATGTTCAGCCATCTTAAAGACAATCCCCTGCGGGGAATCTGCGGCGGCGCAGGAACCCGTGCCGCCGGGAACGATCATTCCGCGGGGATCAGCCGGTAACCGTTCCCTTCGGCCTGAACGGCGCCCACCGCAGGATACACCAGATGCATCCCCGCTATGGGGATACGGTTGGCGGCCGCATATTCCAGTACCTGTCTTCGCACCGCGGCGGCAGCGGCGGGGTCCGTATCGTAGGTAACGGAAATATCCGGCCGGGGGAATTGGACACTTTCGGCATGCATAAGATCGCCCCAGATAAGCAGCTTCCGGCCTTCAGACTGCAAAAGAAAGATGGTATGCCCCGGAGTGTGTCCGAAGGCGGCGATGGCGATTATTCCAGGAACCAGTTCCCGGGAACTAACCCCCAGCTGCCCCGGAAAGAAAACCTCGGTCCTGGAGGCATAGGGAGCCAGCGCCGAGACAGCGCCGTTGTTGGGGTTTTCCCTGGTCCAGTAGTCCCGCTCCTGTTTTGCCAGATAGAGCTTTGCCTTGGGAAAGAGAGCCCGGCCCTCCCGTTGTAAACCCCCGGTATGATCCCCATGGAGATGGGTGAGAAGCACCACATCCACATCGGCGGGACTAACCCCCAGGGTCCTCATATTTTCAAAGATGGCGCCGCCGAAGCCGGTGTCTACCACTACGATCTGTTCCGGTGTTTTGATGAGAAAGGTATTGACCTCCGAAGGATAGGTCCCGCCGGGAACATACCGGGCAATGGCGGCGGCGTCGCCGACAAGAATGCCGCTGTTGCCCTGTCCCCGGCTCTCCACCATCATAAAGACCTCAATGCGGCCCACCGAATACCTAAAAACAGCATTATCCGCAAAACCGTTTATTGCCGCCGCGCCCAGAATGATTCCATAGAGTATTCCCTTCATATAAAACCTCCTGCTTAAGAAAACTCTGAACTACCCGGCGCAGAAGATCAAGGGATCAAAGAAGCGGTACGGCACAGGCGGTATGTTATAGACGCCGTCCGTCCATACGCCGTTATGTACAATGTACCCTAAAATTTATTTGAAAGTCTGGTTTAATCAGCCCTTCGGGCTGGCAATTAGAAAAATGATTCATGCGCCGCTATACAGCGGCGTGGAATTGTACCCCGTCGAACCTCCGGCGCGCGCTCTGCTCCGGGGAGGCTCATTAAAGTTGTTCAGAAACTGAGGTTTCCGAACAACTTTATTCTAAGAAAATGCGTTTTTTTGTTTTATATTGGCCTACAATCAAGCATGGTTTATGGCGTTCTTTTTTTTCTTGCCGCGTTCTTTGCTGTAGATTCGTTTGAAAAACGCGGGGGAGCGGCGTTTGTCCGGGGACGCCTGTTCAGACTTGGCATACCATTACTCGTTTATATGTTTATTATTTACCCGTTCATTGAATATTATCTTGTAAAATATAATACGATTCGGTCATTCCCGGCGTTTTTCAGTAATTATATTAACCATATAACTTCTTTTCTTTGGCTTACATCCACAAGAACAATATGGTTTGTAGAGGTTCTTTTGTTATTCAGTATTATATATGCTGTTTTGCGCTCCCTGCGTCAAGGGAAAGCTAATCCTCATCAATATCGGTTCAAAAACATACACTGGCTGGCCGCGGCTTTTTTTGCAGGCGTGCCGTTATCGATAATTATAATACCGGCCGGCGGCGGCGTATTTATAAAAGGCGGATTGCATTGGCGGAGTTTTGCTTACGCTGCCTGGGAATCATTTTTTTGCGTAAGTTTTTCATTGGGGATACTCGTGTTTTTTAAGAAACATCTCAATAGAGAAGGTAAAATTTCACGGATGATTGTAAGAAATACATTTGGAATATATATTTTTCACGCGCCAATCATGGTGTATTGGGCTGTACTATTAAGAAATTGGCAAATGGTTCTAATGATAAAATTTTTAATCCTTGCCGTTATTACAT
>JAISPH010000023.1 GCA_031275035.1 Treponema sp.
AGACTGTTTACCACTATAGCATAATACTACCGAAACAATTAGGGTAAGGTCCATGACAAAAAGGCCCCCCGCCGTGATCATCATTACCGGCCCAAAACATTCGGGAAAAACCAGCGCGGGAAAGGCCCTGGCCCGGCTCTGGGAGGGCCTGTTCCCGGGGGGGGCCGCCGAATTTACCGACCTGGACGAACTGGTGGAAAAACGGACCGGGAAAAGCCCCAGGACCCTTTACAGGGAGGGGCCGCAGTTGTTCCGCCGGGCCGAGGCGGAGGCGCTGCAGGCCCTTCTTGAAGGGGCCGGGGGCGATACCATCGCGGCCGCCGGCGGGGGCCTGGCGGACAATGGGGAAGCTCTGAAAATCTTGAAAAAATGCCCGGCGGCGTTGGTGGTGTACATCGATGTTCCGGCGGAAACGGCCTGGGAACGGATCCGGGCGGCGGCGGACAAAACCGGGGAACTGCCCCCCTTTCTTAACACGGAAAATCCCCGGGAAACCCACCGGCAGCTCCACAGCCGGAGGGGGGCGGTCTACCGGAAACTGGCGAAGATCACCGTACAGGCGGGGAACAGCCCGGAGGAAACGGCGGCCGCAATCTTGTGCGTCCTGGCGGACACTTCCGGCCCGCCGGGGGCTCCATGAGGGGGCCCTTCCAGGCCGGGGGACAGGGGTCTACCCGGTCAGTATCAAGGCACTATTCAAACTATGGGTACAGCCGTTTCAGTGTTATGCGGGCGTCAGCAGTAGTAAACCGCCAGTTGATCTTACACGCTTCCGTCTCCGGTTCCAGGCCGGCGCCTCCTTCCTCATCTGTTCCAGCGTCGGTATCCGCGCCGGCGGCCCCTGGTTGTTTATCACGTTCAGCTCTATCTCCGCCATGTTCAGCCAGCTCCCGTGCCGGGGCGTATAGTGTATCTCCAGTCTGTCCCTCAGCCGTCCCGCTTCTTCCGCCGGAAATGTCTCATACAGCAATGCTATGCGTATTCAGATTATCCATAACCAGGATGATCTTCTCAGCATCCGGAAAATCCTCGTCTGCCAGCTGTTGTATCTGTCCCGCCCAATCCTTGCGGGTTCCCTGTGCGGTGATTTCAGCCCGCCTCCAGCCTTCAAGCGGGGCCGTAAACATGAAGATATCGCAGGTCCCGTTCCTCACGTATTCCGTGTCAAAACAGGCAGGCTGCCCCGGCTTTACCGGTAAGGGAACCCTTGTCTCCCCTATAACTTTCGGGCATTCATCCATGCACACCAACGGCTGCTTTTCTTCCCGTTCCCGCATATAGACATCCAGCGCATCCCCCATTAGATGTAGGGGGTAAGGTCTGACACCAGGCGTTATATCTAGTATCACGACACGCTTAAAATTACGGGTTTTTTGGGCCTATCAGGGCCTTCGGCCCTGTGTTGCAAGGAAATGTATTGCAGACGCCGCTTCGCGGCTTGTACATCAGGGCCTCCGGCCCTGTGTTGTGGGGAGACAAACTCGATTTTTCATTGGTGCCGGGATACTAGTACCGTGACATGATTAAATTTGCGGGTTTGGGCGCATTCCCGCCGCCGGCGGGGACCGGGCTTTTCGGGGACAAAACCATGCGGTGCATAGTTTTGTGGGCGCGCCCCGGCTGGAAGTCCGAAACAGGATGCTAAGGACTGGAGGCGCGCTTCGCTCCGGCCCCGCCTGCGGCGCGGCTACACCCCTCCAATCCCTTGCGCTTCGCTGTGGGATACAGTTTCAGGCTATAGGAATGAAACCCCGCGTTCAATGCTGTCAGGACACTAGGTTGTTTATTGGACTAATGCGGCGCGGCTTAGCTGCTCAACGCGCTTCGCACGTTGAGCTTGGGAGTTTTGCTTCGCAAAACTCCAGGGATAGGATCGCCTATAATTAGAGTCTGTCCATAATGTAGACACATTATGGACAGACTCTAATTAAATCAGCGCGCGCGCCGGACGGCCGCCTCCCTCCGGCGAGAGGGTGGCGGAGTAGACCGGAACAGAGCAAGGCGGAGTGAGGACTACGAAGAGGGGGAGCCGGGCCGCCGCATATAACGGAAAGATGCCGCGTCATGCCGGGATTGCGCTCCCCCTCCATATAGACAGGCTTTGTTTACCGGAAGGCGGCGTTGATCGCCGAAAAATCGTTGTCGATTTTTAGTTCGTCAAGAATCTGGGACACCTGTCCCCGGTGGTGGGTGTTGTGGACCGTAAGCTGGAGGAACATGAACGACAGGGGGACCGACGGGGGATTTCCCCCGTACCAGTCAAGCTTTACCGGGGCGGCAAGGTCCGCTTCCGTCAGGGCGCCGGCAAATTCCACCAGGGTCTGGTCGATGGTTTCAATGTCCGCGGTGGCTTTTTTCCACGCGGGCTCGGCCAGGGGCCCCTCGGGGAAGCTGATTTTTTCCAGGGCCGCCGGGGCTTTGGCCGCCGGGGAGGAACCCAGGGCCCCCCGGAAAAGGCCGGCAAAAAACATCGATCCTTCGCCGATATGACGGACCAGGCCGGACAGGCTGCCGTAAAATGAGCCCCGTTCTTTTTCCCGCTCTTCGTTGGAAAGGCCGTTCAGCAGTTCCAGAATTTTTTTATTCGCCTCCTGGTTGTAGCGGGCGAATGTTAAGACTGTACCCATAATTTGTCTCCTTGATGTCAGTGTAAAAAGAATCATTTCACTTGTAAAGGCTGCGGACGGCGGCCGTGCGGAACCGGGCGGCTGATAGACCAGGGGTCTTTTTTTTGCTAGTATATGGCATTTCATAGCGGGAGTTGTGTTGAGTGATTACTATTACCGACCTTAGTCTTAGTTTTGGTGAACGTGTCCTTTTTAAGGACGTTAATTTGAAATTTACCCCCGGCAACTGTTACGGCATTATCGGGGCCAACGGCGCCGGGAAGTCCACTTTTCTTAAGATCCTTTCCGGAGAGACCGAGCATGACCGGGGGGAGCTTTCCATTAGTTCCGGCCAGCGTGTGGCGGTACTTAAACAGGATCACTTTGCCTTTGAGGAATACCCGGTTCTGGAAACGGTGATCATGGGCTATCCAAAGCTCTACGGGATACAGAAGGAGCGGGAGGCTGTTTACGCCAAGGCCGATTTTTCCGAGGCCGACGGCATGAGGGCCAGCGAACTGGAAGCGGACTTCGCGGATCTGGGGGGCTGGGAGGGGGAGGCCCAGGCGGGGCAGCTCCTTTCCGGCCTGGGCCTTGACGAGGCGGATCATCCTAAAATGATGAGCGAGCTTGATGAATCCAGAAAAGTCCGGGTGCTTCTGGCCCAGGCCCTTTTCGGCAATCCCGATATTCTGCTCCTGGACGAACCCACCAACGGGCTGGACCTGGAATCCATTTCCTGGCTGGAAGAATTCCTTATCGGCTTCCCCAATACCGTTATTGTGGTCTCCCATGACCGGCATTTCCTTAACGCGGTGTGTACCCATATCTGCGACATAGACTTTGGCAGAATAACCGCTTATTCGGGAAACTACGATTTTTGGTACCAGATGAGCCAGATGCTCCAGCGCCAGGCCAAGGATCAGCAGAAAAAAAACGAGGAAAAGGCCCGGGAGCTGCGGGAATTTATTCAACGTTTCGCCAGCAACGCCAGCAAAAGCCGCCAGGCCACGAGCCGCAAGAAGGTGCTGGAGAAATTAAACCTGGACAATGTGCATGTCACCAGCCGCAAGTTCCCCTATGTGGGTTTTAAGCCCAGCCGGGAGATCGGCAACAACGTGCTGCGGGTAGAAAAACTATGTTTCCAGGCCGAGGGGACGAGGCTGCTGGACGATTTTTCCCTGCTGGTGAACCGGGGGGATAAAATAGCCTTTGTGGGGATTGAACACGCCGCCAAATCCGCCCTTTTTGACATTATCGCCGGGGAAAAAAAGGCGGAATCCGGCGATGTATATTGGGGTCAGACCACCGTCTTTTCCTATTTTCCCAGGGAAAATTCCGCCTATTTTAATTCCTCCCTTTCCATTACCGACTGGCTTAGGCAGTACAGCCCGGACCAGGACGAAACCTATGTCCGCAGCTTCCTGGGGCGTATGCTTTTTTCCGGGGATGAGGCCCTGAAGCCCGTGAACGTTCTTTCCGGGGGGGAACGGGTGCGCTGCCTCCTGGCAAAGATGATGCTCTCCGCCGCCAACGTGCTTATCCTTGACGAACCGACCAACCACCTGGACCTGGAGGCCATCACCGCCCTGAATGACGGGCTTGCCGCCTTTAACGGGGTGATCCTTTTTAATTCCCATGACCATGAATTTATCAATTCCATAGCCAACAGGATTATTGAGATCGTCCCCCCCGCCGGCTCCGGGACCGGCCGTTTCCACTGCATCGACCGGATGATGCCCTTTGACGACTACTTGGCCGACGATTCGGTAAAGGAGCTGCGGACCCAGGCCTACCACCACGCCGAGCGGCTGCGGATATAGGGGCCGCAGGGGACGGCCGTCCCGGAGGGGCGGCTAACTGTTGGCGGCAAGTTTTTATCACCGCCGTGTCCGCAGCGGCTCCGCGGTATCCAATACGCGACCCGCCGGCAGGGAGGCCGCGGCATACATGCCGGCTGGGATACATTTTGACGTTTTTGCGAAGCAAAAACGTCAAACCCCCAAGTGGCATGTCCTGGGATCTTCTTTTTCTGGAGTTTTGCGAAGCAAAACTCCCAAGGCGAAAGCCGCAGGCTTTCGCCAGCGCAAGGGATAGAGCGGAAATACCGCAGGGCCCCCGCCGCGGGCGGGGGGTCGAGGAATTGGAGCGATAGCCCGGTCCCCGCCAAGCGAAGCGAAGGCGGGGATGCGCCCAAATTCACAAATATAATCGTATCGGGACGCTAGATAACCCGCAGTTCCCTGGGGAAGGCGTGCAGCACCTCCGGCCCCTCCCGGCCAATGGCTACCAGGTTTTCTATCCGCACCCCCAGGCGGCCCGGCAGGTAGATTCCCGGTTCGATGGAAAATACCATCCCCGGGGCAATGGGCGTGGTCTCCCCCTTGGCCGCAGAGACTCCCTCGTGGCCGTCGATCCCCAGGCCGTGGCCCGTCCGGTGGGTAAAGTAGGGGCCGTAGCCGGCTTTCTCGATTACCTGCCGGGCGGCGTCATCCACGTCCCCCAGGAGATTCCCCGGCCGGGCCTTGGCCTCCGCCGCCAGGTGGGCTTCCAGGACGATGTTGTAGACCTTTTCAAATTCCGCGCCGGGGGTCCCAAAGTGGAAGGTCCTGGTGCAGTCCGTATGGTAGCCCTCCAGCCGCCCCCCAAAGTCAATGAGGAGTCCCTTCCCCTTTTCAATGAGGGTCTGGCCGGTCACGTGGTGGGGCACCGCCCCGTTGGCCCCCACGGCCACGATGGCGCCGTAGGCCGCCACCCCGGTACGGCGGAGGGCGGCGGTTAGTTCCTCGCAGAATTCGGTTTCCGTTTTGCCCAGCCAATAGCCGCCCTTCCCGATGACGGCGGTCAGGGCATGGTCCGACAGCCTGGCGGCCCGGCGGATACGATCAAGTTCCTCCCCGTCCTTGTAAAGCCGCAGAGGATCGGTAAGGGGGGAGCCCAGGGTAAAGGCCGTCCGGGGAAACTTCTCCGCGATGGGCAGGGAAAAGAAGGCGGGGATCTGGGGCTCCAGGGCGATCTTCCCAGCGGGGAAATTCCGTTTTTCAATTTCCCGTTTCAAAAGCTCGAAGGGGTCCTCCCCGTCTTTCCAGAATACGAATTCCCCGATGGGGAGGGGCTCTACCTGATCCTTGTAGAGGATATTCGCCAGCACAAAGGGCGGCGGCGGAGACCCGCCTTCCGCCGGAGAGCCCCCCGCGGGCAGGACCAGGAGGAGCAGCCGCTCATCCCCGTTGACTCCGTAACCTGAAAGGTAGAACAGGTTGGAAGAGGGACTCACCAGGAACAGATCGATCCCCCGCTTCCGCATCTCCGCCCTTACTCCGTTCATCCGCTTCTGATAAACCTCGGCGTCCATGATAACCCCCATTGACATTTTCTTTCAAAGATATATCATACTATTTTCATAGGTTTTATAGTATATCAACAAAAAGGAGCGTACCCGTACAATGATAAAAGCGCCACGTTTCAAACAAAACATCGTCATCCCGCTTATCCTGGCGGCCTTAAGCGCCGTTTCCTGCGGCGGAGCAAAAAAGGAAACCCAGATAGTCGTAGCCACCTACGCGGGCAAGTACCAGGAACTGTTAAACAAGTACGTCATCCCGGAGCTGAAGAAAACCCACCCGGAATTGAAGGTAGTCTACACCCTGGGCAACGACGGGGACCATAACCCCAAACTCATTGCCGAAAAGGGGGGCCAGGGGTCCTTTGACGTGCTGACCATGAGCGCCTCGTCCCTTACTACCCACTATGAGAATGAAATTATCGGAGATTTGGACTTTGGGAAACTCCCCAACGCGGCCCACCTGTTGGAGCAGTTCACATTCAGTTTCGCGGTTCCCCAGATATACAGCGCCGTCACCCTGGCCTACAACGCGAAAGAAGTACAGCCGAAGCCCGATTCCTGGGCCGTCTTCTGGGATCCCGCGTACAAGGGCAAGGTAGGGGTGTTTTCCAGCGGGGGCGCCTACTGGATGCTGGCCGCCGTGGCCGCCGACGGGGGGGACATCCTAAAAGACGACTGGCTGAACCATTGGCCCAAGCTTATGGAACTGAGGAGCCAGGATCTGAAATTCTACGCCAGCCAGGACGCCCTGGTAACGGCCCTGCGGAGCGGGGAAGTGTGGCTTTCGATTAACTACCGCGCCCGGAACGCCCTGCTCACCGTTGAGGGATCGGAGCCGCTGGCCGACGTCCTGCCCCGGGAGGGAAGCTATGCCACCTGGTACGGCGCGGCCATCCCGAAAAACGCGAATAACCCCGAGGGGGCCTACGCCTTCCTCAATACCCTCCTGCTGCCGGAAGTTCAAAAGGGATTCGGCGAGGACTTCGGCTATTCCCCTTCGGTTGACAACGTGACCCTCTCGCCGGAGATCCTGGGGAAAATAGGGTTTAATACCGAAGAACAAAGGCTGGTCTACCCCATTCCCACGCCTTTCTTCCAGGACTTAAGTACCCGGATGGATGAACCCTGGAACCAGGAGTTTATGCGCTGATCATGCAAAAGAAAAATGGCGGGGCGGCTACCGGCCCCGGGAGGCCGGCAAAATACCCTCCGGGGGCGCCGCTTATCCCGCTGCTGATACCCGCTTCGCTGATAACTTCCCTGATCTTCATCTTTCCCCTGCTGGTGTTCCTCCGTTTCAGCTTCAACCGCTATGTGCCCCAAAAGGTCATGGAGGCCGCTTTTACCTGGGAGAACTACCGGCGGTTCTTCACCAACCCGTATTACCTGGAAATACTGCGGCGCACCATTTTTACCGCGTTTTTCAGCACCCTCTGTACCCTGATCATATCCTTCCCTACAGCCTACTACATGGCCCATACCAGCGCCCGGATCCGGTCCCTCATGGTAATCCTCCTGGTGTTCCCCATGATGATCGGCGGGGTTATCCGCAGTATGGGCTGGATAGGGCTGCTCACCGAGCGGGGGCTCCTGAACCGGATTTTCCTCAACCTTGGGCTGATTGCCGAACCCCTAAAGATGCTCTACACCAGCCAGGCGGTTATTTTTGTCGCCACCACCATCGAAATTCCCATGATGACCATTACCATCGAGGCGACCCTGGAAACCGTTCACCCGGATGTGGAAGCGGCGGCCCGGAACCTGGGGGCTGATAAATTCAACACCCTCTGGCGGATAAGCATTCCCCTTGCCATGCCGGGCATCCTGGCCGGCACTCTTTTGGTCTTTGTCCAGTGCATGAACACCTACACCACGTCCAGGCTGATCGGGGGGCCCCGGCTGCCCATGATGGCCCCCGCCCTGTACGGCGAATTGACGGACAACATAAACTGGCCGTTTTCCGCCGCCATTGCCATGATCCTCCTGATCCTTACCCTGGGCATTACCTTTGCCTACTCGCATACCCTGGAAAAACGTTACCTTAGGGCAAGCGCCGGCGTCGCCGCCCAGGAGCAAAAGCATGGATAACAGCGGGGGTCATAACAGCGGCGGCCGGTCCCTCCTCATAATTCCCGTCGTGGCGGCCTTTTTTCTTATCCTCCTGCCGGTGGCCCTGGTTTTCTGGATTTCCTTTTTTTCCACCAGCTTTCTTGCCTTTCCCCCGCCCGGCTATTCCCTGCGCTGGTACCGCGAACTGCTCTACCGGACAAGTTTTGTGGACGCTGCGGCGCTTAGCCTGGAAATCGCCCTTATCTCCACGGTTATTTCGGTGCTTACCGGTCTGGCCGCTTCCCTTGCCCTGGTCCGCCTTCGCCGGGGCCGGGAATTTCTCCAGACCTTCTACCTTTCCCCCCTCACGGTGCCGACAATCGTAACCGGTATTGCCATCTATGTGACTTTTACCCAAATGGAACGGCTGCTCCGCCTGGATCTGGTCCCCTCCATGTGGCTTATGACGCTGGGTCATGTAATGGTGCTCACCCCCACGTCCATACGGCTTATCACATCGGGGCTCATGGGGCTTAACCACAGCCTGGAAGAGGCCGCCTTAAATTTGGGGGCCAGCCGGTTCCAGGCCTTTATCCGGGTAGTCTTTCCGCAGCTCCGCCCCACCATCATGGCGGCCACGATCTTTGCCTTTATCGGTTCCTTCGGAAACCTGGAAATAAGCCTGATGCTGGTTTCCCCGGGACATAACATGCTGCCCATGGAAACCCTCAACTATGTGCTGTGGAACATGGACCCCACAATCGCGGCCCTTTCATCGGTACAGGTAGTATTTATTGTTATTCTGTTGTTCGTGGTAAACCGCCTGGTAGGACTTTCCATCGTTTTTTAATTCGGTTTTTAATACCCCCGGAAGGAGGAATATAATTTATCGTGGCTCCCTACATTGTTCTTGACAATTTAAGCAAAGCCTACGGCACCAACAAGGTTCTTGACGGCTTTGATCTGACCATCGAAAAAGGGGATCTGGTAGCTTTTTTAGGACCGTCGGGATGCGGAAAAACCACGGCCCTCCGCCTGATCGCCGGGCTCGCGTCCATGGACCGGGGGCGGATAATTATCGGCGGCAGGGATATTAGCGCCGTTCCCCCCAACAAACGGAATACCGCCATGGTGTTCCAAAGCTACGCCCTGTTTCCCCACATGACCGTGACGGACAATATCGGCTTCGGCCTTAAAATGCACGGCGTCCCCAAAGAAGAAACGGCGCGGAGGATCGATAAAATTATCGACACCGCAAGACTCCGGGGCCTGGAAAACCGCTTCCCCCGGCAGCTCTCCGGCGGACAGGCCCAGCGGACAGCTCTGGCCCGCGCCCTGGTGATGAACCCCGACGTGCTTCTTTTAGACGAACCCCTGTCAAATCTGGACGCGAAACTCCGCCACGAGATGCGGGTAGAAATACGGCTCCTCCATGAGTCGCTGGGCCTAACCACCGTATTTGTCACCCATGACCAGGACGAAGCCCTGACCCTGGCCGACCGCATCGTCCTGATGAACAATGGAAAAATCGTCCAAAACGGCGGCCCCCGGGAGGTCTTTGAAAATCCCCGGTCTTACTTTGCCGCCGATTTTACGGCGGTAAGAAATTTTTTTACCGGGACTTTTTCCGACAGCGGCGCCGTGTTTGTCACCGGCGACGGACTCCGCATCAGCTGCGCCGCCAGGGACGAAACAAAAACCATGGTGGGAATTCGGCCCAATAACATCGTTCTTAACCCCCCAAACCCGGAGAATTTTCAGAACCGCTTCAAAGCCGTGGTGCGCCTTGCCTCCTACCGGGGAAACGTCATCGACATACTGGCGGACCTGGGGGGCAGGGACATAATAGTTGAAGTACCGGCGGTTTCGTACAACGAAGAATTAAGACGGGGCGGCGAGATAAGCCTCGCCTGGCACAGCCGGGACTCCATCCTCCTGGAACCATAAACTTATATTGCGGGGGAACGCCTTCCCCCCCGCCCGCGTCTACGCCGCGGGCTTCCCCCTTCTACGGGGGCTCCGCCCCCGTAACGCCCCCGCGGTTTCCCGCCCGGCGGCGGTTTTTTTGTTTCACCGGCATGGCCTTGAGCTTCCCCGCATTCGGCGGCGGCTCCAGGGATGTCCAGGCGGCAACTAAACAACCACCGCCTAAAGGCGGTGGGTTGTGTAGCGGCTGAAAGCCGCCTTGAGGCTAAAGCCTCCTAAAAGACCTTTTGCTAAAGCAATCTAAAGTTTACGACTGAAACTCGTCCCTTCCGCCCCTTCTTTTATGCACTCCCCTCCCCCCATCCCCTTCAATTTTCCTAACTCAGCCCCATTGCTTTATTTTACCTCACTGTTCATATATCTGTTCCGCATCACCCATCCTATAACAATCCCCTATATACTTCATCGTACATTATCTTCCCCCGATAAAATTATGCCTTGTCTGTTGCCATGCTAAAAGCT
>JAISPH010000042.1 GCA_031275035.1 Treponema sp.
TTCGGGGCTCCGCTTCGCTCCGGCCCCGCCTGCGGCGTGGCTAAACCCCTCCAATCCCTTGCGCTTCGCTGTGCGATACGGTTTCAGGCTATAGGAATAAAACTGCATTTTCAAGAGTATGCCAGGGTCAACCCCCATCGGGGGGTCAGACCCCGCCGGCGGGGGTCAGGCACCGCCGCTAGATGTAGCGTCTGGGGTCAGGCTCCACCCCCTGCATCTAGGAGCGCGTCAGAGTATGCCAGGATCAGCCCCCACCGGGGGGTCTGACCCCTCGGTTGAGCCCCTGGTGCCAGGCGCCGTTTTCATACTTTTTCCCTGATTTTTGAGAATTCTTCTGGACATTCTTTTTTATATCTGATAAAATCATGGCAATTATAGATAATTTTTTATCGATATAAAAGGTAATATAATGAGCGCCGTGTTCTTTAAGTATGTGACAGAATCAGCGGTTTTCCCAAAATTCCGGCTTGGGGAAAGGCCCTTCGCGCGAAGGCGGGGCCTCGGGCGGCTTCCCCTTTTCCAAACCGGCGGGCAGGACGGGCGGGTATGACCGAGTATCTGACCTTAAAAACTTCGGACTGTAAAAACTGTTACAAATGCATACGCCACTGTCCGGTAAAGTCTATACGGTTTGCCGGCAACCATGCCCATATTGTGGTGGATGATTGCATCATCTGCGGGAATTGCTTTGTTACCTGTCCCCAGCAGGCCAAGGATATCCGGGACGATCTCGGGGCGGCCCGGGCCCTGATCGAAGCCGGGGCACCGGTGTATGCCAGCCTGGCCCCTTCCTTTGCGGCGAACTACGGGGGCCGGGACCTGGCCGCCATGGAAGGGGCCCTGAAAAAGCTGGGCTTTGCCGGGGTTGAGGAAACCGCCGTCGGCGCCGCCATTGTTAAGCGGCAGTACGATGCCATGGTCAAAAACGAAACCCATGAGGTGCTCATCAGTTCCTGCTGTCACAGCGTGAATCTTTTGATCCAAAAGTATTATCCCGGCGCCCTGCCCTTTCTGGCGCCGGTGCTCTCCCCCATGCTGGCCCACGGCATGGATCTGAAGCGCCGCTATCCCGGCGCCGGGATCATATTTATCGGCCCCTGCGTTTCCAAAAAGAACGAGGCTGAAATTTATCCGGGTTTTGTGGACCAGGTCCTGACCTTCAGGGAACTCTCCCGCTGGCTGGAACAGCAAAACATCGGCATGGACGGGGACGCCGGGGAAAGCGGAACCCGGAGGCCGCAGCGGGGCGGAGATTCCCGGCGCGGCCTTACCCGGCTTTTCCCTGTCGCCGGGGGTATACTCAGGACCATGGCAAAGGAGAACCCCCGGTACGCCTACCTGTCCGTAGACGGGATCGACAACTGCATCCGCGCCCTTGAGGATCTGACCCGGGAAAAGCCGGGGAAATGTTTTATCGAGATGTCCGCCTGCGCGGGGAGCTGCGTCGGGGGGCCGGTGATGGAGCGGGAGAAACCTTCCCCGGTACGGGACTATATAAACGTCCTGCGCCACGCGGGCGAAAAAGATTTTGAGCCCCCCCCGTACCCCGGCCAAAAAACGGATAAGCAATTTGTTCCCCTCCCCCGGCGCCGGGTTCATCTGGGTACGGAGGCCGTTGAGGAGGTGCTCCGCAATTTGGGAAAGACAAAACCGGAACATGAATTAAACTGCGGAAGCTGCGGTTACAACACCTGCCGGGAAAAAGCCCGGGCGGTGCTGGAGGGCAAAGCGACCCTGACCATGTGCCTCCCCTATTTAAAGGAACGGGCCGAATCCTTCTCCGACAACATCATCACCAATACCCCCAACGGGATTATTGTTCTTAACGAGGTCCTGGAGGTCCAGCAGATAAACGCCGCGGCCTGCCGGCTCCTCAACGTCAACCCCCCGGATATTCTGGGGGATCAGGTAGTCCGGGTTTTGGACCCCATGCCCTTTCTCGATGCGTGCCGGCAGGAAAAAAACAGCTACAACCAGCGGGTGTACCTGGCGGATTATAAAAAGCATATCGACCAAACCATTATTTACGACAAGAGCTACCACATTATCATCGGCATCATGCGGGACGTTACCGGAGAGGCGGCCCGGAAAGCGGCAAAGGAGGAATTCAACCGCAGGACCATTGAGATCACCAACCGGGTGATAGAGAAACAAATGCGGACCGTGCAGGAGATCGCCTCCCTCCTGGGGGAGACCACGGCGGAAACCAGGGTCGCCCTGACCAAGCTCAAGGAGGGTCTTGCCGGTGAATGAGTTTTGTACTGATATGGGTTTTGTAAATTTCAACAAGCACGGAGAGCAGCTCTGCGGCGATCACGTGGAAATCGTATCGCCGGAAGAAAAACTCACGGTGATGGTCCTGGCGGACGGCCTGGGGAGCGGGGTCAAGGCCAATATCCTTTCCACGCTGACCGCAAAAATCATCTCCACCATGATGGCCAATTACCTTACGGTGGAGGACTGCGTGGAAACCATCGCCGCGACCCTGCCCGTCTGCAGGGAGCGGCAGATCGCCTATTCCACCTTTACCGTTATCCGCGTTGCCGACAACCATGACGCGGAGATTATCCAGTACGATAACCCCCCGGTGATCCTGCTCCGGCAGGGCAAAAATTTCGAGTACCCAAAAACCGTCCAAACCATAGGCGGCGGTTCAGGGGCCGGCGGCGTTTCCTCCGGCGGGAAAACCATTTACAAAACCCGGATCACCCTGGGGGAAGACGACACCCTCATCGCCATGAGCGACGGGGCGGTCCACGCCGGGGCGGGCCGGCGCCTCAACCTAAACTGGCGGAGGGAAAACATCATAGCCTTTATGGAAGGGGTCTACCACCGGGAGTATACCGCCAAAACCCTGAGCTCCATGCTGCTGGACAAATGCTATTCCCTCTACGGCGGGGAACCCGGCGACGACACCACGGTCTGCGCCGTGAAGATCCGGCAGCGGCGGCCCATCAACCTCCTCGCCGGCCCGCCCGTGAGCCCCGCGGATGTTCCCAAGATGATGAGCCTCTTTTTTTCCAAGGAGGGGAAACATATTGTCTGCGGGGGGACCACCTCGGCGCTGGCGGCGGAATTTTTGGGGAAACCCCTGGAGACGGGGCTTCCCCTCCGCGCCGACCCGGAGATTCCCCCCGCCGCGAAGATCAGCGGGGTTGACCTGGTTACCGAGGGGATAATCACCATCCACAAGGTGCTGGAATACGCCCGGGATTATATCGGGGACAACGGCAGCTACGTCCAGTGGGATACCGGGAAGGACGGAGCCTCGGAAATTGCCCGGCTCCTCTTTGAGGAAGCCACGGACATTAATTTTTATGTGGGCAGGGCCGTAAACCCCGCCCACGGGGGGTCCAATCTGCCCGCCGGGTTCGGCATCAAGACGCGCTTGATCGACGAGCTGGCGGCGTGCCTGAAGCAGATGGGGAAGCGGATCAAGGTGAGTTACTTTTAGGAAATGAGCCGGGTTACAAACTGCGAATTTGAAAAAGCCCGGATGATTTTTAAGCGGTTGTTGTTTAAAAACTAAAGTTTTTAAACAACGGAGGCTTTCCCAAAACGTCCGTTTTTGGGAAATGCTCAACGCTAATTTAATATTTTTGGAGGTTTCTATGAAAGGTTACGGAATGGTAAAAATTGGCCAACCAGGCTGGCTTGATAAGGAAAAACCGGTTCCCGGTCCCTTGGACGCCATTATTCGACCCACGGTGCTTGCCCCTTGTTCTTCGGACACCCACGCGATGCACGGCGGATCGGGGCCGCGGGAGAATTTGATCCTGGGGCACGAAGCGATTGGTGAGGTTACGGAAACAGGCAGCCTGGTGTGTAAATTCAAACCCGGCGACAAGGTGGTTGTACCCTGCGTAACCCCCGATTGGACCGGCAGATACATACAGGAAGGGAAATACAATGCCCATGACCACGGCATGATGGGGAGTTTTAAATTTCTCCGGGCAAAGGACGGAACCTTTGCCGAATTCTTCCATGTTAATATGGCGGACGCGAACCTGGTGAGCCTTCCCAATGACGTAAAGCCCGAAGCGGCGCTTATGACGGTGGATATGATGTCTACCGGCTTTCACGCGGTGGAACTTGCCGAAGTGGGTTACGGTGAAACCGTAGTTGTCGTCGGCATCGGTCCGGTAGGCCTTATGGCGGTGGCCGGCGCCCGGTTAAGGGGCGCGGGCCGCATCATCGTGATCGGCACCCGGCCTAATTGCGTAAAAATCGCGGGGGAATACGGCGCGACCGATGTGGTAAGCTACAAGGACGGTGATATTGTTGAGCAGGTCAAGAGCCTTGTCAGCGGCACTGTGGATAAGGTAATCATCGCGGGGGGAAACGCCGAAACCCTTACCCAGGCGATATCAATGGTGAAACCTACCGGAATTGTGTCAAACGTAAACTACTACGACGCGTCGGATACCTTTACCATCCCGGCCCTTAAATGGGGGCTCGGCATGGCGAATATTGACATCCGCGGCGGTTTTTGTCCCGGCGGGGCAGTCAGAATAGAAAAACTGCTCAACGTTATCAAATATGAACGGGTTGATCCCGCAAAACTCATTACCCACCGTTTTGATGGTTTTGAGAAAATAGCGGACGCCTTCATGCTTATGGACAAAAAACCGGCGGAGCTTATTAAGCCGGCGGTTTTTATTAACTGGTGAAAAGCCGTCGTTACCGCAAGCATACCGGGCGCCGCTCCGGTAAAACGGCGGACGGACGGCAAGTTCAATTTCGCTCAAAAAACGAAGGCGGGGCGCGCCTCATGGTATGCCCCCGCCTCCAATCATCACGAACCACAGGAGGTTGTTTTTAAGGAAAAGATAGGGGCTTTCCCAAAACTTCAGTTTTTGGGAAAGCAATCTTGGATTTATGGGAAAAAGCGGAGGGGATTGACAAGGCCGCGCATAAGTTAGTATAACGTAACTTATTGCGATCCAGTTGTCAGGAGACTTTAGTTTCATGACAATACCGCTTGAGCTTGTCCAAAACCCGGTTGGTTTTGGAACAGCTTCTTACCCTTGGAGAAAATTGCATAAGCCGTAAATGCTTAACCTTATAAGAAATGAGCAATTTTCTCCCAAAGCCTGTTCTAAAACCAACCTGGTTTTAGAACAGGCTCAATTTACAAGGAAGGAAAAGTATGGGTTTGTTTGATTTAAAAGGCAAGGTGGCGCTGGTAACCGGCGCTTCCTCCGGATTGGGCGTTCAATTTGCCAAGGCCCTGGCGGGACAGGGGGCGGATCTGGCGATATTGGCCAGAAGGCAGGAGAAGCTTGAAGAAGTTAAAAAAAGCGTCGAGGCTTTGGGGGTACGGTGTTTTGCCTGCAAATGCGATGTGCTCAGTAATGCTGAAATCAAGGCCGCCGTTGCCAGGATAAAAGAACATTACGGCCGGATCGACATCCTGGTAAACAACGCGGGGACCGCCCGCAAACAGCCTGCCGAAGCTCAGTCGGACGATGATTGGAACGCCGTGATCAATACCAATTTAAACAGCGTATATTTCATTGCCCGCGAAGTAGCCGGGGTCATGATCCAACAAAAGTACGGCAGGATCATCAATGTGGGATCGATCCACAGCAGCGTGGCTATGGCCCCCAGCCCCTTAAGCGCCTATTGCGCTTCAAAGGGGGGCGTGCTGATGCTTACCAAGGCGCTGGCGGTGGAATGGGCCAAATACAACATCACCGTTAATGCCATTGGCCCGGCCTACTTCCCCTCGGAAATGACCGAGGCGTCCATGGCTAATCCTGAGTTTTCAAAGATAATCAAAGCCTATTGCCCCATGGGGCGGACCGGCGAAACAGGGGAACTGGACGGCGCCGTCATCTATTTCGCGTCGGACGCGTCCAGTTATACCACGGGTCAGCTGCTTTCCATCGACGGCGGCTGGACGGCAATTTAAATTCCGTTCAAAAAGCGAAGGCGCCTCACGCCTCACGGCATGACCCCCGCCTTCCAATCATCACGAACCACAGGAGGTTATTTTTATGGAAAAGATATTCAACAAAAGGAATCTGTTGACCTGCGCGCTGCTGCTGCCCCTCATCGCCATAGCCGAGGTGCTGCTTTTCGCGCTTAAGCTTCCGGCATGGCCGGTCATGGTCTGCATGGTTTCATTCTTTCTCGCCGAACAGGAGCGGGAGAAACTGGGCCATATCGTATTGGGCGGCGCCCTCGGGGAACTGAGCGTCCTGATTCTCAATCTCTTTTTTGTACCGCGGTTCTGGCTGCCCCTCTTTGGGGACGGGGCCCGCTTTGCCGGCGTCGTGGTCTTTGTCCTGATCTTTGTGGGGCTTATCGTCCTGCTCCTCGGCGTCCTTCCAAAGTTTTTTAACTCCTTCGCGTTCCTGTTCTTTTTGGCGGGCACCCTCGGGTATAAATCCGACACCCTGCCGGAACTCCTCGCGAAAGCGCCGCTGCCCCTGGTCTGGATGGCCGAAACCCTGGCGGGAGGCACCCTCATCATCCTGGGCTGCGTGGGCATCGGGGCGGTTGTAAAAAAGGCGGTCGGAAAATAGCGCCGGATCGGTCGTAAAACCCCATGGAGCTGTCCGGAAGGCAGGCGGCCCTTAAGGCCTCCCGGACGGCTCCTTTTTTGCGGGGCCCCGCCCCGGCCAATGCCCCGGACTCCTAGGAGCCTGTTGCACTGGTGGATTTTTTGCATAGATATGCAAAAAATCCTCGATTATCGGGCTCCTTTATGCAGTTTGTAGGGTATAAAAATTCACTTTTGTGAATTTTTATACGATTTTACGCTAAAGCGCAACA
>JAISPH010000059.1 GCA_031275035.1 Treponema sp.
TCGCCACACCCTACCGGACGAGGTGCACCGGTTTCCCGGTGGTCTCGTTAGGTTATGCTGAAAGGTTTCTCCTGTTTCCTCCTTTCACGAGCTTTCGTGTCGCAATGGTTAAATTTTCTTTCATTTTCAGCTTTTTATCCACACTTTGAATAGAGACTGCCTGCTATACCACGTAGCTTTTAAGCTGCCCTGAAAGTTTCCCGCCTACCCGGGCCTCTACGGCGATATGATCCTCTTCCCAGGTTTCCGAAATTACCTGGCTCTGGCGGTGGAGAAGGCTTGCCAGATCCGGACGGCTCAGGGGAAAGCGGAAACGGATGATCCCGGCGGCAAGGATCTGCCCTATCCGGGCGCGGAGTTCCTCCAGCCCTCCCTGGCCGGAAACCGGCGCCAGGGCGCTGAGGGGAATCGCGCCGGGATACCGGCCCAGCAGTGCCGCCAAGCCGGATTCGGTGGAGGATGCCTCCGGGCGGTCGATCTTGTTCAGCACATCGATCCGGGGAATCCGGCCCGCCCCCAGCTCCTCCAGGACAGAGACAGTGGTTTCATAGTGCCGGTGAATGTCCGGGTCCACCGCGTCAAGCACGTGGATCAAAAGATCCGCCCTGACGGCTTCTTCCAGGGTTGAATGAAAGGCGTCTACCAGGGTGTGAGGCAGTTTGCGGATAAAACCCACCGTGTCCACCAAGAGTACCGGGAAGCCTTTCAGCGGTTCAAAACGCCGGGAAACAGCGTCCAGGGTAACAAAGAATTTGTCTTCCACCGGGACTTCCGCCCCCGTAAGGGCGTTCAACAGGGAGGACTTTCCCGCATTGGTGTAACCCACCAGGGCGCAGACCGGGATATCCTGGCGTTCCCGCTGTTTCCGCTGGATCTCCCGCTGCCGGCGGACTTCTTCCAGTTCCTGCCTCAGCCGGTATATCCGCTGTTCTACCTGCCGCCTGTCCGTTTCCAGCCGGGTTTCCCCGGAACCTCTGGTCCCATAGCGCCCTCCCCGCTGACGGGAAAGGTCGATGTACCGGTGGCTAAGCCGGGGCAGGGCGTAGTTCAACTCCGCCAGCCTTACCTGGAGTTCGGCCTCCCGGGTAAGGGCCCGATCCGCGAAGATGCGGATAATAAGCTCCTGGCGATCCACCGCGGGAAGCCCGGTAAGGGTTTCCCAGTTCCGTTGCTGGGAAGGGCTGGGGTCCCAGTCGAACACAAAACAGTCCGCTTCAAGCTCCGCGGCCCTTTCCGCCAGTTCCTGGACCCTGCCGGTTCCCAGGCCGTACTTCGGCGGCCGTTCCCGGGCCGGAATGATTTCCTGGGCGGCTATTTCCAGCCCCAGGGTCCCGGCAAGGGCGGCAAGCTCCTTGGCCAGTGATTCCGCCTCCTCCCGGCTTCCCGCGACGGGGGAAAGCGAACCGGGCCTCCTGCCGGCTTTTGTGTCGTAAAGGCTTACAAGAAAAACCCGTTTCGGTTTTTCTTCGGTTTCGTAGATTTTGATCCTCCCGGCGGTTTTCAAAGCACCCTTATCCTGAAACCGCCTCGATTGAGACTTCCCCAAAATTTCAGTCTTGGGCAGGGATCAGCTTACACGGATCCTCCCGGGCGCGGAAAGGCCCCGCTGCCTCTCATCCGGCGTCCGTCCACAAAGCCGTCTGGTTTCGGACGAACCCGCAACCCTTTGTTAAGCTTGATTTTTAGATTACACTGGAAGTAGGATTTAAGGGCGGTGAATATATCCTTTAAAGCGGCGATTAGCCTCCTTGTGTCAATTCTCCTTTTTGCCGGATTCACCGTGCTTGCCTACACGGATCTCTTCGACCTGATTGAAACCCGTTTTTACAATCCTTCTATTGCCCGATCCTCAAGCCGGAAGATCGGTGAGGATGCCGGAGCCATCGGCAATTTTCTTTCAGAACTCCAGGCCCGTTTTGCCGCAAGCCTGGCGGAAGCTCCGGTGCGGAGCAGTTTCATTCTGAATCAGCGGGCGGAAGATATATTTGAGCGCGGCCGTATATACGGAACCATGCTGGAGTCCCAGAGCGGCTTACAGGCGGTGCGTTTTGTCGATTCGGGCGGCAGCCGCATCCACTTTTCAACCAGCCCCCAGGATATCCTGCGGCAGGATCAGGATTCGGTTGCCTACCGGGCTTACAACGACGGGGGGGAGGAGCTTCCTTTTGAAGAGCTGGAGATCCCCGGCCAGGGGGGCAAAATCGTCTTCGACCAAACCGGCGAAAGGCTTATTTTTTCCTTTCCCTTTTACGATTCCCTGGATGTTTACCGTGGTTCCGCCCTCTTTTACCTTTCCGTCAGGGCCATAACCGAGCGGCTTATCCGGGAGGGACTTGTGAAGATGGGGGACGATGTCTCTGTGGTGGCAAAGCCCGGCGGTTTTGTGCTGGGCCTTCCCCCGGGGGAAAAAGACGCCCTGGTTCCCCTGATCGCCTCAGTCTGGAACGAAGGCATCCTAAGCCCGGCGCACCTGGTCTCCGGGGAGGCGCCGGTCTCCCTGGTCCTGGTCTCCGCCAAAACCGGGGATATTTTTGCCGGCATTCTCCTGGAGGAAAGCCTCTTTGCCATCTCCCCGCTTATGAAAATAATTCTCCTGGCCTCTTTCTTCTTTACCGTTTACCTCCTGGTTTTCCTTTTCTTCAACATCCGGCAGGATCCGGTAACGGTGCTGGAGAACCGGCTTAAACGGCTGCGGACCGCCTTGCTGGAACATTATTCCAATACCCCCGGGGAAACGGAACGGAACCATTGGAGCCGGGAACTGGAGCAACGCCGGGAGGAGATCCGCTCGGAACTAAAACGGGGGCTGAAAACTAAAGGGAGGGATCTGGACGATACGTTCGACAGATCCTGGGACGAATTCCTTTCCGTCATCAACAGACCCCGGCAGGGCCCTGGTGAAAAGAGGCTGGAGGAGATTTTCGAACGTATCCTTGCCCTCCTGTCTTCAGCCCCCCCCGTGACCGGTTCCCCCTCCGTGCCGGTTCCCGCCCTCTCCCCGGCGGCCGAAAAACCGGAACCGGAGCCGTCCACCGGAATCGAGGAGCTTGGAGAACCGGAAGAACTTGGGGAGCCGGAAGAACTTGGAGAACTGGATGAACTTGAAGAATTTGAGGAACTGGAGGAAGTGGAGGAACCCGGAGAAAGCGCCGGGGAACTTTCCCGCGCCGAGCCCGGGAAGCCTAAAGGGCTGGAGGAACTGGAAGTGAAAGAGCTGGAAGAACCGGAAGAATTGGAAGAGCTGGAAGAGCTTGAGGAACTGGAAGAACTTGAGGAAAACGCCGGCAGCGGGGATACCCTGCCGGTAAAGAACCCCGGTAAAACGCCGGCAGCGGCCAAAGATACCGCTTTCGCGGCGGCTGCCCCGGAAGAACCGGAGGACCTTGACGAGGAGCCCGGGGAACTGGAGGAGCTTGATGAGGAAGCTCCCGGGGAAACCCCTGCCGGCCCTCCAATGACAGGCGCCCGGATCGACGAAATTGCCAGCGAGATAGAATTCGCCGATTCCGCCCAGGAAGAAGATACAGGCGAAGACCTTCCGATGAATCTGGACGTTGCCTCGCCTTTCGACCTTATGGTTTTCGAGCCTGGTGAAGGGAACGACGAGCTGCCCGTCGAACCGGATCAAACAGATCCCGGCCCGGATGGTACTATCCCCCCTCCCGGAAAGCGGGAAACTGAAAAAAAAAATTTCCAACAAGCCCTGACGGATGAAGGGGAAGAAGAATTAGAAGAACTTGCGGTTGTTAGCGAGACCGGCCTTGAGGAACTTGACAGTCAGGGGGGCCTGCCCTATATCTACCGCCCCTTTTTCCTGGACGGTTTTCAGAACCTTGCTCCCCTTAAAGTTCTCCCCGACGATTCGCCGGTATCCGCCGTCCAGGTTTCGGAGGATCAAAACACCCTCCCGGGGACGCCGGTTATTGAGGAACGGGAAGGGCTTCACTATATAAGCGACGATACCTTTAAGGCGGACAGAAAGATTGAACAGTCCCTGAACCGGGAATTCAAGGAGCTGGTGGATTCGGTGCTGGGCGGCAAAACATAAGACAGACCGGCCATGATGAAAAGGCATCATCGTAGCCGAATGGGCGTATTACTGTAAAAGGTTCCCCGGCTCCGGGAGCCGGTTTCCCGTCTCCCGGTTGTTTTGTTCACCAAAGAACAGCTTCTATTTTATGTATCGCTGTAGAATTGACACAAGGTCTTTTGATCCCATCCGGTCAAGATCCGCCAGATAGGTATTCCAGTCCGCATTGTTGTTGATATTCCGGATCCCGGTGATGAATTCGACACAAGCCTGTTCCTTGTAGGGCTCAAGAACAGCATTGATATCGGATATACGGGCATTATCGGCCTCATTCAGAGCCAGGGGCGGTATAAAGAGATCGTTGGGCATTCCGTATTTTAGAACTTCAAGCGTAGAAAAGTAGAAGAACATCTGGGTATAGGTACCGTTCTTCAGCATACTGTCCCTCAGGGCGGGGTTTCCCGTGGCGAACCATTCTTTGGCTTCCAAAGCGCCTGTCGCCTGGGCGCCCAGACGGAAAGCGGTACTGCGGATCATGGGATTGGCCTGTTCCCAGCTGGAATTATGAGGCTGGGTACCGTAGTTTACCAGGGCCTTCCAAATCGGCTTTTCAGCCATAAGGGAAACGGCGCCCGGATCCGGATCATCCCAGCCTATACCCTTAGGACCGGTATACCCATCCAATTCTACGTCAAAATTAATAAGATAATCGTAAAGAGCTATGGCCAGTTCGGGATCTTTGCACTTATCGGTTATAAAATACGCGGGGCCCATTATGGACCAGGGATCCTGATTCCCCGCATTCTGCTGTCCGTCGGGGCCTTTAAGGGGAGGCAGATTAAAAGTCTCTACTCCGGGAACCGCCAAATGGGAGGCGTAACCCTGAATCCAGTTAAGCGCGGGAACTCCCACCACCGCCGGATTGCTTCCCGCAAGCCCCTTCATTTGATCCACGTCGAGGGTAAATGAATCTTTCATGATCAGCCCCTCTTTGTAGAGACCCGCCAGATAGGCCAAAGATTCTCTGAAGCGACTGTCCTTGTACTGTTCGGTAACCTGCCTATTATTCAAGGCCAATCCGAAGTAGGAGCCGGTCCATACAAAAGGCATATAGGATTTGGCAAAGAAGGCTATAAGGTTCTTCGTATTGGCCTTATCAAATGCCAGGGGAATCTCGTCCTTCTTGCCGTTTTGGTTGAGATCGTTTTCTTGTATCCACCGGAGGTAAGCGGTAAATTCATCCAGGGTCCGGGGGATCTGCCGGTTATTGTCTCTGGCCCAGGGCATGTAATAAAATATCCGGCCCTGCCCGTAGGTACAGTGGATACAGTCGTTCACCTGGGGCAAGGCATAGAGTTTGCCGTCGGTTCCGCGGGTTACTTCGTTGAGAGCCGGGAATTCGTCATAGGCCGCCTTGATATTCCTGAAAGACATGGGGTCGTAGGGATCCAGGGCGATAAAGATACCCTGATCCGCGTAATAGTTCATATCGTTCAGGCTGATACTGCCGCTGATTATCAGATCCGGATAGTCTCCGGTGGAAAGGAGAAGGTTCAGTCTTTCCCTCTGACTTGCCCCCCCGGCGGAACTTATATCCAGCATGATGCCGGTATCTTTTACCACCCGCCGGGTAAAGACATTATCCGCATAGGCAAAGCTTGATGTTGCGGGGGTACCGCCCCCGCCGATAAATACGGTAAAAGTT
>JAISPH010000105.1 GCA_031275035.1 Treponema sp.
ACACCGAAGGCTAAATTTCCTTCCCACCCCGCCTTTTCATCTCTGCGACAGCTATTCAATCGTCCTAGAGACGCACCCACCCTTCACACTCTCTTCCCCCGCCGCCTTTTCTCGTTAAGCCGCCCCCGACCCACTTCACTCTCAACTTCACTCATAACCCTTCTTCAAGGGTTTTTCTCCACCGTACCGGTGCGTTTTCTCCGGGGGTATCCCGGATATATACCAAAGAATTGCCCGGTCTTTACTTATATGGGGGGAGAGAGGGTTCCTCGCATCCCCACTCTTCACTCTCCACCCTTCACCCTTTCTTATCCCTTAATCGCCCCCGCGGTAACCCCCGCGATGATCTTCTCCGAAAGCAGGATGTAGAGGACGAAGGTGGGCAGGAACACAATTACTACGCTGGCGAACATGCCCCCCCAGTCGCCGGTATAACGCATGGACTGGATCATGTTGTAAAGACCCACCGCCACAGGGCGGACCGCCGATTTATTCGCAAAGATCAGGGACATGAAGTATTCATTCCAGATGGTAATAAAATTAAAGATAGAAACCGTAATAATACCCGGTTGAACCAGGGGAAACATGATGAGCCAGAAAGTTTTAATAGGGGTACAGCCGTCCATGGACGCCGCTTCCTCGTAGGTAAAACTCAGGTTCCTGAAAAAAGCCAGGAGATAGAAAACAGCGAAGGGCACGTTCATGGCCGTGTATAAAAACATGAGCATCCAGCGGTTGTTGGTAAGGCGCAGCATGGATACGAGCCCAAAGAGGGGCATGATGATCATGATAACCGGGATACCCAGGGCCGCGGCGAACATGTTTTGGATAAGATTACAGCCGGGAAAACGGAAACGGGAGAGGGTGTAGGCGGCGGGAGCGGCGATCAGAATAATCGCGGTACACGAAACAAGGGTATACAAAAGGGAATTCATAAAAAAGGTCGAAACCCTTTGGGTTTTCCAGGCCTTAAGATAATTCTCGATATGGAATCCGCTCCGGAAGCTGAACATATGGTCCGAAAAAATTTCGCTTGAGGTTGAGAGGGACGCGCAAAAGACCCAGCCGATGAGGACAAAGGTGAATAAAACCCACAGGCCCACAAGAAGATAACCGATACCGGAAAACGGGGATGTTCTTTTTAGCATAGCGGCTTTACTCCTTTACAGTTCCGCGTCATCGTGTCTTACGATGAAATTCGTCGCCCCAAATACCGCCACTACGATAAAGGCCAAAATAACGCCGATGGCGGCCCCTGCCCCCGAGTCCCGGGCGGTGGCTGTAGAAGAGGAGGCGCCAAAAACCAGTTCATACATATAATTCATCGGCGCCACCGTGTCGTTAGAAAGATTCACCGGGCTGAATAACTGGCCCCACACAAAAAAGCCCACGGTAAAAACCGTCCACATGACAATGTTGGTACGGATAACCCCCCGCATATTGGGGATCGTTACATAAAAGAACCGCTGCAAACCCCCGGCCCCCTCAATATAGGCGGCCTCATAGTAATCCTTGGGGATCTGTTCAATGCCGCTGATAAAGATCAGCATGTGATACCCGACCATGCCGAAGCAGTAGGCCGCGAGCATACTCCAAAAAAGATTGCCCGGCGCGGTCCAGAGCGTCCGGCTTAGGGCATCAAGATTGAATGCGGAAAGGACATTGTGGAGCAGACCGTAATCGGAATTATACACATAGTTGATCCACATGGTCCCCATGGCGACGGCGCTGACCACGTTGGGAAGGTAGATCACGCTTCTAAAGAACTTGGTGCCCCGCAGTTTACTGGTAAGGATGACGGCGAAAATAAGCGCCAGGAACATGACGGCGCAGCCTCCCGCAAACCATAGCCGGCTAATGTTTCTTAACGATTGAAGAAAAATCGGCGTGATAAAGAGTTTTTTATAGTTTCCGAGGCCCGTAAAAACCCACTTCGCCACCGGATCCGACACGCTTTCTACTTTGAAAAAACTCATCACCAGGGTACGGAAAACAGGATAAAGAAAAACCAGCAGATAACACAGCACCGCCGGCGTCAAAAAAATTATGATAACCCGTTTGTTATTTTTCAGCATGATTGCTCCTCCGGCAACACCTGTCCGGCGGATTGTTTTTGCCGGCGGGGATGTCCGGGGCATTCCCGGATATCCCCGCGGCAAAATCTAAGGTTTACTTCGCCATGGCGGCGGCGAACTGCTCCGCGTTTAAATCGCCCATAATGAGCTTGGCGAAATTCTCCTTGATCTTCGCGTTAATGTCGGGGCTGTCCTCCATGCCTACCGCCCAGGGCAGACGTTTGGTGGTGGAGTCTACCACCACCTTCGCCTCGGCCAGGGCATCGGGCCAGGCGGAATCGTTGCCCATGGGGATGCCGATGCTCTCCCTTGCCAGGGTCGCGTCCCATTCGCCGGTGGTCAGCCACACGATGAACCGGAAGGCCTCCTCGGGGTATTTGGTGTTCTTATTGACGCCGAAACTCTGGGAGCCGAAGTTGTTCGCCTCTACGCCGTCACCGGAACCAATGGCGGGCCACGCAAAGGCGCCCCACCTCATGTTGGGGGCGTTGCCCTTGATCTCGTTGGGAAGCCAGGTCCCGTTCAGGTACATGGCGACCCTGCCGGTGGCGATTTCCTCAACCTGCCCCGCGGGATAGATGTTCGATGCGGCCTTCTGGCTAAAGTAGCCGTTCTTCACCATCATCTCCATCAACTGGCCAAAGGCAAGCACCTGGGGCCCGGTGAAATCGTTGTTCCTCACCATCGCCAGGGTGGCGTCGGCGCCTACCAGACGATCCATGTTGTAACCGAAAAAGGCCGCCATATAGGCATCGTCCACGGTGATGCCGGCGGCGCCGATGGCCTTGAGTTTCCCGCAGGCCGCAAGCAGGTCCTCCCCCGTTTTGGGAAGCGAAGTGATCCCCGCCTTTTCAAAGAGGTCCTTGTTATACATGGTAACAAAGGCCGAAGGCTGATAGGGGATGTTTTTTACCTGCCCGCCGCCGAGCTGCCGGGCAAGGTCCAGGAGGGTCTTGTTGATCACCTCCCCGTAGGGTCTCCCGCCGGTGGTGGAGTATGACTTAGAAACATAGTCATCCAGGGGAAGAAGATAATTCCCCCAGGTATTGGCGACCCGTTCAATATCCTCGTCGAAGAGGTCGATGGTCTCCCCGGCGTCCAGGGCGGGCTGAAGGGTTTTGCGAATGTCCCGGCCATTAAAGTTGATATCAACCTTAATACCCGTATCCCTGGTAAAGGCCTCCGCCGCCCGGGCCAGTACCTGCCCCTGGGGTTCCGCCTCGTTCCACATGGACCAGTATACGAGGGTCACATCCGAACTATCGCCGGCTTTCTTGGAACACCCGGTCAACGCCAGTGCCCCCGCAGCCAGGATAACCATTAGCACAATTTGTTTTTTCATTTTTTCCTCCAAAATGTTTTTATCGGCCACAGCCGGAGCCGTGTCCGTAAATATCCAAATGCCTTACGCCCCCCAGAGCGAGGCGGGATACACGCCGCGGGCGGTTAAGTCCGCTATCCGGCCTATGGCCGCATCCCGGTCTTCTTTATAGGTTACCCCAAACCATTGGGAATCTGCCCGGAGAACCCGGATCTTGAGAAAGCCGTTCTTTATAAGCCAATCCGCGGCCATGGGGAGGTAACACTCACTCTTGAGCTCCCCGCCGGAGGTCTTAAGAAAATTATCAAAATAGGTTTGCAGATGGGGGAATATGCTTACCGGAAACCCCCAAAAATTCATGGACACCGGCGTATCCGGGGAAAGTTCCCGTTTAACGCCGCCGGCGCCGGTATTGAAGATGCCCCCGTCCTGTTTCTCTATGGCCGTAAGTTCATCCACCGAAACAAGATACTCCCCCTCTATTACACAGACCCCCCGGGTAACGCTTCCCTGGGGGCTCAGGGTTTTTTCCAGGTTATAGGGCACAATAGCCCCGGCGCTAAGATCCGGGGAGGCCAGGTATTTTCCCATAACCTCAAAGGCCTCCCGGCCATAAAAATCATCGGCGTTGATGACCGTAAAGGGGGCGTCAATTTTTTCCCTGGCGCAGAGCAGGGCATGGGTAGTCCCCCAGGGTTTTGTCCGGTTGATCCTCCGGCTTTCCGCCAGAATATCCGCGGGGATCAGGCTCTCCAGCTCCTGATAGGCCACCTCGCAGGGGAAGGAGCCCTGAATACGGCTTAAAACAATATCATTAAAATCCTTTTCAATATCCCGGCGGATGATAAATACAACCTTTCCGAACCCTGCCCGCTTAGCGTCATAGACCGAAAAATCCGGAAGCACCTCCCCGCTCTTGCCTATCCGGTCCATTTGTTTAAGCCCGCCATAGCGGCTTCCCAGTCCTGCTGCCAAAACTACTAAAATTGGTCCCTTCATAATCAACCTTACCTTATTGTGGAATTACTACATATCATTATCCATAGTGATATGGGTAAAAAACATGGACAATTGTGCAATTATGGTGTATTTTTTTTAAATGACGGAAAAATTAAATCTTTTTTTTGATGAAGAAGTACAACGGCTCATTGACAGTTTTGCCTATTGTTTTAAGGTAAAAATTACGGTTTTTTCCGCCGGTATGGAGGAGCTTATCGTGGGGCTCCAAAACCCCGGCTCCCGGTTTTGCCAACTGGTCCAGAAGAAGCTGCGGTTCCGGTATCGTTGCTGCCGCCAGGACAAGCTGATGTGCGAACGCTGTGAGCGGAAACGGGAACTGCTGGTATATCATTGTTATGCGGGGCTTTCGGAAGTGGTCATACCCATCCAGGTTGAGGAGACCTTCATCGGGTACGGCATGCTCGGTCAGTTCAGAACCAGGGAAAGGCTGTCCGAAGAAATTTCTCAGGATTGGATTAAAGCGGGGTTTGACCGCAAGACCCTGGAGGCCGCCTTTTTGGAACAGCCCTTCTTTGACCAGCCGGCGCTGGATAACATGCTGCGCCTTTTCTCCATGCTCGTGGCATTTATCGTTACCCGGGAATATGTCAAGGTCCGGCGGCCGGGGCTTACGGAAAGGGTCCTCCAATGGCTGGAGGCCCATATCGCGGACTCGGGCAATCTCGATCTCGACAAAATAGCCGCCGCCATGCAAAGGAGCCGATCCACCGTCTCTCATACCATCAAACGGCAGTTGGGCTTGAGTTTTAAGCAGCTCTGCATCCTCAAAAGGATCCAGCGGTTCGAGAGCCTCATAGCGGCGGACCCCGGTATCTCAATCCGGGAAGCGGCGGTCCGGGTAGGGTACGAGGACCCGTTCTATTTTTCCCGGATCTATAAGAAGATCCGCCTGGCCCCCCCCTCTGCCTACATCAAATCCGTCAGGGAAAATAAAAATATATAGGGAGAAGCTATGGAGACACAGATTGGGCGGGGGATAATTTTTGATATGGATGGGGTGCTTACCGATTCGGAGTGGTTTATCGCCGAAGCGGCAAGGCTGATGTTTCAGGAGACCCATCACCAGGCGGTTAGCCACGGAGACTTCCTCCCCTTTGTGGGGCTGGGGGAAAACCGCTTCCTTGGGGGGGTAGCGGAAAAATACGGCATAGAAACCTTCGACCTGGAGCGGGATAAGGCGAGGACCTACGCCATTTACGGGGATATCGCCAGGGGAAAGCTCAAGGCCCTGCCGGGGGCGCTTGCCTTTGTCCGCCGCTGCCGCATCCTGGGATGCAAGACCGCCCTGGCCACCAGTACGGATTATGCCAAGATGATGATAAACCTGACCGAAATCGGCCTTGCCCATGGCGCAGTCCCCGGCGGGGACGGTAGCGCCAACCACGGAAGCCCCGGCGGCGCGGCGGCGGGGGACCGCGGAGCCGCCGGCGGGGACGGAAAGGCCAACCACGGAGCCGCCGGGGTTTTCGACGCCCTGGTCAACGGCCTTGATGTGGAGCGGCGCAAGCCCTTTCCGGACATTTTCCTGGAAGCGGCCCGGCGCATCCGTATCGAGCCCCGGCACTGCTGGGTGGTGGAGGACTCCGTGGGAGGGGTCGCCGCCGCAAAGGCCGCGGGGATGCGCTGCCTCGCCCTGCTTAGCACCTTCCCCGAGGGGGAGCTCCGGGCCGCCGGGGCGGACAGGATCGTGCGGGATCTTTCCTGCATAGAGCCGGAGGACCTGCTCTCCGGGGCCTGAGCCCTCCCCGGCCGCCGGGCGCCCCCGGCACGCCCGCCAAGGACGGGGGCGTGCCGGGTTTTCCCAAAAGCCTACAACTTTATCTTAGTCTATTTCTGCATAAAACACTAGACTTGTTTAATAACCATCTAAACCGGCCTGCCATAGTTTATGATACCACAAATGAAGAATCTCGGGGGCAAGCCCCGAGGTATAATCTTCGTTGGATAGGAAATTTATTGTACTGGCGGGGTCCATACCCCAATCAGAAGATTTGTTTTACAACTTTTTCGGTGGTAGTGAATTTAACCGAGGCAAACTCGAACCAAAGGTTCGATGGGGTATGGACCCCGCCTTCCAATCAAAGTCATTCTCAGTGAATGCCGATTACAGCAATGACCCCGATACGGATATGTCATGCTCTTAAATGTTTTCATTCTGCAATTGATATGTTCAATGACAACCCGTCTCCCCACAAGCTTTTTATTATATGCTTCTTCCCTGGTATTTCGCTCAATGAACTGTAAGGGATCTTTTTGGCTATATTCCAAAAAGCGCCGCCGCTTTTTTCATGTTTGACATGACGGGTATCCCAAAGGGGCATTTCTGTTCGCAGCTTGCACAGGAAAGACAGTCTGAGCCATGACTCCCAAGCCCCCTATAGTGCTGTTGTACCGTGGGGGGTATATCTTTTTCATTAAGGGCGGCTATATCGGCATAACGGGTTACGGCGGCTATGTCTATACCGGCCGGACAGGGCTGGCAGTGATTACAGTAAAGACAGCCCCCCTTGGACGAGCCCTTAAAATCCTTAATAAGCCCGCTATAATCCCGTTCCGCTTCGGTGGCGTCAAAATAGGCCAGGGCATCCTGTATTTCCCCTTCACTTTTACTGCCCAAAAGAACGCTGGCCACCGCGGGACGGGTAAGGGCGTAGTGAATACAACGGCTGACGCTCATCGCCTTACCCAGGGGGGATAATTCGGGGGAGAGCAGCTTTCCCGCAAGAAGCGTTTTCATGACCGTTATGGAAACCCGGCGCTGTTCACAAAGCCGGTAAAAACGCGCCCGGCCCGGCTCAATTTCCAAGTGGAATTTTTCCTTAAGTGTATCATCATTAAGGAGTTCGTAAATATCGGAATTAACCGGGGTCATGTCAAATACAGGATTGACGCTGAACATGATAAGATCAACAATCCCGGTCTCCGCAATACGTCCGGCAATCTCACTATTATGACAGCTTGCGCCGATAGAGCGGATTAGCCCCTGTTCTTTTAAGCCAAGAACATAGTGCAGCAATTCATCCTCAAAACAAAGGGAAAAATCTTTATCCGTATCAACAAAGAAAAACATGCCAAAGTCTATGTAATCGGTTCCCAACCCGGTAAGAAGTCCTTCAAAATTTTTTTTACAAACCGAAATATCTCTGCTTACATCGTACTGACCATCGGTGGCGGAAGAGCCGATGTGCCCCTGGATAAGCATTTTTTCCCGCCTGCCCCGCAATGCATGGTTTATATGATCCTGTACTTCGAGTCCGGGCATGCAGCAGTCCATAATATTTATGCCCCTATCCAGGGCATAAGCGATAACGCGATCCGTTTCCGCCGCGGAAATGCGGGCGATCCCCTCCGAGCCCAGGCCGATGACGCTGGCTTGTATTCCGGTTCTTCCGATTTGACGGTATTCCATGTTTTTAACCCCGCCCCTCCTGGCTGAAAAGTCTACACCATAAAGTTAACTCCAAGTCAAGCGTTTCCTAAAAAAAGGGAAAAATCGCCGTCAGGCCCCCGGTAATTTCCTCACCGTACCGGTGTGTTTTCCTTTAGAGTATCCCGGATAGAGAGTAAATGCTTTTGCCCTGGCACATAACGTTAAGTTGACGTAAAGCAGAGGAACGATT
>JAISPH010000146.1 GCA_031275035.1 Treponema sp.
TTACGAGGTTCGTTCTGTAAGGAAGTTATTAACGTGGGGTCTACTACCATTTTTTTGTTGGCGTTGCCAACTCTAACCGCCCTAAAGCTCGCACACGAAAGTGTGCAGAGGGTATTAGACCCCACTGCGAATAAAGGGATTGTAAAACCGGCCGCCGTATTGTCCTCGGTTCCTTCCCGTATTACAATAGGCCATGGATAAATCCTGGTCCCAGGTGGATCTGATACGGGAAGCTTTTCACTACCAGAGCCGTTTTGCGGGCTCCACCATGGTTTTTAAGATCGATTTTCCCGTTACCGAAGATCCGGGCTTTCCCTATCTGATGAAGGATCTGGCCCTGCTGGCCCAGACAGGATTCCGGGTAGTTATTGTCCCCGGGGCCAAGGAATGGATCGATTCGGTGCTTCGGGAATACGGCATCGTTTCGGGCTACGCGGGCAGCATCAGGATTACCACCGAAGCGGCGATCCCCTTTGTGGAGATGGCCGCCTTCCATGTGGCCACCCGGTTTATGACGGGGCTGGCGGCAAGCCGGGTGGATGCGGTGATCGGCAACTTTGTCCGGGCCCAGGGGCTGGGGATACTTAACGGCGCCGACATGGCCCATACGGGAACGGTCAAGAAGATCCTCTCCGAACCGGTACGGCGGGCCCTGGAAAACGGCATGGTTCCCATCCTGCCCTGCATAGGCTGGAGCGCCTCGGGCAAACCCTACAATGTCCCCAGCGACGAGATCGCCCTGGCGGCCTCGGCGGCCCTGGGGGCGGTCAAGCTGTTCATTCTCTCCCTGGAAAACCGGATCAGCGCCGGGGCTTATGTCCTTCCCGATACGATCAGCCGGGACGAGCAGGGCCGCATCAGCCGACTGAGCATTCAGGAAGCGGGGGCTATCCTGGAAAAAAACTGGAAGGAAAACGACAAGGGCCTTGACGAGATCAGCCTGGCCCTCAAGGCTGCCAGAACCGGGGTGGAGCGGGTACAGCTGGTTGACGCCCGGGAAGAGGGGGCGGTACTCCGGGAACTCTTCTCCAACCTGGGGTCGGGAACCATGATCTACAGCGACGAATACGAAGCTATCCGCCCCCTCAAGACCGGGGACATTCCCGATGTACTCCGGCTGATGGAGCCCCTGATGCATCAAGGCGTCCTGGTCCGGCGTAGCGCCGGGGATATTCAGGAAAAAAAGGCTGACTATGCGGTCTTTGCCATTGACGGATCTATCCATGCCTCAGGGGCCCTCCACGACTGGGGGGAGGACCAGGGCGAAATTGCCGCGGTATCCACCGATCCCGCCTATGCGGATCTGGGTCTGGGACGGCGCATTGTCCGTTACCTCATCGACCGGGCCGGGAAGCAGGGACTCCGCCGAGTCTTTGTTCTGACCACCCGGACCCAGGACTGGTTTGAACTGCTGGGCTTTAAGGAAGTTTCCGTAGAAAGCCTCCCGGAAAAGAAGCGCCTCCTCTACGACCGGAACCGGAACAGCAAGATCTTTGCCCTGGATATAGGTTCCCGGCAATGAACCCTCCGGGGCGGAGCTAGTCATGTCCCGCAGTTTTACCTATACCGCTTTGATCCTCAGGGTGCGCCCCTCGGGGGAGTCCAACCGGGAAGCCTGGTTCCTTACCGCCGAAGAGGGTATACTCCGGGCTACGATTTTTGGAGGACCCAAAAGCCGGCTCCGGGCCCATGCGGCTCCTTATCATCAGGGACAGATCTGGATCTACCATGATCCGGTCCGGGATTCCCGGAAACTTGTCGATTTTGATGTCCGCCTGTGGAGGCCGGGCCTCCGGGAACTCTACGAGCGGACCATGAGCGCCGGAGCTGTGGCCGAGACTATCCTGGCGGGATACGGCGGCGGCGGAAACTGGGAGGCCGCCCTTGCCATGGCGGAGAAAACCCTGGACGCCCTGGAGACGGCGGACGGTGAAAGCTGCGTCAGGATACTTATCCACTTTTTATGGAACTGGGCGGAACTTCTGGGACAGCGGCCGGAACTGAACCGTTGCGCCTCCTGCGGGAATTCTCCCGGCGGCGGTGAAGAATATAAAGCTTGTGAAGAGGGGGGAGATGCCCTATTATGGTACTCACCGCAGGAGGGGACTTTGTTCTGCTCTTCCTGTGCGGGAAACTGCGTTACAAACAGTGCGGGAAACTGCGTTACAAATAGTGCGGGGAATTTCGCTGCAAAGGGCGGGAAAGACCACGCCGCCGGTAACAGAGAGGCGGAAGATCCCCGCCGGAGGCCGGGGCTTCTGCCCGTGGGTCCCGGTACCAGGCGCTGGCTCAACGCCGCTGGGAACCTGGACCCGGCCCTGTTGACCCGGTACACCCTGGACAGGACCGCCGGGAATGAGGCAAAGGCCTTGGTCATGGCGATACTCGCAGGGGCCTTCGGCAGGCGGCTTGCAAGCTGGGATTTTTAGGAGAAGGATATGCGGGCGGTAGACATCATCATGGCGAAGCGTTCAGGAAAGGAACTTTCCCGGGAGGAGCTCCAATTTCTTATCGGCGGCTACACGGCGGGGGAAATCCCCGATTACCAAATCTCCGCCTGGGCCATGGCGGTATTTTTCCAGGGGATGAGCCCCGCCGAAACCGCGGCGCTTACCGAGGTGATGCTCAAGTCCGGTTCTTCCATCGACCTTTCGGGTATTGCCGGCCCCTTTGTAGATAAACATTCCACCGGCGGCGTGGGGGATAAAACCAGCCTCATCCTGGCTCCGCTAATCGCATCCCTGGGAATCCGGGACCCCATGATGTCCGGCCGGGCTCTGGGCCACACCGGCGGCACCCTGGACAAACTTGAGGCCATTCCCGGTTACCGTACCAATCTGAGCGCGGAGGAATTCCGCAGGATCGTCGCCAGGGACGGCTTTGCGATGACGGGCCAGACCAGGGACATTGTCCCCGCGGACCGGCTTCTCTATGCCCTCCGGGATGTAACCGCTACGGTGGAATCCATTCCCCTCATCACCGCAAGCATACTTTCCAAGAAAGCCGCCGAAGGAGCGGAGGCCCTGGTCTTTGACGTAAAATTCGGATCCGGCGCCTTTATGAAGGATGCGGCGGACGGCGAAAGGCTTGCCCGGTCCCTGGTGGATACGGGAACCGCCATGGGTATGCGTATATGCGCCCTGCTGACGGATATGAACGAACCCCTGGGCAATATGGTGGGGAACTTTCTGGAGGTGGAGGAAAGCCTCGACTGCCTGGAGGGAAAGGGCCCGGCGGATCTGATGGAGGTAACCCTGGCCCTGGCCGCCCGGATGGCGGTTCTTGGGGGAAAGGCTGCGGATGCGGAGGCAGGCCGCCGGCTCTGCGAAGAAGCCCTGGCCTCGGGAAAACCCCGGGAACTCTTTCTGGCAAATATAAGCAGCCAGGGGGGAGACGTAAAGCGTTTTCTCGAACTTCGCGGTTCCTGGAGGAGTCCCGTAAGCGGAGAGGTCCGGGCGGAACAATCCGGTTGTATCGCCCGGATCGATGCATGGAAGGTGGGCCATGCGGGGACGATGCTGGGGGTAGGGCGGAACCGTACCGAAGATGCGGTAAGTCCCACAGCGGGGGTGCGGTTCCACAAAAAGGGAGGCGCCCGGGTTAAACCGGGGGACCTGATCATGACCGTCTGGGCCAGGGATGAGGCGGGCCTCAAAGAAAGCCTTCCCCAGCTTGCGGCGGCGGTGGAATACGCCCCCGCCGCTCCGGGGCCCCGGCAACTGATACTTAAAGAAATTGTATAGCCGCTTGCTGTAAAGGGTTGCACATGGATTGGGAAAAGAAAGACATAGCCCCGGAACTGGTTAAAAATCTGGCCGCCAGGTACGGCTGCGATCTCCTGACCGCCTCGATTTTGGCGCGGCGGGGCGTTATCGAAGGGGAGGACATCCTCTACTATCTTGAAAACGATCCCCGGCATCTCAGAAACCCCTTCGATCTTCCCAATATGGAAGATGCGGTGGATCGCATCCTCGCCGCCAAAGAAGAGGGAGAAAAGGTGCTGGTCTTCGGGGACAGGGATGTGGACGGCATCACCAGCGCCTCGATGCTTACCAGCTTCCTTGCCCGTAACGGGATGGACGTTTCCTGGCGTATCCCCACGGGGAATGAACCCTACGGCCTCTCCCTCAAGGCGGTGGAGGAATTTGCCGGCAGCGACGGAACCCTGATTATCACCGTGGACTGCGGCATCTCCAATGCCGCCGAAATCGCCAGGGCCTCGGAACTGGGCATCGACGTGGTGGTAACGGATCACCATACCCCGCCGGAAAAGCTCCCCGGCGCCCTGGCGCTGGTAAACCCAAAGCTTCCGGGCTCCCGCTACCCCTTTCAGCATCTGGCCGGCTGCGGGGTCGCCTACAAACTGACAGCGGCCCTGCGCTTTGCCCTGAAGAGCGGAATCTACGGCCAGCCCATCTGCCTCCTCAACATCCAGCCCGCCAACGACGCGTATATCATCGAGATCGCAAAGATGCGGAACCTCTCGGTCATCGACAAGCTCAGTGAAACGGTGATACCGGGCATGCTGGGCATAGGCGGGACCCGGCTTCCCGCCTTTCTTGAGGGTCAGCACATTGTAAGCTGGGACGCCCCCCTGCAGCGGAAGATGCTGGCGAAAATTTTCGGCGGCGGTTTTGAGATGCAGATGCTGGACCTTGCCCCGGAAATTGGGAAGGAGATAAAACAGACCGAGGGAAAGAGCCTCCTGAGGATACGGGAACTTTCCAAAATAGCCCGGTACGCCTCCTCCGCCCCGGGAGAGCTGGAAGTGTTCATCAATCTCTTTACCTCCTTTATTCAGCGGAAAGAAAAATTCTTTACCGACGAGGACATGACGGATCTCCAGCTTGCCGCCCTGGGAACCATCGCCGATATTATGCCCCTGAGGGACGAAAACCGCATCATCGTCCGCTACGGCCTGGCCTCCCTTATCGCCAAACCCCGGCCCGGCCTTTCGGACCTGCTCTTCAAACTGGACCTGGCGGGAAAGCAGATTGGAACCAGGGAGATCGCCTGGCAGCTCAGCCCGGTAATCAACGCCGCAGGCCGCATGGGAGACCCCGGCAAGGCGGTGCAGCTTCTTCTCTCTGCGGACCCGGAGGAACGGAACCGGCTGGCCGGGGAGATCCTCCTTATGAACGAAGAACGGAAAAAGCTGGTCAATGAAACCTGGGCCAGGGTGGAGCCCCAGGCCGCGGAGAGCCTGAAAACATACGGCGGCAAACTGGTGATGGTCTCCGGCGAAGAGATCTGCCGGGGCATCACGGGGCTGATTGCAAGCCGCCTTGGGGACCGGTTCCGGGTACCCTCGGCGGTGATCTCCTTCGGCGAAGACTGCGCCACCGGATCCCTCCGTTCCTCCAGGGGTTATAACATCCTGGCCGTTCTGGACCAGTGCGGGGATCTGTTCATCGATAAGGGGGGACATCCTTATGCGGCAGGTTTCAGCATGGACAAGGCCAACTGGGACGAGTTCCGGGAACGGCTTAAATTCACCGCGGAAACCATAGAACTGGGTCCCGACGAAGAGGCGGTCAGGGTGGATGCGGAACTTCCCCAGTCCTACCTTACCCCGGAGATCTTCAAAATTGTGGACCTCTTTGAACCCTACGGCCATGAAAACAACCCCCTTATCTTTCTGGCCCGGGGAATCAGGATCCTGGACATCAGCCTTATGGGAAAGCCCGATCCGGTTCATGTAAAACTGACCCTGGATGCGGGAAAGTATAAGTGGCCCGCGGTCTACTGGCGGGCGGTGGAGAAGGTAAAGCGGGACTTCGACATAAACGACAGGGTGGATGCAGTCTTTACCCTCTGCCGGGACTGGTTCAACGGCATCGAGACCCCCCAGATCGTCGTTACCGATTTAAGGCGGAGCGCCTGATGTCCCCTCCAAAACCGTTTCTTGCGGCGCTGGCGCTCTTCTTCCTGGCCGGCGGCGCTTCCCCGCTGTACTCCCGGCCCGCCGGGGACAGGCCGGATACGCCGCCGACGGTACAACCGGCGGCGGAATCCGCGGAACCGGCGGAGCTCCGGGAGCTTCCGCCGCCGGAAATCAGAACCCCCCTGGCGGTCCTGCCCGAAGGCCCCCGGCCCGGGGAGCCCCTTACCGTGGGCTACCATGTCCCGGATACGGCGGCAAATACCGGCCTCCGGGCAAGCCTTATCGGCGCCCAGGGCCGGCGCCTGTCCCGGTCCTCCTTCTTCGACATCCCCGGAGACGCCGGCGGGCCGAAGATCAAGGCGGCAATACTGGCGGTTCCTTCCACCGCGGCCCCCGGCGCCGCCCTGGTCCGGGTGGAAAACGCCTCCGGCCAAGCGCTGGCGGAATTGTCCCTTGTCATCGCGGACAGGAACTTCGCGGCGGAGGAGATTCCCCTGAACCAGGCCAATACCAATCTCCGTACCGTGCCGGACCCCCGGAAAACCGCGGAATCCGAGTACCTGACGGCCATACTCTACCGTACCGGAAACGACATTCATACCCTGGGCCCCTTTGTCCCGCCGGTTATGTCCGCCAGAAGGACCAGCTTCTTTGGGGATCGCCGGGTTTACCGTTATGCCGACGGCTCCTCGGGCACTTCAATCCACGCCGGGGTTGACTACGGGGTTCCCACGGGAACCGCCGTAACGGCCTGCGCCGACGGCCGGGTGGTTCTGGCCCGGCCCCGGATTGTAACGGGAAATTCCGTGGTTCTGGAACATCTTCCCGGGGTTTATTCCATCTACTATCATCTGGACAAAATCCTTGTCGAGGAGGGCGCTTTTATAAACGCCGGGGCCGTCCTGGGGGAGTCGGGGTCCACCGGCCTGGCCACAGGTCCCCATCTCCACTGGGAAATCCGGGTCGCCGGGGAGAACGCCGATCCCGACGCCTTTACGGCCCGGCCCGTCCTTGACAAAGAAGCGCTTCTGCGTAAAATGAGTGAATAGCCGGAAACCCGGCGCCGCCGTATCTTGACCGTGAGGAAAGGAGGTGATTTATTTGGCGCATATCGTCGTAGATGATAATGAGATGCTTGAAAAAGCCATCAAACGCTTTAAACGTATGGTGGAAAAGGAAGGCATCATTCGGGAATACAAAAAACGGGAATACTACGAAAAACCCTCCACCATCCTTAACCGGAAGAAAAAGGCTATTCAAAGAAAACTCCTTAAAAAATCCCGGAAGGGCAAGGCCGATTATTAGAGTTGTCCGGAAACTTCAGTTTCCGCCGAACCCAAGGTTCGCCAAATTCCGCTTAAAAAGGACCTGCGCCGGACTTTAGTCCGAGAGAACCAACCGGGTTCCCGGACAAGCCCATTAACCGGAACCCCCGCCGCGGGTTCCGGGGTCCCGTTCCGCGGGGCCCTTTTTTTGTCCCTCATGCCGGAACAGGGGACTAGCGGCCGGGCGGGCTATTGATTAAGCTGTTACCATGAAGGATGCTGTTACCCTCTTAAAAGAATCCGAAGCCATGCTGGAAGGACATTTTCTCCTCTCCTCGGGCCGGCATTCGGACCGGTACTTCCAGTGCGCCCGGCTCTTTCAATTTCCCGCCCGGGCCGAAGAAGCCCTGGCCCCGGTGGCGGAACGGATCCGGGCCGATATGGCCGCGGGGAAGCTGGCCCTCGATGCGGTGGCGGGACCCGCCCTGGGGGGCATCATCGCCGCCTACGAGCTGGGCCGCCAGCTGGGGCTTCCCGCCTTTTTTACCGAACGGGACGAGGCCGGGGCCATGTCCCTGCGCCGGGGCTTCAGGGCGGAACCGGGCCAGCGCATCCTCATCGCCGAGGATGTGGTTACCACGGGGAAATCCTCCGGGGAAAGCGCCCGGCTTCTGGAAGCCCTGGGGGCGAAAATCGCCGCCTTGGCCTGCGTGGTGGACCGCCGGGCCCCGGGGCTTGCCCTTCCCTGGCCCGTCTATGCCGCCGCCGCCGTGGAGGCGGGAAACTGGGAAGCCGGGGACTGCGAACTGTGCAGGCAGGGGCTGCCCGCGGTTAAACCGGGCTCCCGCAAATTGTAAGGGCCCCGGCACGGAGTTTCATACCCTTTATGACATTTATAACCGGACAGATCATTCCTTTTTTTACCGCCGCCCCTCCCCTGGAACTGCTCTTAATCCTGATTTCAAAGGCAGTGGAAGTCAGCCTGGGAACCCTGAGGCAGATTCTCATCAACAAGGGATACCGCAGACAGGGGACCATTCTCTCCTTTTTTGAGATCATCCTCTGGACCTTTGTCGCCTCCCGGGTAATCACCGGCATAGCGGCGGCCCCCGTCAAGGGCGTCGTGTACAGCATCGGCTTTTCCCTGGGGGTCTACCTTGGCTCCAGAATCGAAAACCACATCGCCCTGGGACGGGTGCTGATCCAGACCATCATCTCCCGGGAAAACAGCGAAGCCATGACCGCGGTCCTGCGGGCAAAGGGTTATGCCGTAACCACCCTGGAAGCCAAAGGCAGGGACTCGGACAAACAGGTGCTGATGATCTTCGCCAACCGGAAGGGCAAGGAGGATATTATCAAGGAAATTCACCGCAGCGACGGAACCGCCATGATCATCACCAACGACATCTCCACCCTCCACGGGGGCTACATCTCCGCCGCCCGGGGACTGGTAAAATAGGTGAAAACCCTCCCCTTTAGCATTATCTACAAAGACCGCCGTATCCTGGCGGTAAACAAGGCGCCGGGCCTTGCCGTGGGGGCCGGCCGGTGGGACGATTCCATGGAACGGCTCGACAGGCTCCTTGCCGCCCGCTGCCCCGGCATACTGACGGTACACCGCATCGACCCGGATACCTCGGGGCTGGTGATCTTCGCCAGGGACGCGGAAACCCACCGGGCGCTTTCCGCCGCCTTTGAGTCCCGGCAGGTAAAGAAGCAGTATACCGCCGTGGTACACGGCCGGCCCCTCTGGACCGAAACCGAATGCAGCCTTCCCCTGGTTCCCGACGGGGACAAACAGCACCGGACCATCGTGGACAAATACCGGGGGAAAGCTTCCCTCACCCGGTTCAGGCTCCTCTTCAGCGCGGGCAGTTACAGCGTCCTTGCGGTCTTTCCCGAAACCGGCCGGACCCACCAGATACGGGTACACTGCGCAAGCCTGGGCCATCCGGTGGTCTGCGATCCCCTCTACTCCGCCGGGGGCCGGGACGGCCCCGGCGGAATCTTCCTCTCGTCCTTTAAGAAGGGCTGGCGGGGCGATCCCCTGGTGGAAAAACCCCTCCTCGACCGGCTGGGGCTCCATGCGGCCCGGCTGGAACTGCCCCCCTGCGGCGGGGCCGGAAGCCTGGTCCTGGAAGCGCTCCTGCCCAAGGACATGAAGGCCCTGATCAAGCAGATGGAAAAATGGGGAGACAGAATCGCGCAGGGGACCTAATCTTTTCCCGGACCATTTCGCCGATTATTTCGGCGGGGCTTTTGTGGGCCGCCTCCGCCCGGTTGAGGTATGGATTCATGGGCGTTGCCGCGCCCGCGGCATACGTCCCTCCGGGCCGTTTGCCGATAGGTATGGATTCATGGGCGCTGCCGCGCCCGCGGCATACGGTCCCCGGCGCGGGTTCCGGCCTGCGGGCTTTGGCCCCCGGTATAAGGGCCGCCCCTGGTATGAGGGGCTTCCTGCTTGAGGCGCGGCGTTTTACAGCGTCCCCGTAATGACGATCCGCTTGTGGCCGCCGCCATATACGGCCGGATTTCCATTGGCGCTGGTATCCGCCAGGACGCCCCAGACGGAGGTATAATTGCCTACCGCTCCTGCGGGTACATGGATGGTCAACGTACCGGAGCCGGTACTGTTAAACACACCTGTACCCAAACCCGGCGGAGAGGCCGGGAGGTTCAGCGCGGTCAGGGTGCTGCAGCCGCTGAAGGCAGAATCGCCGATAGCGACGGCCCGGGGGAGGTTTACCGTGGTAAGGGCGTCGCAGTTGTAGAAAGCCTGGTCGCTGATAGTTTCCGCCCGGGGGAGGTCTACCGTGGAAAGGGCGTCGCAGTAGAGGAAGGCGTAGTTGCCGATGTCAAGCGCCGACGGAAGGCTCACCGCCGCCAAAGAACTACAGCCGGCGAAAGCCTGATCGCCGATAGTTTCCGCCCGGGGGAGGTTTACCGTGGAGAGGGCGGCGCAGCTGTAGAAGGCAAATGAGCCGATAGTTTCCGCCCGGGGAAAGTTTACCGTGGTAAGGGCGGGACAGTCCCGGATGGAATGATCGCCGGCGGCGGTTACGTTGGCGCCGCCGACGCTTTCCAGGGCGGTAAAGTGCGAAAAGGCTGAATCCGGGGAAGAGCCGGGTACGACGCTGGCGGCCGTATTGGGAAGGACCAGGGATACGATTTTGTCTTTGCCGGTACTGTTTATTCTGTCGGGGTCGAAGGCCGTACCGGCCATGGTACAGGCGGAAAGGTCCAGGGCGACGTTCCTGCCCGCCTCGTCTATGGCGGTCAGGAGATCCGTCCAGCCGTTGCCGCCGGTATCCGGCAGGTAAAGGGCCGCCTTGAGGAGAACGGGATCGCCGGGGGCGGTGGAAAGATAGTCGATAATGGCCTCAATGCTGGTCAGCCCGGGGGACGCTTCATCCTCGTCCAGGGGAGAGGCAAGGCTCTTCATCCAGGGATTTCCACAGCCTCCCAGGACCAACCCGGCAAGAACCGGCAGCGCCAGGAGGGCAAGAACAGATTTCTTCATCGTTTCCGCCTTTCAGAGCCGGAACCCGGCGGACGCGCCGGCCCCGGCGATATAGGGATACCCCGCCCGCAGGTAGGGTTCGACAAACCAGTGTCTGCCCAGAAGAAAACGCCAGCCCGCGGAGAGGCCCGCCGACACCCCGCCCGCCCCGGCGGGAAGGCTGAAGCCGCCACCCCGGGAAAAGAGGCTGGAACCGCCGTCGAGCTGGATAAAAAACCCGGCGCCGCCCCGGGGAGGAATGTAAAAACGGAGGAATACGGCCATTTCCAGGGTATTGAGCTCTCCGGTATCGGCAAACCAGGCCGCCTTGAGGCCGATGGCCCCTGCATTGTAGCCATAGGCGGCGATAAGGCCCCCGCCGAAGGCTGCGCTCTTGACGCTGAAGAGGGCGGTTTCCGCCAGGGGGCCGAAAAAAAATGTTTCCCCGCCGCCGGACTGCGCCCCGGCGGGAAGGGCCAGGACAAAACAGAGCGCCAGGACAAAAAGGAAGGGCGGGGGCTTAACGGCGTGCATCGCAGGTTCCCGCTGGAAACAAGCCCCGGGGGGACTTGCCGCGATGCGCTCCGCCTCTGCGGATAAAAAGCCTGGACCGGGCTGAAACGGCGCGCCACATCATACTGTAGTATCCCCTCTTCGGGGAGATTCGTAAAGGGATGAAAACCGCAAAACGGCGGCGCAGTCAATTTGCGGCGGGGTTTTGCGGGAAACGCGGGCCTCCGCATTTTTAGGGCAGCTCCAGCAGCAGGGCCCCGCTTTTGGAGTCCCGCCTTTCCCCGGCGGGCAGGGGCAGTTCCAGCAGCGTCCCCGAATGAAGCCCCCCTGGCATGGAAGCCGACGGCACGGAGGCCGCCGGTACGGACACCACCAGGACAAGCCCTTCGGCGGAACAGCCGTACCTGCCCAGTCTTTGCTTTTGCCCCGGCATGGAGGCTGACGGCATGGAAGCCGATGGCAGGGATGCCGCCGGCACGGACGCCGGTATGGGAAAGGGATCGGAGATGATCCGCACCGCCAGGCTCCGGCGGACCGCGGAAACCGCCGGCATGGAGGCCGCCGGCACGGATGCCGCCGCTCCGGCGTCTTCCCCCCTGCTGGCGCCCCCGGAGCGGGGACCCGCCAGCAGAAAACTGAGGACGGCCCGTTCCTTGGGGATTCCCGCGGCGGCGGAAAGCCGGTGAAGGTTCTTGGGCGCATCGCCGGTTTCAAAGGCGAAATGGCACCACTTTGCCCTGCCCCGTCCCCTGCCGGGATTTCCCGGCAGGGGGCAGTTTCCGCCGTGGAGACAGGGCGCAAGGGGCGGCCTGCCCCGGTCAAGCAGCGCGGACCGGAGGGCGGCGATGAACGCCCCGGACCGGGGCAGGCCCGGCTCCACAACCAGGATGGAGCCCTCCTCCCGGCAGAGGGCGGCGAGCCGGACGGCGGCCCGCTCCCCCTCCCCGGAAACGGTACGGACCTCGTTAAACATATTAACCGCCGTAACCAGCTTTGCCCTGCCGCCGGAAAGGGGGGCATCCCATGCGCTCCGTATGGTCTTAATCGTCCACCGCCCTGCCCCGCCGCCGGCATGGACGGCTCCGCCGGAATTTACGGATGCTGACGGCATGGACGCCGCCGGCACGGATGCCGCCTCTGCGGAAAGTCCGCCCAAGGCCAGGGCTTCGAAGATCCTCTTCCCCGCCTCCAGAACGGCGCCGGTCCGGTCAACGCAGCGGAACTCAAGCCTGAGCCCCCGCAGCTCAGGCCGGGCTGTCCACAGAGCGATGGGCAGGGTCAGGGGGCCGGAGCCAAGATCGATTATCCCGTCCCCCTCCGCCAGGGACAGGTCCCAGCCGGGGGAGGAAAAAAGCCGGCAGAGGCGGTAAACATTCCAGGGAAGAAAATAGTGAAGATAGGCGGAGAGCAGGCCGGGCCTGCCCAGATAACCCCCGTCCCGCTCACTCCGGCCGCTGGTAAGTAGCCGGGAAAGCTCCGCCACATCCGCCTCAAGCCGGGAACGGAAACGCCGGGGTACGGGGAAGATCCTGTCCACCAGGGGGATAAGGCCTTCCATGATACTGCGGGCTCCGGCCCCCAGGGGCGGGAAGAGGGGCGCGCCGGAGGAAGCGCGGGGTCCGGGCAAGAAAGCGCCGGCTATGCGGACCCGCCCCCGGAGGAGCCGGTATAGGTTCTGGCGGCCAGTTCGGAATCAAGGTGGAAGAGCAGCGACGGACTATCCCCCATCAGGTTTATTCTGGCGACAATCTCGTCAACGCTTTTCTCTTCCTCTATTTGTTCATTCACATACCACAGAATAAAGTTATAGGTGGCATGATCCTTTTCCTCCACAGCCAGGGAGGCGATATTGTTGATCCGCGCCGTTACTCCCCGCTCATGGGCCAAAACTTTTTCAAACACATCCTTTATTCCGGCAAAGGACACGGGCGGCGCCTTTATATCCGCAAAAACAGGAAAGGCCCCCCGCTCAAGGATATGCTGATACAGGCGGACGGCATGGGCCATTTCTTCCCGGGCCTGGACAAAGAGCCAGTTGGCAATACCCTTGCAGCCCTCCCGGTCCGCATAGGCGGACATTCCCAGGTAAAGATAGGCCGAATAATATTCCGCGTTTACCTGATCGCTTAAAGCCTTCGTCAGCGTTTCACTTAACATGTTTCACTCCTTAAAATGAGAATCCCGGTACAGAGAAAAAACCGGATCGAAAAAGAACGCCCCCTCAGCGCCGGAGGGCGTTTACGGACATTTTAAACATCCCGTACAGCCGCATCCGGTTTTCCTGTTCCTGATACGGTTGACTATACGGTACACCATAAAGGCCAGGGCGGCCACAATAAGAACCCCCGCCATGATGCTGCCGGTGTCCACCTGAATCAATTCCATATCAGCTTAAAATTTAATTCGAAAGACCTTAAAAGTAAAGAGAAGCCTTTTCAAAATGCCGGAACGGCGCTATTCCCTGGCGGTCTCCAGGGCATTTTCCACCGCCTCGGTAAATTGATTATAGGCGATGGTCGCCCCGCTGACCGTATCTATATCTTTCAGCCGCTGCTTTTCCGTTAAATCCCTGGCGTACTGGTCCATGGCCCGGACCGCAAGCTGGGCCTTGTCGTAATAGTCCTGGCTGGAAATTTCCCCGTTTACCTTGCCGTAGTCTTTGCCTTTGACGGTTCCGTCCTTCTGCCGGGTGATAAACCGGCAGTCCGTGATCCGCGCCCCCGCAATGGTGATCGTTACTTCCCCCCAGGCGCCGGTATCGTCGGCGCCGCTCTTTCCCGAGTAGACGCCGTCCCTGTAACTCCGTTCCCCGCAGCCCGCAAGCAGCGCCGTCAATAAAACGCCGCAGAACAAAAACCAAAAGCCCCTGCTCATATTCCTTCCGCCTCCGCCCTATCCGGTAATCTTCGCTATCCTGCCGTGTTCCAGCACCACCGTCCGTTCCGCATCCTCCGCCACCTCCGGGTCATGGGTTACCACGATAATGGTGCTGCCCTCGGCATGGAGCTTCTTGAATATGTCGATGACGATCTGTTCGTTGGCCTCGTCCAGGTTTCCCGTGGGTTCGTCCGCCAGAATCAGCATGGGATAGTTGATAAGGGCCCGGGCTATGCAGACCCGCTGCTGCTCCCCGCCGGAAAGCTGGCTGGGAAGGTGCTTGGCCCGGGAGGCAAGGCCCACCCGTTCCAGGGCCTCCATGGCTTCCTTTTCGTCGGGCATACTGTGGTAGTACTGGGCCACCATGACATTTTCCAGGGCGGTCAGGTAGTTTACCAGGTGGAACTGCTGGAAGATAAGGCCGATCTTGTCACGCCTGATGGTGGTAAGGTTCCGCCCGCTCTCCCGGGAAATATTAACGCCGTCCAGGATCACCTCTCCCGCGGAGGGCTTATCCATACAGCCGATAATGTTCATCATGGTGGTCTTCCCGGACCCGGAGGGCCCCATAATGGCAAGCCATTCCCCCTGCTTCACCGTCAAATTAATATCCCGCAA
>JAISPH010000191.1 GCA_031275035.1 Treponema sp.
TCCACCCCGGTTCCCATGCCGAAGGGGGTAACGCTTCCCTCTTCGGCCCAGGCGAAGGCAAGTCCCGCGGCGGCTTCCAGGGGCAGGGCCCCTCCCTGCCAGTAGAGCCACTTTACCGAACCTCCGGCGGCGGCGCTCATATCCGCATTAAATTCGGGGATCACATTCAGCGCCGCCGCAAATTCGAGCCGGTCCATGGGAGAGAAACGCTGGGCCACGGAGAAGGGCAGAGTCCCCCAGGTCTTTTCCGTTACCGGGGCCCTGCCGAAGAACAGGGAACCCTCCGCCTGAAGGGAATACCGGGGCAGGGTCTCCGGCAGGGCGGCAAAAAGAAGTCCCGCCTTTCCCGTGGATAAGGTCAGGGGGCGGATATGCAGGGAAGAGTCGAGTTCTACCGAAAGCCGGGCGTTGGCGCGGACCGGGGGCGAATCGTCCCAGGATATGGATTCGGCCTCAATCAGCACCGTGTAGAGTCCGTCTTTAAGGGGCGTTCCGCCGGATTTGCCGTCCCAGCGCAAAGACTGGGACCAGCCGGTAAAGGGCCCCGTCTCCGCGGCGAACACTTCTTTTCCCTGGAGATCGATTATGCTGATCGTTCCCCTGCCGGGACCGGAAACGGTAAAGACAATATTGGCGCTTCCCAGGGAGCCTGAATTGGCGGGGTTAAACCGTTCCCGCCATACCGCGGCGGCGCTCATCACAAAGGGAGCGGGCTTTAACTCAAACTCCACCAGCTGGTTTTTGCCTTCCTCCACATATATTGTTTTGGAGACTTCTTCCCAGCCGAAGGCCCGGATCCTGATAGTCCGGTAACCCGCGGGAATATTGAGAACCGGCGCATCCACGGTTTTACCATCCACAGTGATCTGCGGCTCCAGGGCCAGCTCTGCCTCACCGGGACTGCCGGGGCTTCGCTTTACCAAAAGGGCGACCTGGCCTTTGGCTTCCTCCAGATCCACCGAAACCACCAGCCGGCTGGTAGAGTGGAGGGTAACCTTAAAACGTCGGTCCACATAGCGGACCCCCAGGAGGTCGTCCTTGTGAAGCCGTATATAGTACTCTCCTCCGGGCAGATTCCCCAGGGTCAAAGGGGTAAAACCCCGTTCTATGCCGTCCACATAGACCCTGGCCCCCGAAGGGTCGCTCCGTATTACCAGCCCCGTACCTTCAACCTCTTCTATAGAATCTCTGGCTTCCGGGGATTGAAGGCATAAAAGGCCCAGGAGGAACACAACCATGCACAGACGTATACGGCGCATGATTCAACTATAGGCTTTTCGCAGGCTTTTTGCACCCTCTCCTTTCATATTTACGGCCGAAGGCCGGGGTTTGTCCGCGCTGTCCGGGGTAAAGCCGTTTATGGTTTTCCCCGGCCTTAAAAAGATGTATAGTATAATTATGTACCGCCGCCGCCGGAACAATCTTCGGCTGTTAAATGAAATCCCGGAAAAAGAAGAATGAATTGGCCGGTTAAATTGGGCGGCAAGGGGATCAGGATTCGCCTTAAATGCCGCATGGGCGGTTTTAAGGCGGCTGTAGTCCTGGGGCTGTCGGCGCTGCTCTCCTGTACCGGTCCGGGCGGCAATGGTTCCGGCGGCGGCGCCCGGACCGGCGGACCGGCGGGCGGAATGCCGCCGGAAACTGCCGGGCAGGATGCGGCAAAGCCTCTGATTATCATCAAACCCGGAACGCCTCTTTGGTTTGAGTTTGGTCCCCAGGGGCCGCTGCAGATAGGTTCCCCTGGAGAGGCCTCCCTGAACCCCTTTGAGCCCTGGCCCTTCTCCCGGCTGACGGCGGAATTGCTGCCCCGGAAGGATGGGCTTATCCTGGTGGTAAACCGGGAGGGCTTTCTCATCATTCTGCCCTGGATTGGGAAGGAAGGGGGCATTGCCCTTTACCGTACAAGCGGCGGTTCCTGGAAAGATTATACCGCAGGTTCTCCTTTTATTTGGAAGAATATGCCGGGAACGCTGCTCTACCGGAATGATTTTTTTCTTGATCCTGCGGCGGAAGCTCCGGCTTTCCGGGCCTGGGGACTTTCGGAGGATTTCCAAATTTTTGATTTAAAGATCCCCGCCTTTGCCGCTCTCCCGAAAGACTGGGATGTGGAAGTCCTCCGGCGGGGGCAGGATGGGTTCTGGCATTATCACCTGGTTCGTAAAGGAAGAGCCCGGCCGGAGCACCGTTATTACCGCAGCGCAGATTTGGAAAGCCCCGGAGAGGAAAGTTCCGCCGGGGCCTTCAGGAATGCTCTCCGTCCCCGCCCGGCGGCGGCGGCCCCCGGCCTGTTGGGCCCCCTGCTGGAACGGGCCTTTGCCTTGTATGGCGGGGAACATGCGGCGGAGATAGTCTCCCCTCTTTTTGAAGGAAGCCGCCAATTTGCGGCGGACCCCGGCGGCGAGGGGGATCTTCTCCCCGGGTACTACGCCGGTTCCGGCAGCGGCGGGACCGAAGAGGGCGTACTCCCCGGCGGGGCCGCGGAGTATGGTCTGGTCATAAATCCCGCCGGAAGCGGAATCTATGCCGGGCGGCGGGACGGACAGATCCGGAAGGGAAGTTTTTCCCTGCCGGTCCTCCCCGAAGGCTTTGTGTATACTAAAATCGGCCTGTCAGGACCCGCCCTTATTGCGGCCTGGGAAGAACAGCAGGATCTAAGCGTGGGCGCCGCAGGTTTTTTGGTAATTACTCCGCCCTAGTGTTCCGCCTGTTTTTTTCCGATATATGGAGTATAGTAATTATATGAAAAGCGTTTTCCGGCCCTCCGGTCTGATTCTGGCGGTGCTTTTATTTGTTCTGGCCGTATTTCCCGCGGGCGCCCAGAATGTATTTTCCGCCATTTCCTGGTCTTTCCGGGGGTCTGTGCTTTTCTTTACCGAGGACAACGATCTTCAATCCGATCCCATGCCCATACTGCCCTCCTTCGGGGCGGCGGCGGCCTATCCTGTTTTCGGCCCCCTCTGGGCGGAACTGTCCCTGGATTTTTACGGTACCCATTATGGCTATAACTATGACATAGGCCGGGCGGTTCCCTATGCGGAGGAAAACCGTTCCACCCTGGTTATAGGGAGCGTGCTGGGGATTCAGGCCCTGGCCAAGTTTCAATTTGGCACAAATTTTGACATCAGGGTCTATGGGGGCCCCGCGGCGGATCTGCGGATCTGCCTGATTGCCGAGGATTTAAAAAACGACGATAGAAAGGACGCTTCAAAACAAACCAAGGATGTTTCAAAATATTTTTGGGGCAAGGGACGCTGGTTTTACCCGGTCCTGGGGTTTGGGATGGATTTCGGCATTACCCCAAAGACTATGCTTGGCTTTGATACCCGGGTATGGTTTCCCCTCTACAAGACCTGGACCGGCGAAGATCTTCCCTTTGCCGAAGGCTGGCGTATCGGCGTGGGGATTCTGTTAACCATCCGGTAGCAAACCGTTTAAGCCTAATCGGCCTGTTCTATTCTAAGCTGTTCTATACGGTAACCCCGGTTTCTTAACTGGGCTAGGAGGCCGTCGGGGCCGTAGAAATGTCCCAGTCCGGCGATAATGAATTCGATCTCCGGCGTGTCCAGGCAGCCTTCAATTACCGGTATCCAGTTATTGTTCCGGTCAAGAAACATGGACCGGTAGACCTGAGGATAGGTTTCCTTCATGCTCTTCAACGTCAATGTCAGCTTCTTCCCCGATCCTTTCTTCCATTCCGCCACAAAGTCGTTTAAGACAGACTCCGCTTTATCCCAGTCGTCAAGGCTGTAGAGTACATACTCGTCGGCAAATCCGTTTCCTGCATTGGTGAGCAGCTCAATCTGGGTTTCCAGGGGTTCAAGAAAGCCCATATCCTTGGATGTTTCCTTTGCCCTGGAGGCATAGAACAGATCCGCCCCCGGTTCGCTGAATCCGAACTGCCTGGTCTGCAGGGTCCCCAGCATATGTACTACTATAGAAGGGGTGAATTTCATAAACGATTCAACGGCGACGCCGGATTCCGCACACCGGTCCGCCAGTTTTCTAAAGGTTTCCCCATGAAGCGCCGTTTCCAGCGTTTCGTTATCCGGGAGGAACATCCTGGCCGCCAGTTGCTGCGCCACATCGGAATCGGCCAGCCGGTTTATGTCCGTTTCCAGGATCAGCATATCCGCCCGCTCAAAGGCAAGATCGAATTCTTTAGGTATGGGATAATCCGCCGCCCGCAGGGCATGAACGCTTCCGCCCAGATAAAGGCTGCCGCCGTCTTTGGTAAGTTTCCAAACCGAAGACTGGGCGGCGGCTGTACCGGCCGACAGGAGAATGCCCAGGAACAGAACGGTTAGTTTTTTCATTGTTGAATAGTCCTTCTATACTCTGAAAACTAGACCTTCAAATTATCGATAAAACGCTGGAGGGAGTACTTGATAAAACGATGAATGATCAGCTTGTTTTCGGCGGACAAATTGGGCTCAAAGAGGAAGATCCGTACATTCTCATCCCCCTGGCGGCTCCCAATCAGAATAGCGTTGACCATGACCAGGGAACCCCTGAGTTTAAGCTGGATGTCTTTAAGTTTTGAATTGGCCGGATACCCGAACTTTTCCATTCTGACGGCCATGCCCGCGGAACTGATATCCAGGATTTTACCGTAGTGCATCCCCCCTTCGTCCTTATAGTTCAAAGTGGCGCTGGCGTCATCCTCACAGTCGGCCCGGATAAATTTCCGGCGGCCCTTGGCTTCGTTTGCCTGGAGGGCGTCGAGCATGATTTTGGTACTTGCCGGTACTCCCAGCTTCAACTGGATATACCCGCAGGGTACCGCCATTTTCATAAGGTACTTTTCCATAAGCTGACGGTCATTATTGTAGGAAAGAATGCCCAGGCGGGTGGGTTTGGTTTTTTCGTTTTCCTGGATTCCCCTGATATAGGCCTCCCATTCTTTCTCTTTGAGGCCCTCATCGATGTTGATAAATACGATGGAATCGGGAAAATGTTCCAAAAGGCGGAGCGCCCTTTTGTGGTCGTGCAGGACATAGGATTCGTAGCCGTTCATAATAAGAACGTCGAGCATCTCATCCCGAATAACGCTGTGGGGATAAATGATAAATATTTTCTTTCCCGACGCATCCATAGCCTCTATTGTGTCATAATGAGAAGAAAATGGAAAGTCCCGGTTTTTAAGGCGCCGGATACAAAGCGGATCATTCCGTACTCAGCGCCGCCAGGGCCTCTATGGATTCACCCCCGATGCCTCTGGCAAGGAGCCCCTCAAGGACGGCTTTTGACTGGGGAAGGTCGCGTTCCAGATAAAAGACGATGCTTTGCAGATAGAGCAGATCCGGCCGGGAAGGTTCCAGTTTGAGGGCCCGTTCCAGCAGAGCCTCCGCTCCGGCATAGTCCCGCCGGTCCAGGGCGTCCTCCGCAAGCCGGGCAAGCTGGGATGCGTTAATCGCCTTGATGTAGAGCACATCCATCGGGTCATGGGCGAGGGTTTGCTCTACAGGCTCATAACCTTCCTTGAATATTCCAGCCCTGCAGCCTCCGGGTTTTTTCAGTTCAAGGACAAACCGGCCATGGATATCAGATTCGCTTATCTTTTTTCCATTGATAAAGATATCCGCCCCGTTTACAGGACTGCCTTCGTGGTCGTAGACCATGCCGTAAATCAAAGTTTCACCGGCAAAGGCCCGCTTCGGCGCGGCGCTTTTACAGGAACCCGCCGTCAGGACGAAGAGCAAAACCGGGAAGCAGAGCCAGGGACCCGTCCGGCGGAGGCCCCGGGACAGCAGGCCGCCGCGGAATTTCCCCGGTCCGGCGGAATCCGTCCGTCCGCGTATACTTTCCGTCCGGGCAAGGCATATATTCATCATCTCCCCCTGTTTGTATTTGATGCCGCCTGCGGCGGCGCGGCTCAAGCCCATTCATCAGGTTCCTGGGGCAGGGAACTTTATTTCGTGCAGTTTTCCGTTTATCCGGGCCGTAACGGTTCCTGTTCTGACGGTCCGGCAGGTCCCCTCGGTTATGTCTTCGGTATCCGCCGGTTTTAGGGCAAGGATTGAGCCGGTTCCGGTATTTTTTATGTAGATAAGCTGTCCCCGGCTGCCGTTGACCATCCCCAGGTATTCAAAGCGGCGGGCCGGTCCCGTCTCCGGCGGCGGCGGTTCTGTCAAAACCGGAACTTGTTCCGGCTGCTCCGGTAAAACCGCCTGTTTCCGGGGCGGGGCATAGTTCCGGCTGATTCTGAGGGCGGAGAGCATCGTACTGCTATCCCGCTCCGTGCCGCCCTCCGGTCCAGGCGCCTGGTTTTCTGTTCCCCCTCCTCCGGCCAGGGGAACCGGGCATTTAACCCGGAAAACCGCCTCCACCGCATTTTGCGGCTGGAGATTGCGGATCTGTACCAGGGTAAAAATGACGCCGCCCGGAAAGCCGGAACCTGCGGAGCCATCCCCCAGGGGACCGCCGGCGGAAGCTTCCTGCAGGAAACTAAAGAAGCCGCCGCTCTCTCCCCGAATGGTAAATTCCATCTCACCCTCACCGTTTTTATTGAGGTACTGATAATTTATCGCCGGGCAGCGCCATTTTTGCAGCAGTGAGCGGATCAGCTTTCCGAAGGATGCGGGACTGAGCCCGGCCGCCGAAGGCTGTTCCAATTCCCCTATAAGCTGTTCCAGCGTGTTTCGCTGTTCTTCGACGGACAGTTCCGGGCCGGGCTCCTCCCTGCGGAGCAGAACGGCGCCGCTTATGGTAAAGCGTTCAAGGCCGCCTTGGGGACGGATCTGTCCCAGGATGGGAGAGCTTATCCGGGGGCAGCTTTCAAAGGAAGCCAGGGTCCCCAGGGCGTCCGGCGAGACCGCTTCAAGTTGAAAAAACCCCTCTTTGAATACGGCGGAGAGGATCAGCGTTTCTCCGTCAAGGCGCCGGGCGGCAAGTTCCAGGCCCTCGTAGACGGAGGGTTTTTTGCTTTCCACAAGGGAGGCGTAGTTTCTCTTGAGTTCCTCAAGTTCTTGTTCCGCAAGACGTTTCCGTTCCAGTACCCGGTTCCGTTCTTCCTCTTCCCGGAGCAGTCTTGCCGTTTCCTGTCCGGTCCTTTCCCGGTACCGGGAGAGGATGCAAAAACCCGCAGTCCCAAGGCAGAGGCCCAGCAGCAGGGCCAGAAGCCGCCGCCATTTAAGGCCGGGGCTTGCACGGGGATACAGAGAGAAACGGTATTCGGGACAGGAAATTTTTTCCAGAAGATGAAAGGTCCATACCTTACTCTCCGTTCCCAGAAGGGCCTTATCCGCCCCGGTACAAAACAGATCGATGGGCGGCGGGTTTTCCCCGCAGGGGCCGAAGGCCGCTGTCAGACTGTTCAGAAGAGACGCCCCGTTCAGGCCGGGGCAGCTCTTTACCGCCGATTTTACCAGCGCCCCCTTTTCGAGGCGGATATATTCAATCCAGCCGCCGCCGATAAAAACCGCCAGGGCGTCTCTTCCCTTGAGGCAGCGCTGAACCAGCAGCGTAGAGGCCGGCATGGGGCCGGTCCGTTTCTCCCTGGGAACAAAGATCAGGTAGGAATCCCGCCTGGTTCCGTTTTTGCGAATCACCGGAGTTCCGGCGGCTTCTTCTATGGCGCCGGGATAGGCTCCCGCCAGATAATCCCCCAGGGCTTCCCGAAGAGCCCTTCCCCTGAGGCGGGGAAAACCGGTAATGAACAGGGAATAGGCGGTTCTGGGAATGACGATAGATTCACCTGCGCTACGGTTCACGGCTTATGCTCCATTCAATGAGGCGGTACTCCCCGATTATCCCGCTTTCCGCCGATTCGGGTACAGCCGCGAGAATCGCCCCGGCATAGAAATCCGGGGGGATCGTAAAGCGGATTTGCCAGAAGGCGGTTTTAACTCCCAGGCAGGAAAAAATTTTGCTGTCTCCGGGCAGTTCCAGCAGAGCCGGAAGATCCTCCCCGAAAACAGGCCCCCGGCGCAGGGCCTCCCTGAGGGCTTCCAGTTTTTCTCCGGGATTTTTTATGCCGAAGCCGGGGGTCATAATCAGAGGTTCCGCCGCTTCTACTTCGATCATGTTGATGTTCATCATGGGGAGGCGGTTAACCAGGGGGAAAAGCCCGCCGTTCCCAAGCTTATGCTTAACATAACGGAGGGCGAAGGAATTTCCCCGGGAAGGATTAAGCCAGCCGTAGGAAACGCAGGCGTCCCAGGCGCTGTCCTTTACAAAGGAGCGCCAGGTTTCTCTGTCCGGGGAGAGGCCCCGGCTTTCCCGCAGGCTGATAAAGGCAGCGGTATCGGTAAAGAGATAATCCCTTAAAGAAGGGTTTTCCAGTTCTTCGTCGGAAAGGAAATCAAGACGGTAACCGCTGGAAACATCCTCGATGTCCAGGTTCAGAGAAGCGTAACGCAGAATCAATTCCGAGAGCAGAGGATTGTTGCGGTAATCGCAGGGATAGTCCTTCAGGGGCTGGAGGGCTTCCGTTATTTCGCCGATCAACCCGGCGGCCCGGGTAAACTCCGCCTCTTCGCCGGCGCTGCGCCGAAAGTAGGCCGATGCCGCGGAGAAGAACAAAAGAGAGGCGGCTATCGCCGATGAAAGAAAAAAGAGAATCATCATCGCTCCGAATTCCGCAGATCCTTCTTCTCTGTTCATCACGGCTCTTTTAGTACGGGAATTGAAGCAAAGGCGGCTTCGGTAAAAAACGATTGGCCTGCTGTTTCAAAATGAACCTTTACTCCCCGGATTCTGCCCAAGCCGTCCCGAAGGCTTTCAATTTCTTTCATATATGTGCCTTTGCCGGAACGGCGGAGTTCGTTCTTAAAATCCGCCGCCGCCCTTTCCGCCGGTTCCCAATAGGGGATGCGGAACGTATCCGCCCGCCGTCTGATAAATCTGTCGGTCTCAAGGGCTTCGGCGGCGGTCTTCGCGGCGCAGGCTGTCTGCCGCAGAGCCCTTAAGGCGGCGGAAAAGCCGGTAATCACCGAGCCGCTGATGATGAGGATCGCCGCCATGGATACCAGGTTTTCCATCAGCGTAAAGCCCGCCTGATTCGGCGGCGTTTTCCGCCGGCGGCAAAAGACCGGCGATTTCGGTCCGGCGGAACAGGCCGCCGTAAACCGGAGCTCGTTTTCCGCCGGAAGGACCCGCTCCCCGAAAACGGGGAATCCTCTGGTTTTCACCGTATCCGCTCTTCCACTGCGGCGTTCCGCCTCTGCAGTTCCGCCGCTGTCCGTTCCAGCAGAGATACGTTTCCCCGGATCAGGGAGCTTACCGCCGTCAGGGCTGCGGCAAAGCAGAGGAGCGCCGCAAAGAGGCCCGCCAAGGTCCTGAGCAGCACATAGCCTTCAGTCTTCCCAGGAGGCAATGTCCGCATCGTGCCTTTCTCCTCCTTCCCTGCCGTCCGCCCCCAGAGACCGGATGCCGAAGGGGAGGCCGTTTTCTCCGGGAACCTTGTACTCGTAGGGGTTTCCCCAGGGATCCAGGGGCGCATTTTTGTAGAGGTAGGGCCCGGACCAACTGTCCGCGCCGCCGGCCTCGGGTTTTCGCCACAGCGCTTCCAGCCCCTGATCCGCAGTGGGATAGCGGCCGCAGTCTATGTAGTAAGATTCCAGGGCAACCGCGAAGGAATCGATCTGGCTGCGGGCCGCCGCGGTTCTTGCCCGGTCAAGGTACTGGACCGTCATAAATCCCACCGAGGAGGTGAGGATCAATACAATGGCAATAACAATGAGGGTTTCCATAAAGGTCCAGCCCCCGTCGAATTTTTCCGGGTCCAGCTTTTTCATGGCCGTCCTTAAAGCGCCCTGCCGTAAAGGGAAAACAGGGGCAGTACAAATTGGATAATCAGGACCAGTACGATAAGTCCCGCCGCCAGGGTCAGGACAGGCTCGATCAGGGCGGTAAGGCTTTCGGCGCTGTGATCCACCCTTTGCTGAAAATATTCCCGGATCTGGGTAAACACGGATTCCACCGAACCCGTCCTTTCGCCTACCCCGATCCAGGTTCCGATATATGCGGGAAAAATTGGATTTGAGCTGAAGGCCCGGGAAAGTTTTCCGCCCCGGAGCAGTTCTTCGTATACTTCGAGGATCGCCGCCCTGAAGGCAAGGTTTCCTGCGGCGGCGGCGGATTCCCTTAGGGCGCTGCCCAGGGTGATCCCCGCTCCGGTGAGCATCTCTACGGCAAAGGAAAGGTGGAGGGTCTGTATCGATCCCGCCAAGGAACCAATAAAGGGAAGGCCCAGAAATATGCGGTCCGCCGCCAGGGCAAAGTTTCTGTTTTTCCGCCGGAGCAGCATAAAGCCGGGGACAGCGGCGGCAGCGGCCAAAAGGAGGCCCAGGCTTATCCTGAGCGATGCGTATATGCCGCCGATTTCTACAGGCATGCCGCCGCCGGGATTAAAGGCGGAGAACAGTTCCGTCATTCTGGGCATCACATAGAACATTATCCCCAGGCAGCCCGCCAAGGCCGAAGCCAAAATAAAGAGGGGATACCAAAGGGCGTTTGTCAATTTACCCCGTATCTTTTTTTCAGCCTGAAGGTAACGGCTCATCCGGGAAAGAGCCGCGGCGGCGGAACCGGTTTTTTCCCCAAGCCTTACCATGGATTGATAAAGGGGCGGAAAAGGATACTTCTTCAGCGCCTCGTGAAAGGGAACGCCCCGGAGCAGTTCCCCGCGGAGACCCCCGCTCAAGTCCGCGGTCCTGGAAGAAACGGAACCGCAGAGTTCCAGCGCATCCTGCAGGGTAAGTCCCGCCTTGAGCAGGGCGCAGAGAATTTCCGTAAATTCAAGCAGGGTATCCCTGCTGAAGGAGAAGGATTTTCTTCCGGCCGGATAATGCAGGTTCAGAGCAAAACCTCCCGTTCAATTTCTTCTATGCTGGTAATCCCCTGGGCCGCTTTCCGCAGAGCGTCCCTGGCCATGCTCTCCATGCCCTGCCTCCCGGCGCAGCGTCCTATCTCCGCGGCGCTTTTTCTTCCGGCAATCATCTCCTCAATAACCGGATCAACCATCAAAACTTCTCCCACAATGGTACGGCCCCGGTAACCCGTATATCCGCAGTTTCCGCATCCCGCGGGTTCAAAGAGGGAAGCCCTCTCTATGCGGTACTTCTTTAAAAGGGTCCCGATCCGTGGTTTTGCTTTAACTTCTTTCCTGCAGAGGGGGCACAATTTCCGTACCAGCCGTTGGGCTACGGAACAGCGGAGGACCGCCGCCACCAGGTAAGGTTCAATTCCCATATTGCAGAGCCTGGGGATAACGGAAACGCTGTCGTTGGTATGCAGGGTCGAAAGGATGAGGTGTCCCGTCAGGGCGGAACGCAGGGCAAGTTCCGCGGTGGCCCCGTCCCGGATTTCGCCGACCATGATCACATTGGGGTCCTGCCGGAGCACCCGGCGGAGCATACTGTCGAAACTCAGGCTGATGGCGTCGTTGATCTGCACCTGATTGATTCCGGGGATGATCTGTTCCACCGGATCTTCCAGGGCGATGATGTTCATCTCCTCCACCGGCAGGGTCCCCAGAAGGGCGTGGAGGGTGGTGGTCTTGCCGCTTCCCGTGGGACCCGTCAGGAGCAGTAATCCCCAGGGACTGCGCAGGCCCGTCTTAATCCGTTCAAGATCGGGGGGATAAAAGCCAAGCTGATCCGGCCCCAGGAGCTTCGCCGTTTTGTTGAAGATCCGCAGTACGATAGATTCGCCCCCGGTTATGGGAATGACCGAAACCCGGAGGTCAACCTTATGATCTCCCGCCGAAACGGTCATCCTGCCGTCCTGGGGCAGCCGCCGTTCCAGGGTATTCATGTCCGCCATAATTTTGATCCGGTTGGAAATTGCGGGAAAGAAGGACTTGTCCAGCCGCTTAACTACCTTTAACACCCCGTCTATGCGGCAGCGGACCTGCACCGCGCCGGCCTGGGCTTCAATGTGAATGTCCGACGCTTCAAGCCTGATCGCTTCGATACAGATGGCGTTGATAATACTGATCACCGGAGCGTCGCCGGCAGCCGTCTCAAGGGTAAAGGCGCCCTCCCCGGAGCTTTTAACCGGCTCCGGGGCTTTGCCGGCCCCGCCGGCTGTCCCGGTATCCTCCGGGCCGGCCGGCTGCGGCGCCTCTGTCCCGCCGCCGGGGGCAACGGCGCCGGCCAGTTCCCCCATATATGCGGCAAATTCAACCCTGCTTACCGAAGAGAAAAGGGTCCGTTTAGGGAGGTGGTAACCCTCCAGGTATTCAAACAGATCCTCTCCGGCGCCTTCCGCCACGGCAACCCGTACTTCGGCTTCGTCCTCGCTCAGTTTGAGCGCTCCCCGGCGGCTGATAAATTCCCGGGGATACTGTCCGCCGCAGCCGGAGGAAAAGACAAACTGTTTCAGGCTTATCCGTTCCATCATTCCTCCGCCGGAATGCTGCCAGCCTGCGGAAGCGGCGGGAATTCTCCTCCGGTACGGATAAACCTCTTGTAGTATTCGTCAATTTTATTTCCGTATTCCGCCGCCGCTTCTCCGTTATGCACATAGGGGATGATATAGATCACCAGTTCAGTGGTGCTCTCCGATTTGTCTATGTCCTGAAAGAACCTGCCGATCAGGGGAATGCTTCCCAGCAGGGGGAGTTTCTTTACCGATTCGTTTTTTTCCGATTGAAGCAGGCCGCTTATCACAATGGGAGCCCCCGATTTGGTCCTGACCTGGGTGTTTACCGCCCGTTCCGATGTGGGGGGCGGATTGGTGGTGGCGCTGGTATTGGCGCCGCTTTCGTCCTGTTTGGAAACCGCCGCATTTACCTTCATGGTGATCATCCCGTCCCCGGAAACCCAGCCGTTTATGTTCAGCACAAGGCCGGAGGTAATTTCCCTGGTGGTTCCCGTGTAGAAGGGTTTGCCTGTTTCCGGATCGATGGTGGTGTCCCGGTATCTAAAGGTAGTGGTATTTTCAAATTTGATTTCCTGTCCGGATATGCCGTTCAGGGTGGTGTCGGCCAGTACCCTGGCCTTGTCCTCCCCCAGCTGCAGATTAAGCTGCATCGCCAGATGATAGCCGAAGCCGGAGATAATATCGAAGTTGATGTTGAGAAGATTCGAGAAGGTCCCCGATATCAGCCTGGAGGCGGGCTCCCCGGAAAGAGAATTGAAAGAAAGGGATTTGTTCCAGGCAAGGTTTTCGCTCCGCTGATACTGAATAACCAGAAGCTGATACCGTATCTGGGGTTTGGGCCGGTCGATCAGCTTGAGCTGATCCAGAAACTGCCGCCGCTGTTCCCCGGTTCCCCTGTAAAAGACCAGCGACGGGTCCGGGGAAGGGATAAGATCCTCTTTAACCGCCGAAGGAGGCAGATACTGGAAAAGTTCGTCGTTTCTTATGTATTTCAGGTATACCGGGACGGCGCCGCCGGTATCGAGGAGGGTTATGTAGTCTTCAAATTGCCGGCAGATTTCATCCCCTGCACGGAGTACAAAGGCATTGGAGCCGGGGATAACCAGGGGGCCCGCGGCGGCAAGTTCCCTGGGCAGAAGGCCGATAAAATCCGCCGCTTTAAGACTGTGCAGTTCAAAACGCCTGGGGGGACGGCTTCCGGCGGGAATGTCCAGCAGGGCAAGAAACCGGAGTATGGGCTCGATTTCCCCGGCGCTGCCGGTAAGGTAGAGGGAGTTGGCGTTTTTGTTGGCCTTGATAAAGGAACCGCTGAAATCGGCGGGCAGCAGGGCCAGGGCTTCTTCGGCGGAGATGTGCTGAAGCTGCATCACCGTGGTTTCCTTGAGCCCCTTGAGGATGTCCTTTCGCTGAACCTCGAAGATATAGTATACCCCGCCGCTGATTGTATAACCGCAGTTTCCCTGTTCCAGTACAAGCCGGAGCAGCTCTTCAAAGCTTTTATCCTCAAAGTAAAGGTGTTCCAGGACGGCGTCTATTTTCTGGAGCAGGGAGTATTCCCTTTCCGCCGTCCTGAACAGCAGGCTGATAATTGAAGAAAGGGAACCCCGCTGGAGGGATATGGAAAAACGGCCGCCCTCCCGCCTGATGGAGGATGAACTTAAACGGCCGCCGCCGGGATCGTTTTCCACGGCCTTCCTGATGTAGAAGGCGTTGTTTTCTTCCGCCAGGGAATAGGCGGGATATTTTTTTATGATGATCTCCAGAATGTCCCTGAGGCTGCTCCGGGTATGAATGGTGATTGAGGTTCCGGGCAGGGCGTCGTAGAGTATGGTCCGGCCCAGACTCCGGGAGAGGTTCCTTATCAGCGTTTCCAGATTTGCGTCTTCCGCATCGAGGCTGATCAATTCCGCCCCCGCCGTACCGGCGGCGTCCCTGCCGGCGGCGTCTCCATTAAACGTTCCGGTCCGTATCCGTATTCTGGAAACATAGTAGGCGCCGTTTCTCTTTTCACAGAAAAGATTACAGGCTTCGGTAAACCTGAAAAGGGCCTCTTCAAAGCTGCAGTCGCTGAAAAAGAAAGTCGCCGTTCCGCTGACGCTTTCATCGGTGATTACCGATTCCTGCCCCAGATCGGCCAGGACCATCAATATATCCGTAATGGCCTGGTTCCTGAAATCCATTTTTTTGATCTCCTGCCCCTGCGCTGAACGCAAAGGGACAAGGCCCATGATGAGCAGCCCCGCCAGGCGGATGAAAAGCGGCCCGTGTTTTTTCATGGCCCCGGTATCCTGAAGGCGGCGGCGGCCAGGGCGCCGAAACTGAGGAAGGGCGCAAAGGGCAGTTTTGTTTTTTGGCCCCAGCCCAGAAGAAATGTCCCCATAACGTAGACCAAAAGGCTGCTCAGGGCGGCGGCTCCGAGGAAGGCGCAGTACCGTTCCGGACCCAGGGCGTAGCCCAGAAGGGCGGCGTATTTTACATCGCCGAAGCCAAGGCCGCCGCAGAAACGGCAGGGCAGATAAAGGGCGGTAAAGCAGATCAGCGCCGGCGGTATCCGGGCCGGTAAAAACCCGGCCCAAAAGGCAGGTTCCCCGGTTCCGGCGGCAAGGAGGGCGCAGAAGAAGACAAGGAGCAGCCCGTCGGGGATGCGGCAGGTTCTGGCGTCCACTACGCTGACGGCAAGGCAGCCCAAGGCCAGGATACAGAAATTTACCATTTCCGGGCCGCTTCCCGCCGTATAAGGAGCCACTCAATCCCCAGCCGGGGGCTGTAGGTGATCATCGGGGTCTTATAGAAACGCGCTTCAATCTGGTTATCAAAAAAAAGTGAAAATCCGTCATCCGCCTTAAAGGCATAACCCAGGGAAAATACCAATCCCAGGGTATTGTAGATTTTTGTTTCCCGGTTTTTGTAGGGTTCCTTTACCGTCATAAAGTCCAGGGAGTAGAGAAGCCCCATTCCGGCAAAGAGCTGCTGTTCCCGGTCCAGTTCCAGGTGAAGCCGGACCGGTCCTCCGGCGCTGAGGCCGTGATCCCAGGCGCCGTAGACGCCGCCCATACCGAGACGGTAGCCCAGCTCCGCTGCGGCGGAAACAAAGAAGGCCTTGCCGAAACCGGTAAAGAGCTTATCCCTGGGGACAAGGCGGACCCCCCCGGTAACAAGCCCCGTGCCGATCAGCAGACCGGTCCAGGCCTGATCCAGGGGCGTCCAGTAACCGGCGCCCGCCCCGGCCCAAAGTTCCCAGTAGTCCGGTCCGGGATCGCCAATATTAAGGTGAAAGGCTTCGTCAATATAGGCGGCGATCTTCTCCGCCAAATTCGACAAAAGCCGTTCCTGGCTGTCATGATCGTCGGCGGCATAGAAGATCCGCAGTATGGTCCGCTTTTCATAGCTGAAAAGCTTAATCTCCCCGTAGAGGGTATAGTCCTTCTTTGCGATATACCCGTAGAGCAGGTAATCGGCCCGGTCCTCCCGGCAGAGGCTTACCGCATCCAGCAGAGACTGGGGCGGCCGCACCTGGTCGTTTCCCAGGAGGGAAAAATGGAGGGCCCCTCCGGTTTCAATGGCTCTGAGCCTGCGGAGCAGGTCCCAGTGGATACGGCTCTGATCGTAAACGGTGTCCCTGGCTTCATCTATATAGAAAAGAGGGGCCAGCCGCACGTTCAGGGCCGGGACTTTCATCACGGAGAGAAGCAGTAAAAGACCTGTCATATACCTACGCATACCATCCTCACTGTTCCGCCGGCACGGAGGCCGCCAGCATGGAAGCCGCCGGTACCCATGCCGGGTTTTTATGGAGAGGGCGTCTCTTCCGCGGCGATATAGGAAAGGATCTCGCCGATTTCGTCCCTCATATAGCCTGACCGTTCCAGCTGCATAAGCCCCTCCCGGATAAGCCGGTACTGGTTCCGGTCGCTTTTATTCAGCAGGAAAAGGGCATAGTAACGGTAAAAACGGGCCTCCAGGTTTTCGGGCCGGGCTTCGCTTATGCCCGCATACAGTTCCTGGGCCTGCTTGTATTTTCCCGTCCTGAAAAGTTCTTCCGCCCGCCGGGTCCGTTCCAGCAGCTCCTCTTCGCCATAGAGCGTATCCAGGGTCTTCTTTTTCTGTTCCTCCAGAAGATCCGCATATACCCGCTCGGTTCTGATGATCCGGGAAAGGGTCCGTCCGCCCTCAACGCCGACGGCCCGTTCGATCCGGCGGCCCAGTTCCCCAAGAGCGGCGGTTTCTTCGCCCAGACGTCTGTCCTGTTCCGCAAAGGCCAGGCGGAGATCCTCCTCCAGCCGGTCAAAACGGTCTTCCAGGCGGCTTTCCAATAGATCAAAACGATCCTCCAGCTGATCGAAACGGCGTTCCGCCAGGCGCCGCATGGAGATAAACGCCGCCGGTACGAAAACCGCCATCCCCAGGCCCAGGATCAGCAGAATACCCGCCGTCAACCTCCGTGTCGTTAACCTTCTTATTGGCGGCCTTTGCCGTGGAGCTTTTTCCTTCGCCATTTCTCTCCCTTTTGTAAGGTTTCTTTTTTCCATTGCCGCCGCCCCCCGGATCGGGACATCGTAACAAGGGTTCGGACTGTGGCTTTCGCTTCAACGGTTCCGTTTTTTTCGTGCGGACCGCTGTTTCCAGGCTGTCCCCACCCCGGAAGTAAAGCGAATACATGTTATATCCACCTGTCTCGGTGTATATATGTATTGCGTATATATCCGCCCCAAACCCGTCCCCAGACCCCCCTCCACCCGCCCGCAAATATACGCACTTCGTATATATCCCCCCAGACCCTCCACTTTTCACTCTCCGCCCTCCGCCCGGAAGTAAAGCGAATGCGTGTTACATCCGCCCCTGGCGATATATACGCAATTCATCTATTTGCCGCTCCTATCCCTAGCGATATATATGTACTTCGTATATTTCCCCCTTATCCCGGTATATATACGCAGTTCGTATAATCGCCCCCATCCCACATATAGACGCAATTCGTCTAACCGGCTCTTTCCCGACGTATATACGCATTGCGTATATATCACCACCTGCCTATATATAGACGTAATTCGTCTAATCGGCCCCTTTTCCGCAAATAGACGTACTTCGTATACATCCGCCTCCCCGGTATATATACGCACTTCGTATAATCGCCCCCCATCCCGCCTATATACGCATTACGTATATATCGCCGCTTCTCCGGCCTCCCGGAAAACGACCCGAAGGGGCGTATGGCGGATTATGGCCCCTTGACAAACCCCCTTCCCCATGCTACG
>JAISPH010000229.1 GCA_031275035.1 Treponema sp.
CAAAACCCGCCGCCAGGATCACCCCGGCAACCGACAGAAGCGCCCCCAGCCAGCGCCGGACTCCAATCCGGGACTGATCCGCAGCGGAACTTGGAACATCCCGGTCCGGCACAGCGGCACGGCGGAGGACCAGGTTTCTGATCCATTCGGCGGCCATGACAAGTACCGGGATGGAACCCACGATAATGGAGGCCTCCGAGGCGCTGACCAGGGCGACCCCGTTATTCTCGCAGAAAAAGTACAGGGTAACCCCGGCAAGACCCGACCCCAGCAGACGGGGCAGATCCCGAAGGGCCGGTTTCTCGTCCGGAACAAGGCGGCGCTTGATGATCGCCAGAAGGATCAGCGCCAGGATAAAACGGACTGCCCCCAGGGTCATGGGAGGAAAGACAGCGACCGCTGCTTTTATCGAAACAAAGGAAAAACCCCAAAACAATACGCAGAGAATTATCGAAGCAAACGCCCCGCGCCGTTCAGTCATGGTTCCATGGTACAGGGTAATTGCATAAATTGAAATAATCCGTATCATGGTTGTATTGATCTTTTAAGTTGTCATTTTTAAGGAGGACTTGTATGAAAAAAGCGCTTATCCTGCTTACTGCCGGTATCCTGATTCTTGCCGGATGCGCCAAGGGCGGCGGAGATAACATCATCAAAATAGGCGTGTTTGAACCTATGACCGGGGCAAATGCCGCCGGGGGCGCCATGGAAGTTGAGGGCATACGTCTTGCCAATGAGCTTAATCCAACTATCGAAGTAGGGGGAAAGAGCTACAAGGTAGAACTGGTGGTGGTGGATAATAAATCCGACAAGGTGGAAGCCGCCAATGCGGTTCAGCGCCTGGTTGACCGGGACAAGGTACAGGTTATCCTCGGGTCCTGGGGTTCTTCCCTTTCCATGGCGGGGGGCGAAGTAGCCAAGGATGCGGGCATTCCCGTAATCGGTCTTTCCTGCACCAATCCTCTGGTAACCGCCGGGAATGAATTCTACTTCCGGGTATGCTTTATCGATCCCTTCCAGGGAACGGTTATGGCCAACTATGCCTACAATGACCTCCAGGCTAAAACCGCCGTTATTGTCCAGGAAGTCTCCAACGATTACTCCGTGGGCCTGGCTAAATTCTTCTCCGATCATTTCAAGACCCTGACGGGAAACGGCAACAGTATCCTGACCACCGTCAATTACAATACGGGAGATCAGGAGTTCAGCGCCCAGCTTACCACGATCCGTTCTCTTAACCCGGACGTCATCTTTGCCCCCGGCAACTACACCGAATCGGCCCTGGTTATTAAGCAGGCCCGGGAACTGGGGATCAACACCCCAATCATCGGCGGCGATACCTGGGAGACCCCCGAATTTATCGATGTGGGCCGGGAACGGGTAGAAGGGGCGGTTTTCTCCACCTTCTTCGCTTCCGAAGTAGCCACCACCGAGGCGGCGGAAACCTTCCTTAAAGAATACCGTTCCCGGTACAACAAGGAACCCGCCGCAGTTACCGCTCTGGGTTATGACGGTTATCTCGTCGCCCTGGACGCCATCAAGCGGGCCAATTCCATCGAGCCCGCCAAGATTCGGGACGCCATAGCCCGGACCAGGGGTTTCATCGGGGCAACTGGAACCACCTCTCTGGACGCTAACGGGGACGCCACCAAGAGCGCCTTTATTAAGGGCGTCGAGGGCGGTAAGTTTGTGTACAAGACCATAGTCAACCCCTAAGGAGTAAGCGTTAAAATCCGGCGGAAACGGCGGCCCGCATCGGGGCCGTTCCGCCGGCTGCCCGGCGCTGTCGATGCATGACCTTAGATCTTTTTTTGCAGCATCTTTCTAACGCTCTGTCGCTGGGCAGCCTCTATGCCCTTATTGCCATCGGCTATACCATGGTATACGGTATTCTTAGACTGATAAATTTTGCCCACGGGGATGTGTTTATGCTGGGGGGTTATGCCGCTTTTTACGGCATCACCCTGGTGATCATGCCCTGGTGGGTGGGTTTTATGGTAGCCTTCGGGCTTACGGGCATCTTCGGCGTCGCCCTGGAGCGGGTCGCCTACCGGCCCCTGCGGGAATCGCCGAAAATCTCCATCATGATCAGCGCTATCGGCGCTTCCTTTCTTATCGAGAATCTTGCCACCGTTATCTTCGGCGGACGGCCCAAGGGGTTCCCCGTGCCGGAGATGTTTAACCAGGTGGTTCGCCTCGGCTCCGTATCGGTAATGAGCATCAGCCTTTTTATTCCCGTCCTTACGGCAATACTCCTTACGGCGCTTTTAGTCATTGTGCATAAAACCAAAACCGGCATGGCCATGCGGGCGGTTTCTACGGACCTTGCCGCGGCGCGGCTTATGGCGATTGACGTAAACAAGATTGTTTCCTTTACCTTTGGAACCGGATCGGTACTGGCCGCCATCGGAGGAGTGATGTGGGCAGTTAAGTATCCCCAGCTTAACCCCACCATGGGGATGATCCCCGGACTCAAATGTTTTATTGCCGCCGTTATCGGGGGTATAGGCAATATAGGCGGAGCGGTTCTGGGGGGGCTGCTTCTGGGATTTATCGAAATTATGATAATAGCCTTTCTGCCCACCCTGACGGGATACCGGGATGCCTTTGCCTTTGTCCTGCTCATCCTGGTGCTCCTGTTGAAGCCTGCGGGACTTCTGGGAAAAAATCAGATAGAGAAGGTATAGCGTGATCCTGGAAAAACGGAAGCTTCGTATCTGTAACGCCGCCGCGGTCCTCGTTATTCTGGGTTTTATTGCGCTGGCCAATGGTCTTTTCAGTTCCTTTTCACTGCGGATTTTCAACCTCTGCGGGATCTATATCATCCTGGCCCTGTCCCTCAATCTGATAAACGGCTTTACCGGTCTCTTCTCCCTGGGACATGCGGGGTTCATGGCCATAGGCGCCTATGTAAGCGCCCTCCTGACCATGAGTCCCGCCCAGAAAGAGCTGAATTTTTTTATGACCCCCATTGTTCCCATTTTGGCGAAAGTGGAACTTCCCTTTATCCCCGCTCTGATCATCGCGGGCGCCGCCGCGGCGCTGGCCGGTTTTCTGGTAGGCGCCCCGGTACTGCGGCTTCGGGATGATTACCTGGCCATTGCAACCCTGGGCTTCTCCGAAATTATCCGGGTAGTGATCACCAATCTGCAGCCAGTTACCAATGGCGCCCTGGGCCTCAAGGGGCTTCCCAAATTTTCCACTACCTTTATGATATGGGGGGCGGCGGTTTTGACGGTGGTCTTTATGACCGCCCTGATCCGCTCCGCCTTTGGCCGGGCCTGCCAGGCGGTGAGGGACAATGAAATCGCCGCTCAGGCCATGGGTATCCATGTGGCCAGAATTAAAATTATCAGCTTTACCATTTCCAGTTTTATAGCCGGGGCGGGGGGCGCCCTTTTGGGACACCTGATGACCACCATCGATCCCAAGATGTTCACCTTCAACCTGACCTACAATATCCTGCTTATCGTCGTATTAGGCGGTATCGGCAGCATCACCGGATCGGCCATTGCGGCGATTATCGTAACCATCGCCATGGAAGCCCTTCGTTTCCTGGACGGGTCCCTCAACTTTATTTTCTTTCAGACCCAGGGGCTTCCGGGGCTGCGGATGGTGGTTTTCAGCATTCTACTGCTCCTGGTGGTGATCTACCGCCAGCAGGGGCTTATGGGAAAACAGGAATTTGCCTGGGACTGGTTTTTTAATTCGGTCCTTCCCCGGCTGAGGGGACGCTTTGCCGGAGGAAAGGGCCGCTCCGGGGAGAAACGCTGATGCTCCAAACCAGCCAGGTAACCATGCAGTTCGGGGGTCTTACCGCGGTGGCCGATTTTTCCATCGCCGTGGAGGACGGGGAGATTGTGGGCCTTATCGGTCCCAACGGAGCGGGTAAAACCACGGTCTTCAATATGATTACCGGCGTGTATACCCCCACCCGGGGAAGCATACTGCTGGACGGGCGGAACATTACCGGAAAGCAGCCCCATGCAATCACCCGGGCGGGCATAGCCCGAACTTTTCAGAACATACGGCTCTTCCACGAGATGACGGTACTGGAGAATCTCCTGGTGGCCTGCAATCTTCGGGAACAGCCGGCCCTGATCGAATCGGTGCTTCACCTGCCGGGTTATCTTAAAAAAGAAAAGAAGGTTCGGGAATTTTCCCGGGAGCTGCTGGCTTCGGTTGGACTTCTGGACAATGCGGATGACAATGCCGTTTCACTCCCTTATGGAAAACAGCGGCGCCTGGAGATAGTCCGCGCCCTGGCTACGGAACCCAAACTGCTCCTCCTGGATGAACCCGCTGCGGGGATGAACCCCCAGGAATCCCAGGAATTGATGGACTTCATCGTGGGGATACGGGATAAATTTAAAATTTCGGTTCTCCTTATTGAACACCACATGCAGGTGGTGATGGGCATCTGTACCAGGCTCTATGTGCTGGATTACGGCATTACTATTGCCGAGGGAAGTCCCGCGGAGATTCAGAAAAACCAGAAGGTGATCGAAGCCTACCTGGGGGTGGATGCCAGGGGAGACGGCGATGCTTAAGCTTGAAGCCCTCTCGGTATACTACGGCGGCATCCATGCCCTTCAGGGCATAGATCTGGAAGTAGCGGACGGAAAGATTGTAACCCTCATCGGGGCAAACGGCGCAGGGAAGAGCACCATGCTGAATACCATTGTAGGGCTGGTTAAATCCGCATCGGGAAAGATACTCTGGGACGGCGAAGACATCACCGGCAGGGATACCAAGGACATCGTTTCCATGGGCCTGGTGCTTATCCCCGAAGGCCGCCGGATTTTCCCCAACCTGACGGTAGACGAAAATCTTAAACTTGGGGCCTATGCCATTAAGGACAGCCGGGAAATAAAAAGATCCCGGGAACGCTGCTTCGACCTCTTTCCCCGGCTGAGGGAACGGATGCGCCAGCATGCGGGAACCTTAAGCGGCGGGGAACAGCAGATGCTCGCCGCGGCCAGGGGCCTTATGACTTCGCCCAAACTGCTTATGCTGGACGAACCCTCCCTGGGGCTCGCTCCCCTGGTTTCCAAAATGATCTTCGAGATCATCGGAGAGATAAACCGGAATGGCACGACGATCCTCCTGATAGAGCAGAATGCCCATGCCGCCCTGGAAATTGCCGACTATGCCTATGTGCTTGAGACGGGGGTTATTACCATGCGGAATACCGGCTCGCTCCTGCTTAAGGATGACAATATCCGCAAGGCTTACCTGGGAGAGTGAATCCCGTGAGCGGGCGCGGACCAAAGTCCGGCGGATTGTTTTTAAGCTTTGTTATCCGGAAACTTCAGTTTCCGAATAGCTTTATTCGCAGGCGGGTCTAATGCCCAAGAGCCCGCCTTTCGGCGGGGGGCCTTCGGGGGCGGTTTCAAATACGGTTTTTTGAAGGGCCCCCTGATACCAAGGCAAGGAGGAACTATGAATACAGGTCCCATAATCCTGCGGAACGGCAAGCTGGGGCCCCGGGTGGTAAAGGCCCTGGAAAACCGGCGTTTTGAAGCATGGTATTTTGATGAAACTGCGGCGGCGGTGGAAAAGGTTCTGGCCCTCATTCCCCGGGAGCATGTGGTTTCCTGGGGCGGCTCCCTGACCATGGACGGCCTGGGGATACAGAAACTGCTGGAAGAGCGGGGAAACAAGCTTATCGACCGGGACAAGGCCGCATCCAGGGAGGAACGGATTGAACTGATGCGGCAGGCCCTGCTCTGCGACACCTTCCTCTGCGGCGCCAATGCCATAAGTGAGGACGGCCAGCTGGTAAATATAGACGGGAACGGCAACCGGGTGGCGGCGATGATCTTCGGTCCCAAGCAGGTAATTGTGATGGCGGGCATAAATAAGGTAGCAAAAACCGCCGCCGATGCAATGGTCCGGGCCCGGACCATTGCATCGCCTCTTAACGTACAGCGTTTTGCGGCTCTCAAAACCCCCTGTAATGAAACCGGAAGCTGCGCCGACTGTCTTTCTGCAGATTCGATTTGCAACTACATTGTTACTACCCGGCGCTGTAATCCTCCGGGCCGGA
>JAISPH010000245.1 GCA_031275035.1 Treponema sp.
ATAGACGTATTGCGTATATATCGCCGCCCCGGTAAAGGCCGCCCCTCCACTCTTCGCATTTGGTGCTGTTTCTTGATATTTGCTTACATTTATCTGCAATTTCTTGCAAATATAATCCGTCTTTTTACCCGGACAGGTCATTTTCTCAAGAAAATAAGTCATTTTCTTCAGCGAACAAAGCGTTTTTACAAGATAAGGAGTGTACAGGTATGCGTGAAAAAACAGACTGGACGCCCGGCAGGCGGGCTTGCCATGTTCCGCAGATGGACCGCCTGGGGCATCCCCTTGGCCGCGTATACGGAATTTGTAACCCTCTGCGGCACGGCCCGGACCCTGCCTTCCGGCGGGGGAGCTTCAGGGCGGGGAGGTTCATTTCCTCGTTCCGCCCCTTACAAATTCGGACACCGTAAACCTGTCAGATGCTTAAAAAGGGGGAGCGCCGCTATGGCAGAGACCCGCACGGACAAGGCCAGAATGGCACAGTACCGGTTTTTTCTGATTCCGGCATATTTGGCGGCGCGAACCCCCGGGTTTCTGTATAGCGCCGGCCAAACGTCATCCAAGCGCAGGTTCGCAGCAACCGGAATGTTCTATCCGGCTCATCCCGGAGACGGCAGCGCTATCATGGCATCCCCCAGATCCGAGAGGTATCCCGATGCCTGATTATAGACTGCCATCAGCCTGTCGTAGAAGGCCATGTTGGCAGGGATGGGAGAAACCCGTTCCTCGATAGTGTGCAGAGAGTCAATACGGTCAAAACCGCTCCACAGGCCGGTTCCCACCGCCGCACAGGCGGCGGCTCCCAGGGCGGAAGCCTGTTGATCAACGTTGGATTTCAGAACCGTGGTCTTATAAATATCCGCATATATCTGCCTCCAGACGGGGCTCTTGCTTCCGCCCCCGGCCAGGAGCATCTCATCGCTGATATCCGTCAACTCCCGCATTTTATCCAGACAAACCCTAAGGCTCATGGAAATGCCCTCCATCGAGGCCCGCAGCATGTCGGCGCGGGTATGAACCAACTCAAGGCCGATAAAGGAACCCCGCAGGTTGTAACTCTTATCCATCGGCATACCGCCGCCGAGGCTGGGATTAAAAAGCAGCCGGTTTGCCCCCAGGGGGGATTGTAATGCCTCCCGGGTCATAAGCTCATATTCATCCCCGCCGGTTTTTTTTGCCTCCTCCTTCAGATCCCTGCAAAGGACATCCCGCATCCAGCGGAACGCAGTTCCTCCGGTGGTTACGCACAGGGCGGAGGCATAGTAACCCGGCACCACATGGGTAAAGACATAGGGCCTGGACTTTTTATCAAGAAGCGGTTTTTGGGAGGAAACGGCAATCCAGGCGGAAGAACCAAGGTTGTTGTATACCCGCCCTTCCTTAAATGCTTTGGCGCCCAGGGCCATACATGCATTGTCCACCCCTCCCGCTACTACCTGTACGTTTTTATGGAGCCCTAAAATTTCCGCCGCCTCCGGCGTAATAGAACCGATTACTTCGGTGGAGGCGACAATCTCGGGAAAGATAGACCGGTCAAGCCCCATGGCGTCGATTAACTCCTGGGAATAATCCCACCGTAATAAATCCCACATGCCGCAGCCGGAGGAATAGGAAGGTTCGGAACAGATCCGGCCGGTTAATTTATAATTGATATAATCCTTGGAACCGATAAATTTTTCTATTTCGTTAAAGATCTGGGGCTCATTATCTTTATACCAGAGCAGCTTGAAGGCCGTATAGAAGGCAGGCGTAAAACCATTGCCGGTCTTCATGTACCAGGATTCTTCATCGAAATGAGAGAATACCGCTTCGGCCTGCTTAAAAGCCCGGCCGTCCGACCAGATTGGAATGCTTTCCTTGAGCAGTCCGCCCCCCTTGCCGATAAGCACCGGTACCAGGCTGTGCCCGGAAATGCCGCAGCAGGAGATGTCTTCTTTCGCTACCCCGGACTTTTCGACAAGCAGCCTGGTACTTTTGACAACGGCATCCCACCAGTCGCCGGGACGCTGCTCGTGCCATCCGTGGGCGGGGTATGCAGTATTATAGGCAATAAAAGTATCCGCAATACAGGCGCCATCGGCATCATAAAGAGAGGCCTTATTGCCGCTGGTACCCAAATCCCAGGCAATGATCTTCTTACTCATCCGCGGTTCCTCCTAAAAACAGTTCTCCCCTTGCTTCCCTTTGCTTTGCCTCTTCCAGAATAGCCTGGGAGGATCGGGTTCCGATTCTGGCAGTTCCGGTGGCGATAACAGCCAGGGCGTCATCAAGCGTTCTGACGCCGCCGGCGGCCTTTACCCGCATACCGTCCGCGTGTTTGACCATGGTAATTAAATCGGAAATGACGGCCCCGCCGGGGGCATAACCGGTGGAGGTCTTGACGAAATCGACTCCTCCCTGCCTGCATATCCTGCAACACTGGATAATTTGTTCGGTTGAAAGGTAATAGTTCTCGAAGATGACCTTTAACAGGGCGCCGCCCCCATGGGCGCATTCCGCCGCCGCGGCGATCTCCTCTTCCACGTACCGGACTTCCCCGGAGAGAAACCTGGCATAGTTCATCACCATATCGACTTCCACGGCCCCCTTATCCAGGGCGTCTTTAATTTCAAAGAGCTTTGACTCTGTGGCGGCGGTTCCATGGGGAAAGGCAATAACGGTAGTGGACAGTACTTCGCTTCCCTTTAAGCTTTCTATGACGACGGGCAGATCCGACGGCCTGACGCAGACCGAAACACAGCCGTATTGTCTGGCGGTATCACAGCCTTCTCTTACTTCTTTGATTGTCAGTTCCGGGCGCAGAAGCGAGTGATCCAGCGTAAAGGCTATATCAGCCACGGTGAGGGCACGCTTTCCCATTTGGCCTCCCTTGCATTTGTCTACGATACCATGATCCCGGTATGCTGTCAATAAAAACGTTAAGTTCCGGGGAAAAAACAAGTTGACACAGAAGTCATATCATGCTATGGTCATTATGTTATGACATAATGTCAATAAAACCGCAGTCATAGGGAATGTTTTATGGAAACAGCAAAAAAAGACATAAAAAAGAACGACCATCGCATAGCCGATATTATAGCAAAACCGGAAGCCATGGTTGCGCTTGTTTTGGTTCTGCTCTGTCTGCTGTTGATCTTTCTTCGTCCGCTGTCCTTTCCCACCCCAAGAAATATTTTTAATGTTTTAAGGCAGTCGTCCCTGGTGGCTATCCTGGCGGTAGGCATGGGAATGGTGATAATCACCGGCGGCATCGATCTTTCGGTGGGTTCGGTAATAGCCTTCTCCGCCTGTATGAGCATGGCCTGTTACCGGGCCTTTGCCGTACCTCCCATAGTGGTCCTTTTTCTTGCCCTGGGGGGCGGACTCCTCATGGGAACGATAAACGGCCTCCTCGTATCCAAGCTGGGTATTCCCCCCTTCATCGTAACCCTGGGTATGTTGAGTGTCGGGAACGGCGCCGCCCTGGTAATATCCAACGGGAATCCCATCAAGTATCAGGCAAGCTGGGTTTCGGTATTCGGCGGGGGTTATATAGGACTTATGCCGGTAACCGTCCTGGTCATGGTGTTTGTACTGATCCTGGGCCATATCTTTGCCAACTATACCCAGACAGGGAGAAACATCTATGCGGTGGGGAACAGCCAGCAGGCGGCGAAACTGTCGGGCATCTTCGTGGACCGGGTGATCATAACCGTTTATGCGATCACCGGATTCCTGGCCGGTCTCTGCGGCCTGATCCTGGTGGGCCAGATGGACAGCGGGGACCCTTCCTTCGGCAAGGGATATGAACTGGACGTTATTGCGGCGGCGGTAATCGGCGGCATCAGCATGACCGGCGGCGAGGGCAATATACTGGGGGTTCTCCTGGGGGCCCTTCTCATGGGCGTATTAAAAAATCTCTTTATCCAGCTTGCGGTATCAGGGTACTGGCAGACCATAGTCCTGGGACTGGTAATCGTGGGGGCGGTGGCTATCGACTGTATCCGCAAAAAACGGGCGGCCCGCTGAACCCCGTGAGGATCCATTTGGATTTTTGCCGGAATTTCCGGAAATATATTTTTATTTGAGGAGGAGATTATGTTTAAGAAGGCGATAATCGTTGTTTTTGTTGCCGTGTTGAGTCTTTCCTTCCTTGCCGGTACGGTATTTGCCGCCGGCCAGCAGGCGGGTCCAAAGGGACCGATGACCCCGGCGGCCCAGATAAAGGCCCCTCCGGGAAAGACGCTCCTGTCTCTGCCGGTGGATCAGGTATCGTCCAAACCCCTGCGGATTGCCGCCATCATGGTACAGAACAACCCCTTCGGCGTAGCGGTACTGCAGGGCCAGAATTTCGCAAAGCAGATTCTTGCGGACCGGAATTGTATCGTGGACCCCCTTTCTGTTCCTGACTTCGACGCCCAGAAATGGACCAGCGTTATCGACAACTGTATCGCATCGGGCTACAACGCCATCTGCGCCTTTGGAGTCTCCGATGCCCTGTCGCCGGTTATCAAAAGGGCGGCCGATGCGGGTATCCCGGTATATCTTTTTAACAGCCAGCTCAGCGAACCCCGGTATCATGTCGCATTTTACGGACAGGGCGGCGTTGACGGCGGCAGGCAGTGCGGCGAGGCGCTGGCGAAACTTCTGAACAATTCCGGCAAGTACGCCATTATCACCGGCGATTTCGCCGCCATCGGCCACGAACAGCGCCGGACCGGAGCCCGGGAAGTACTGGACAAGATTCCCGGCATACGGCTTGTGGGCGAAGTGATGAACAACGATAAAGCCGAAGAAGCCTATAACCATGCGGCCAACTTTATCACCGCCAACCCGGATCTGAAGGGCATCTATGTAACCGCCGGCGGCCCCTCCGGAGCGGCTAAGGCGGTGGAAGACGCCGGAATGAAGGGCAAGATCTTCGTGGTATGCCATGATGTGCTCGCCGAATCGGCTCCCTATGTGGGCAGCGGTACGATCAGCGCATGCCTGGACCAGGATCCCTTTAATCAGGGATATCAGTGCGTGATCGATGCTTTCAACCAGCTGGTAACCGGACAGAAGCCTCCCGCCGAAACCTATTACAAAGGCGTCATGGCGACTCCCGATACCGTAAAACAGCTTTTCCCGGAACTTTTCTAAGTATCACAGCTTCCCTGCGGACCCGCGGGGAAGCTGTGTAGAATGCATTAGCGTTAACCGCGGGAGACTGTCTTCCGCGGTTATCTATCTATCGAAGAACAGTATCAGGCGGTTTTCCATGGCCCAGAATGTAATTTGCAGGATCAGCAATATTACAAAGACCTTTCCCGGCGTTACAGCTTTAAAGAATATCACCATCGAAATTGAACGGGGCAAGGTCCATGCGGTGGTTGGTGAAAACGGAGCGGGAAAATCAACGCTGATGAACATTCTCTCCGGCGTATATCATGCCGATGAGGGAACCGTAGAATTTGAGGGCGCCCCCGTATCCTTCGACCAGCCCCGGGCGGCCAACCTTGCGGGGATAGCCATGATTCACCAGGAGCTTTCCCTGGCCCAGCACATGTCGGCGGCGGAAAATATCTTTGAAGGCCGCATGCCCAAAAATAAGCTGGGGTTTATTGACCGGAAAAAAATGTACCGGGACTGTGAAAGCCTTCTTTCCCGTCTTGGCGTTACCCATATCAATCCTAAAACCCTGGTTAAAAATTTAAGCGTATCCGAAATGCAGCTTCTGGAAATTGTAAAGGCCCTGTCCCTTGAGGCCCGGATGCTGATCATGGATGAACCGACTTCTTCCCTTACCACGGGGGAGATCGACTTCCTCCTTAAAATCGTAGACAAACTCCGCAGCGAAGGAGTCGCCACCCTGTACATTTCCCACAAACTGGAAGAAGTCATGTATATCGCCGATACCATTACGGTGCTCCGGGACGGTCAGCATATCGCCACCAGACCCAAGGCCGAGATGGATGAAAAAACCATGATAAACCTGATGGTAGGCCGGGACTTTAACACGGTGGTACACCGGGACTACATGACCAGCTACGGGAACAAAGCCCCCCTTCTGGAAGTGAACAATCTTTCAGATATGAACGGCAGGGTGCGGAATGTTTCCTTCAACCTGTACCCCGGAGAGGTACTGGGGCTGACCGGCCTGGTCGGGGCGGGCAGAACCGAACTGCTCCAGTCCATTTTTGGCGCCCAAAAAATAAAATCAGGAACCATACTGATGAACGGCAAAAAGGTTGTCATCAAACATCCCCGGGACGCCATCAATCTGGGCATGGGGCTTATCCCGGAGGGACGAAAACTCCAGGGGCTCTTCCTGAAGATGCCTGTAGAAGACAATATGATTATGGTGTATCTAAGGCGCCTCTGCAATAAATTCGGCCTTATTAAAAAGGGCAAGACCCGGGATCTTGTTGTAGAGTATGTAGATAAGCTGGCGATCAAGACCCCTTCGGTTCACCAGATTGTCAACAACCTCTCCGGAGGAAATCAGCAGAAAACTATCGTAGCCCGGTGGCTTATGAACGACCCCAAGATCCTGCTTATGGATGAACCCACCCACGGTATCGACATCGGAGCCAAGGCGGAAATTTACCGGATCATCGACGAGCTTTCCAAAGCGGGCGTTTCGGTCATTCTTCTTTCCTCGGAACTGCCGGAGGTGCTTTCCCTCTGCGACCGTATCATGGTCATGCACCACGGGGAGATACGGGGTATTCTGTCCCACGGCGAAGCGGATCAGGTAAAGATCATGTCCTTTATTCTGGAAAAAGCTGAAAACGCAAGCGCCTAAGATTCCAAAACGTCCCGCCAGGGCCGGATGATTTACCGTCCCGTGGTCTTGACCTCAAACTGATACCGGTCCGCCCGCATGGTACTTATATCGCAGGTTACAGGCCTTCCATTCTGATAGGTAATCCGGCGTATCTCTAAAAGGGCCGATCCGGCTTTAATGTTCAGCATCTGCGATTCTGCAAAATCCGCATTTTTGGCGAAAATGGTATCTGCGGAAGAATCTATAATAATATCGTATTCAGATTCCAGAAATTTATAAAAGCGGAAAATTTTTCCTGTTTTTTCATCAAGTCCCGGTACTGCATTCACACTAAGATAGTTCAGCAATATGGCTGTGGGAACAGCATCCGCCGAAAGCACCCGCTGTATCCGGTAAAGTCCCGCGTTTTCTTTTACTCCAAGTTTTTCCGCTATATGCAGAGGAGCCTCTATCCGGTCTATGTAAATATCTTTAATAGTTACCTCATAGCCCTTCTGCTGCAAAGTATCGGATACCGAGGTTACCCGGTTCAAACTTTGGGTATACTGGTAATCCAGTACCCTGGTACCCCGGCCCTGTTTTACTTCGATATACCCGTCGGAGACAAGTATTTCCATCGCTTTACGGATGGTCGTCCGTGAGACTCCGTAAATATTCTCAAGCTGGTCTTCGGTGGGCAAAAAATCGCCGGCCATATATTCGCCGGTGGTAATACGTTTTCTCAGTTTAAAATACACATCCTGGTATATCGGATTTTTCACAACCTTGCCTCTTAATATCAGCGTACACAGGGGAGAAACGTTAATGGACTTGTTCGATAACCCGGTTGGTTATCGCGGACTAAAGTCCGGCGCAAGTCCTTTTTAAGCGGAAGCTGTTCGGAAACTGAAGTTTCCGAACAGCTCTATTATTTTTCCAAATATACAGTAATTCTATTTTTGTTTCAATTATACAATATCCGGTTATACATATCCGGTCAGAAAGTACAAGTAAAGGGAAGCCCTGGGGATATCTGGGGACGGGCTTTGGCTTTTTCCCCGCCTGGGACAGCATCGCAACTGCGGGCGGCAGCTTCGCCGCCGGCATGTTCGAAAACTGCTCCGTCGCCGCGTTTACCATGCCGGGTTCCGGGGGTCCCCCGAAAAAACCGCTAATTTATTGTAATATAAACAATTACGACAAAAAGATTTTCTCCACGGGGTAAAAAAAGCCCTGAAAACTGCATTTTTCAGAAATTCCCTGAAGAAAAAACAGGTAAAATTCGGAATTCCCAAAATTTGTATAAAAAATGTTGACGGCAATAGATCATTATATTATCATAAAATAACCGAAAGATAATTATCTTTCGGCATCTTGTATATTTATGGTGGATGTATGCCTTTATCCCATGCCGAAATCGTTCGCATGATCGATGTCAGTTGTGTCAGGACCGACGTAACCCGTGCAGAACTGGAACAGGTTGCGGCGGCGGCAGTCAATTACCGCTTTGTCGCCGCCTTTACCATGCCCTGTTATAACGAAGCCCTGGGCAAGCTGCTTAAAGGTTCGGAGGTGCTGCTTGGGGGAACTGCGGGTTTCCCTTCGGGGGCGGATACCATCGATCAGAAAAGGGACTGCGCCAAGTATATGAAATCCATAGGCTGCGATGAGCTTGACATGGTGATCAATGTGGGCACTCTGAAATCGGGCGGGGATCAGTATGTCTACGATGATATAAAGGCGGTCATCGGCGCCGCTTATCCTATCCCGGTTAAAGCCATTCTGGAATGCGCCTATCTTTCGGATGAAGAAATTACGCGGGCCTGTAACATAGCCGTCGAGGCCGGGGCCGCCTTTGTTAAATCGGGAACAGGCTGGGCTGCCAGACCAACCACGGTGGAAATGATCAGGATAATGAAAAGCGCCGTGGGGAACCGGGCCCAGGTTAAGGCGGCGGGGGGCATACGATCCCTGGCGGTTCTTGAGGAGATGTACGACGCCGGGTGCCGGAGATTCGGCATCGGCCTGCATTCGGCGCTTGGCATATTAAAGGAGGCTTATCAACGGGAAGGCAAATCTTTTGAGGGGATAAATTAGCGTGGACAGGCCGGCTTTGCCTGTGAATTATGTTATCCAATTGACTGCCGCTGCCTGTTCGGGGCCGATATTTGATCATGCGGATGGTTTCGGCATGAGATAAGATCATAGTCCCGTTTGACGGTATTGGCTATTTGTCAAGACATAATTACATATTATTTCTTGACATAACCGATAAACATGGAGGACAATATCCGGGAACCCCTAAAAACTGAAGCTTTTAGAGGTTCACATCCATAAAATCCAACCGGAGGATCTAACCATGACTGCTCAGGAAGCCGCCAGGCTGATCGATATTAGTGCGGTACGTACCGCCCATACCCTGCCGGACATTGTAAACATCGTGAACATCGCCAAGGAGTACCGTTTTATCAATGTCCATTCCCTTCCCTGCTGGACGGCCACAGTCCGGGAACTGCTTGCGGGGGAACCGGACATCTATGCGGGGGCTCCCGTGGGCTTCCCGGGAGGCGCCCACAAGACCGAGATCAAGCTTCTGGAGGCGGAACATCTGATAAAGGACGGCGTTCAGGAGATGGATATTGTGATGAATGTGGGCCGCTTTAAAAACCGGGAATACGATTATGTGCTGGACGAATTAAGACAGATAGTCGCCGTTACCCCAAAGCAGGTGCGGACCAAGGTAATTATAGAGATAAACGCCCTTACCGATGCGGAGATCGACAAGGCCTGCGAACTGGTTCCCCTGTCGGGGGCGGAATTTATCAAGACCGGTACCGGCTGGATTCCCGGACCGGTAAACATTCCCCGTATTGCCCGGATCAGGGAGCTGACCCGGGGCAGGATAAAGGTCAAAGCCTCCGGGGGCATTCGTACCAGGGACGAATTTGAACAGCTTGCCGCCCTGGGGGTTGAGCGTTTCGGGATCAACCTGCAGTCGGCTTTGGAAATTGTTTCTTCCTATCCCAAGAGTTAAGCCATGGAGTATGTCATTGCCTACGATCTGGGGACCGGGGGCTTAAAATCTTCAATTTTTGATGAACGGGGCATTTCCGTTGGCAGTGATTTTAAGCAGTGTGAAACGTTCTATCCAGAGCCGGATTTCCGGGAACAGCGGCCCGGCGACTGGTGGGATATGTTTACCGCCGGTACCAGGGATCTTCTGCAAAAAACCGGGATGCCGGTTAAGGATATTGCCGCCGCGGCCTGTTCCGGGCACAGCCTTGGGGTGGTGCCCATAGGAAAGGACGGCCGGGTCCTGGCGGAGTATGTGCCCATCTGGTCCGACGCCCGGGCGTCCAAACAGGCACGGGAAGTCTTTGCCCGGATCAAAGAGGAAGAATGGTACCTCAAGACAGGCAACGGCTTTCCCGGTCCCCTCTATGCGGCCTTCAAGATCCTCTGGTATAAGCAGAATCGTCCCGATCTGTACGAAGAGGCCGCTTATTTTATCGGAACCAAGGATCTGCTCAATTACCGCCTGACCGGGATGATCGGAACCGATTATTCCTACGCCTCGGGCAGCGGCGTCTACGATCTTATTAAATGTGATTACGACAGGGACTATATTGAAGCCTTCGACCTGGACCCGGCAAAGTTTCCGCCCCTCTATGAATCCTCTGAAATTCTTGGAACCATCAAACCGGAGATTGCCGCAGGGCTGGGACTTCCCCCGGAATTGAAAATTGCCGCAGGGGGCGTGGATAATGCCTGCATGGCGGCCGGCGCGGGATGTGTCGAGGACGGGATGGCCTATACCTCTTTGGGGACATCTTCGTGGATAGCGGTTTCAACCCATAAGCCGGTGCTGAATTACAAAACCAAGCCCTATGTATTCAGCCTGCTTATCAAGGGAATGTATACTTCGGCGGAATCAATCTTTTCCGCGGGGAATACCTTCAGGTGGGTACGGGATACGCTTTGCCCCGATTTGGTTGAAAAAGAGAAGGCCGGAGGAGAGGATGCGTATAAGGTCATGGACAGGCTTGCCCGGAAATCCGTGCCCGGAGCCAACGGTCTCTTCTTTATTCCTACCCTTGCCGGGGGAACCGCCCTGGACAGATCAGTCAATGTTAAGGGCGCCCTGGCGGGACTGGATCTAAAACATACCCGGAACGATATTATCCGCGCCGCCCTTGAGGGGGTCTGCTTCGGTCTGAGAATCGCCCTGGATGAACTAAAAAGAAACGCCCGATTCTCCGGGGAAATGCTGATCGTGGGAGGAGGCTCCAAGAGCCCCTTCTGGCGGCAGCTTTTTGCAGAGATTTACGGCCTTGACATTACCGAATCGGCGGTGGGAGAAAACGCCGGTTCCCTGGGGGCCATGGCCTGCGCCGCCATCGGGGCGGGCTTCTGGAAGGATTATACCCCGCTGATTCAACTGAACAAGCCCGTCAACACCATAAGGGGGGATCCAAAAAACAGAGCCCTTTACGATGCGGTCTACCGGATATTCTGCAAAGTCAACGAAAGTCAAAGCGACATCGCCGAATACCGGGAACGGACCGGCTAAACGAACCTCCCCGCCCTGAAGGGCGGGGCATCTTGTAAGCGTTGCATTGTTTACGAGGTTCGTTCTGTAAGGAAGTTATTAACGTGGGGTCTACTACCATTTTTTTGTTGGCGTTGCCAACTCTAACCGCCCTAAAGCTCGCACACGA
>JAISPH010000236.1 GCA_031275035.1 Treponema sp.
ATAAGCATAACCGAAGAGGTCAAGAATAACCAGTAACCCGGCGGGGCGGCGAAATCCCCGGCCTTTGGGGGGAATTTTCATTGGACAGGGGAGAAAATTTCAATTAAGATGGGGATGGGGGTAAAGACGTGGCGTTTTCCATTAAAAAACTGCTGACCCGGGGCATCAACGTAGTCTCCGGCAAAGCGGCCCAAATATTTCACCGCCCCCATAAATCCACCGCTCCCCTGGCGGACCGGCTGCTTGTGGACGCCATACGGATAGCGGAGCTGCCCTCGCCGGCGCCGGGGGAGGAGCCCCGGGCCGCCTTTGTGCTGGAACGGTTGAATCAGTTCGGCCTTGTCCCGAAGGTAACGGCGCCGGGGAATATCATGGCCCGCCTCCATGCGGAGGAAGCAAAGGATGAGTCCCCGATCCTCCTCTTTACCAAGCTCAGTTCTGAGCGATGGCATCCTACGGAATGTCTTTCCCGGCTTGATGAGGAAAACGCCGTGGGGGCGGGCCTGTCGGACAGCCTGGGCCCCGCGGCCCTGCTTTCAATGGCGGAAAATTATGCCTCCGGCGTTTTCAAGCCGGGCCGGGATATGCTGCTGCTTTTTACCTCCCGGTCTCCGGCGGATCTGGAAAACGATTTTAGCGCCATCCTCCGCGATCCCGTGAACCGCCCCTTTGCGGCCATCGGAGTCCGGGGCTTTTCTCTGGACCGGATCATCCATTCTACCGGCTCCTACTGTTTGCGTATAACCCTGTCAACCGAAACCAATGAGGCTTCCAACCGGCTTACCCTTACCCTGATCGATATTGCCCGCAGTGTTTTGGGCATAACCTGGGACGGGGAGGGGAAGACCCGGCTTTTTATCCGCGGCATTGAGGCTGAGACGGTTTACGGGCTTACCCCTTCGGAGGGGATTCTTGAAATCGAAATAGAATCCATAGAGGGGGCCCTTCTGGAACTTGCGATGAACGCGGTAAAAGCTACGGCTGAAAAAATCAGCGAGGCCGCCCGGTTAAAATGTGAAACCCTCCTCCTGTCTTATATTCCCCCGGGAAACCCGGAAAAAAGCGGAGTGCTTTTTGAAAAGGTCCAGACCATTGCCCGGGATCTGCGGCTCAAGGTGCATGAGGAAAACGGCGCGGATTCCGCGTCGTTCTTTACGGCAGAAGGAATCCCCTCCCTGTCCCTGGGGATTGCCCTGGGGAAAGAAGGGGCCCGGACGGATACGATCCGAATCGATTCGCTTGAAAAGGGCCGTCGGCTTTTGGAACGGCTGATTGTCGAGGCGGGAGTCTGAAATGGCGGCGCGGAAGATCAACAGCGGAATTCTGAAAAGAACCTGGCACCATTCCCGGTTTGAGGATATAAGCCGCCTGGTTTCCCTCAAGGAGCAAAAGGGCCTTAAAATTTCCCTGGCCTTTCCTACCTTGAACGAGGAGCTTACCATCGGCAAGGAAATACTGGTGATCCGTACCGAGCTGATGGATCGCTTCCCCCTGATTGATGAAATCGCGGTCATTGATTCCTCTTCAAAAGACAAGACCCGGCAGGTGGCGGAGCGTTTCGGCGCCAGGGTGATCACGTCAAAGACGATCCTCCCCAAATACAGCAGCTACCGGGGGAAGGGGGAAAATCTCTGGAAGAGCCTCTACGCCCTGGAGGGAGATATTATCGTCTGGGTGGATGCGGACATTTCCAATATCGCCCCGAAATTTGTCTACAGCCTGATTGGGCCCCTGCTGGAGAATGACGGCGTCGCCTATGTGAAAGCTTTTTATGAGCGGCCGCTCCGGTCTTCGGTGGGCATTTCCCCTTCCGGGGGCGGGCGGGTTACGGAGATTCTCGTGCGGCCCCTCTTTTCCCTTTTTTACCCCGAACTGGCCCTCCTCGTTCAACCCCTCTCCGGGGAATACGCGGGCCGCCGGGAACTCCTGGAGCGGCTTCCCTTTTCCGTGGGCTACGGCGTGGAGCTGGGGCACCTGATCGACATTTTTCACCTTGCGGGCTGTGAAGCCATCGCCCAGGTTGATCTGGACATGCGGATTCACCGGAACCAGACCACCGCTTCTTTGGGGAAGATGTCCTACGGCATACTCCACACCTTTTTATCCCGGGCGGAAAAATACGGAACCGCCAAAGTTGTTCGTGAATTGGGTTCCTGCCATATCGCCCTGGAACGGGAAGACACCCTCCACACCGTTAAAACAACGGAGATCTCCACCGTGGAGCGGCCCCCGATGATCGAGATTAGCGAGTACCGGGACAAATTCGGGCGCGGGTAGAAAGTTCCCAAAACCCTGTACCGCCGGGCCGGTATAGAACCGCCGCCTGTTTTTGGTAATTTTTTGCAGCAGATAGGAGATGAAGACAGTATGCCGGAAAAATTCAAGCGGGGGAAAGCCTCCAAAAAGCGCTTCACCCTTTCTACCCCAATTCCCGAAGAATACCGCGGCCTTTTTCGTGAACAGCGGCTTGAAGCCAATGTGCGAAGGATGTTTATTTTTTCCATTTGCATCATTCTTCTCCAGATAAGTTTAAATATTCTTAATATTTTCAAACCTGCGGACAGCCAGCAAAGCAATATCATGATCTATGTCGCGCTTTCGCTGTTTACCCTTTTTTTGGGCATCGTCTATTGGTTTTTATTTCTTATGGTCAGGAAAGGCAAAATCAAAAGTCCGCGGTTCAAGGGTTTTCTGGTGGAGAGCCTTCTTTATTTTTACACGGTGATACAGCTTAGCTTTTGTACCCTGAATATCATTGAATCCGGGGGAGTAAATAGTTACATTATTGCGATTCTCATTATCGGCCTGGTTCCTGTCGTGCCGCCCCTGCAGAGCATCCTTACCATTTGTTTTGCTTTTTTTTATACTGGCGCCGTCATGTTTCTCAGCCGTTCCTTTTCGGACGCCTGGAATTCAATCCTCCTTACCGATATTTGGACCAACCTGATCATCATTTCGGGCCTGACGATCTGCATTTCAGTTTTTATGTTCGAAATGTACGTTTCCAATTTTCTGCAAAAAATGGCCCTGTTGAAATCAAACGATGATCTTGAAGCGACGGTGCATGAACGCACCCGTGAACTGGAAGAACAGACGACCGCCGCCCAGGTTGCGTCCAGGGCGAAAAGCGAATTCCTGGCCCGCATGAGCCACGAGATCCGCACCCCCATGAACGCCATTATCGGCATGACCAAAATTGCCCGTAAATCGACGGCCCCGGAAAAAATTATGAATTCCCTGGATGAAATTGAAACCGCCTCTTCCCATCTTCTGGATCTGCTGAATGATGTTCTGGATATGTCCAAGATTGAATCGGGAAAATTTCTTTTGACCCATGAAAGTTTTTCCCTGACAAAAGCTATGGAGGAAATGGCCCAATTTATCGCCCTGCGCTGCCGGGACAAGCATATACAATTTTTTACCAATTATGCCGATATTGCCCCCGTTGCCGTTTTGGGGGACAAGATGCGGCTGAAGCAGATTCTGATTAACCTTTTGGGCAACGCGGTCAAGTTTACCCCTGAGGGGGGAAAGATTGATTTTCTTCTGGAAAACAAGATGGAAACCGGCCGGGAAATCAGCGTCAGCTTTACGGTGGCGGACAACGGGATCGGGATGAGCGGGGAACAGCTCGCCCGGCTTTTTACGGTCTTTGAACAGACGGACAGTAATATCGCCGCCCGTTATGGCGGTACGGGCCTTGGCCTGGCGATAAGCCAGAACCTTGTGGGTATGATGGGCGGGGAAATCAGGGTAAAAAGCAGCAGGGGGGAAGGATCGGTTTTTTATTTTACCCTGAATTTTGAAAAATCCGGGGCCCAGGCGGAGCCGCGGCATATTAGCGGGAACAGTCTGCCGGATCTTCAGGGGAAACGGATTCTGCTGGTAGAAGATATAGATATTAACCGGATCATCGTAACCGAATTGTTGTCCGATACCCATCTTGTCATAGATGAAGCGGGAGACGGAAAAGAGGCGCTGGAAAAGTTCGCCGCCGTTCCTCAAGGGTATTACGATTTAATTTTTATGGATGTCCAGATGCCCAACATGGATGGGTATGAGGCTACCAAACAGATCCGGGCCCTGGAAAAAGAGCGCGGGGCAAAAACGGCCGAAGGCCCTTCGGGCGTTCCCATTATCGCCATGACCGCCAACGCCTACCGGGAAGATATAGACCGGGCCCTGGAATCGGGGATGAACGGCCACCTGGCCAAACCTATAGACCTGGAAGCGGTGTCCCGGCTGCTCCGGGAAAAACTGGGCTAGGGGAGCGGTAAAAACGGCAGAAGGGTTTTTATCCCTTAAATGCCTGGGTAAAAATAACCGTGGCTCACGCGAACAGGGCGTAGTAGAGAGCTTCAAGGAGAGGATCGGTTATGGTTACCGGTACAAAAGCAACTCGGTAGAGAGTACAATTTCCCCGGTCGCGGGAATGTCAAATACTTGAATGTTATTCATCCTGGTCTCCTTCAAATCGTGATATTATGGAACATAGATACATATAATTGATATTATATATCACATATCATACAAATAAAAGGAAAAAAGAGCAAATATTCAAAAAAATTTGCGAATTTACTTGAAATTATGAACAAAGTGGTATATTATTAGTTGTGTTATAACTCCCAGGTATTGGGAGGTATGAATATT
>JAISPH010000247.1 GCA_031275035.1 Treponema sp.
CGGCCCGCTCCGGCCCCGCCTGCGGTGTGGCTGGGCAGACCCTCCGGGTCTGACGCACCCCTCCAATCCCTTGCGCGCGCAAACGCTGTGCGTTTGCGATGGCTGTGCGATACGGTTTCAGGCTATAAAAGATGAAACCGCATTTTCATTAGTGTCGGGATACTAGAGATCCCGCATAAAATAGGCGTCCATCTTGGGCGACATCGGAACACAGCCCGTTTCGGTTATCACATACCCTGTTTCGATGCGGCCGCCGTATAACTCAGGATGGCCGAAGAAACTGATATCAACCATCACCGTCATCCCCGGTACCAGTACAAAATCCCCGTTAGGCCCGAAGAAGGGCGCCTCCGCCTCCATAAGACCGATGGAATGGGCAAAGGGACACACGATGTACCGCTCCAAATGGTGTTTTTCGTAGTATTTACGGCCCGGTACATCGATCTCGCGGCCGCTCATCCCGGGTTTCAACATCCCTTTGGTCAGGCGGAAGGTCTCCCGCATGTGATTCAAGAGTTCCTTCTGGCGGGGAGTATAGACGCCGTTAACCGGTACGGTGTCCCCAAAGGTGCCGGCATATCCGTTAATCCGGGGGGCGATCCCCAGCATGACCAATTCTCCGTCTTCCATAACCTTGTTTATAGCCGTGGGGACCACCGCCCGGGCCCGCTCGCCGCTGCCCACAATGCAGGAATAGGCAAAGCTATTGGCCCCGTTTTTCCGGCAGACGTACTCCCCCGCGGCGGCGACTTCAAATTCCTGGACCCCCGGCTTGACCGCTCCGGCCATGGCGTCATAGGCCAGGTCGCAGAGGGCCGCGGCGGCTTTAAGCTGTTCAATCTCCCAGGGATCCTTATAGGCCCGCAGGGTTTCATACTCATCGGTAATATCTACGATATCGACCCCGGCAAAGCCCTTTACAAAATCACTGTAAACCTGGTGGGGAATAGTGGCGGTGCCCACAAAACCGATGCGTTTCAGGCTCGTCCCCTTCGATTTTAGTTCCTCATTCAATTCCTGGAAATTGATAATCCGCGCATTGGGGTATTCCTCATCGGGAACCATAAAGACCGGGAAACACCGGGTCTCCTTTATGGCCGAAGCCATTTTGGCAAAGGGCTCGCTTTCCGGCCCGCCCAAAAGCAGGGGCGCGCCCTCTATGGGAACCAGGACCGCGCCCTTTTCAAACTGCGGGCACCAGCCGGTTAAATACCATCCGTTCGCGATGTTCAACTCATCGTAATAAACCAGGGCCGCGTCCAGGCCGTGTTTCTTCAGAATACCCCTAAGGGCCTCAATACGTTTGTCCGTTTCAGTCTGATTAAAGTATGCCATTGCATTCTCCTCGTTAAGTATGTATCTATAACGGAACCAACAGTCCCTTCATAATTATGGATAAATTGGTTTACACTCCCAAGTTGTTTCAAAGGGGAGCAATCGCTATTCGTATGGGATCACCTCCGCCCGCCGCCGGTGTTTGTCATGTAGGCGTCGACAAAGACAACAATAAGCAGGATCAATCCCCGGATCATGGTGTTGTAGTAACCCTGGAGCCCTAAAAAAGCCAGGGCCTTGTAGATCACATAGATCAATAAAACGCCGACCACGGTTTTAAGGACATTGCCTTTGCCGCCGGTCAGAGGCGTACCGCCGATAACGGTGGCGGCAACACAGGTCAGGGACAGATCCGTACCGTAGAGCACGGAGCCGGCCCGCATAAGGCACACGAACATGGCCCCGGAAATTCCGGCGGCCAGTCCGAGGATGGGGAAGATAATAAACTTATTGAATTGGACGTGTATGCCGGCAATCTCTGCCGTGGCGTAGTTGCCGCCGGTGGCATAGAGGCCGCGGCCAAAACGGGTGTACCGCATAACAAAAAAAGCGATAAGGGCAATGCCGGCAAATATGTAGGTAAGGTTTGAAATGCCCCCTATCCTGCCTTTGCCCATGCTGATAATGAATTGATTTGTGGTGGAGATCATATTACCCCCGGTAAAAACCAGGCAGATCCCCCGCACTATGGTTAACATTCCCATGGTGGCAATAAAGGAATTAATCTTTCCCTTTACAACCACCAATCCGTTTACGGCGCCAATCAACATGCAGGAGAGGAGCATAACCAGCAGGGAGGCCGCCATGCCCAATGGCGTGGAGCCCCAGCGGTTCAACAAAAAGCAGAAGAAAATCTGCGCCCAGGCGAAATTGGCCGCCAGGGACAGATCGAATTCCCCGCAGATGATCGCTATGGTCATGGCCAGGGCGGATACCCCGTAAATGGAGGCGTCTATCAGGATATTGTTCATATTCTGCAGGCTGGTAAAATTCGGCCTTATAATGGAGATGACAATAGTAAAGACAACAAACAAGAGGATCATGGGCTGTTGCTTGGCAAAATCCTTTAGAGAAACGGCGATTGTTTTACCCTTTGTGGCAGTCATGCTAGGCCACCCTTTTTACAGCGGCCCGTTTATTCCAGGCATCCAGCATCACGGCAAGCACGATTACGCTTCCCCGGACGATTAACTGGGCATCGCTCTTAATCCCCAGGATATTCAGGGCCGTCAGAAGAACGCCGATAACCAAAACGCCCAGTACGGTTTTAAGCACGCTGCCGGTTCCCCCGGCCAGGCTGGTACCGCCAACCGCCACACTGGCCATGGCGTCCAGTTCATAACCAACCCCCTGCAGGGTCGAAGCGGAATTGACCCGGCTGACAATCAGAACCCCGGCAAGTCCGGCGCAGGCCCCGCAGAGGATATGGGCCAAAATACGGACATTCCTGATTTTAATACCCGCCATTCTGGCCGCTTCCATATTCGCCCCCAAAAAATACATATGCCGGCCAAACATGGTTTTTCTCAACACAAACTGCATTACCGCAGCCACGGAAAGAAAAAAAACAACGGGAACGATTCCTATGCCCAGTTGTTTAAAGAGTCCCGAGGAATAAGATGCGGCCTGGAACATCCCCTTTACCACCGCCTGGGCCGCCGCGGCCACAACTATCTGCATGGCATAGGTAATGATAAAACTTTCTCCCATGCGGCCGTTTACCGCGGCTATAATACCGCCGTTTACCAATCCCACCAGGGAACCCGTCAAAAGGCCGGCGGCCACAACCAGGAGGGCCGCAAAGGCCGGGGAATGATTCCCGGACACCGTGGCGTTGATAAGCAGCATGGTTATGACCGCCGACAAAGACACGGTTGAACCCACGGACAGATCCATCCCGCCGCAGATGATTACCAGGGTCATACCCACGGAGGCTATTCCGATAGTAGAATAGGCCCGCAGAATATTCATGATGTTGTCGAGGCTTAAAAACGCCGGGCGAATGGAAGTAGCGACAATGATGATAACCGCAATACAGAGGATCAATCCCCATTCACGTAATAACCAGATCAGCTTCCTCATAGATCCACCTCAATTCTGTATTGCCAGGGTCATCACCGCTTCTGCGGTGGCTTCCTGCCGGGAAAGTTCCCCCACAAGCTCCCCCGCGCTTAGCACAATGACACGGTCGCTCATACCCAATACTTCCGGCAGCTCCGAGGATATCATAATTATCGATTTCCCCTCCTCCACAAGCCGGTTCATCAACTGGTATATCTCGTATTTCGCACCCACATCTATCCCCCGGGTGGGCTCGTCTAAAATAAGAATATCCGCATCGGAAAAGAGCCACTTGGCAAATACCACCTTCTGCTGGTTGCCCCCGGAAAGATTTCCGGTTAATTGTTTCATGGAAGGGGTCTTGATATTCAGTTGTTTCGCATAGAGGCTCACCGCGGCGCCCTCTTTTTTTGCGGAAAGGAAAGGGCCGTTTTTCGTTTTGCGTAAATTGGTAATACTGATGTTCTGAATTAGATCGTATGTCAGCACCAGGCCCGTTTCCTTGCGATCTTCCGTTAAAAAACCTATCCCTTCCTGTTTGCCGTCGCAGGTGGAACGGATATGAACTTTTTTGCCGTTAATATGGATTTCGCCGCCATCGAGTCTTTGCACCCCAAAAAGCAGTTCCGCCAGTTCCGTCCGGCCCGAGCCCACAAGCCCGGCGATGCCCAAAATCTCGCCCCGGTGTAATACAAAGGAAATATGCTTAATCAGGCTGCCCCGGGAAATATCTTTTACCTCCAGGATCGCCTCGCCTGTCTTGCTCTCCCTTTTAGGATACTCCATGTCTACGCTGCGGCCCACCATCCGCTCAATGATTTCATTTTGTGTAAAATCTCCGGTCTTTCTGGTCTCTATGATCTGACCATCCCGCAGCACAGTACAGGTATCGCTGATCTTAAAAACTTCCTCTAATTTATGGGAAATATAAATAATGGTTATGCCATTATCCTTGAGCTTTTTGACAATATGTAACAGATTTTCGGTCTCCGTCATGGTTAATGACGACGTGGGTTCATCCATCACAAGCAAGCGCGCGTTTTTGGATAACACCTTGGCGATCTCCACCAATTGTTTCTGCGCCGCACTCAGGTTTTCTACCCTGGTTTTTACATCAAAGGCAAAACCAAATTCATCCACGATGTTTTGGGCGTCTTTGTTGATTTCCCGCCAATCCACCAGGGGCCCCTTTTTCCGGAGCCGGTTTAGAAAAATATTTTCGGCGGCGCTTAATTGATTTACCAGGTTGAATTCCTGGAAAATCAAACCTATGCTGGCGTTTCCGGCGTCCATGGTGTTCCGCAGCAATATCTGTTTCCCATCCATAAATATCTCCCCTGAATCGGCCTGGTACACGCCGTTTAGTATCTTCATCAGGGTCGATTTTCCCGCGCCGTTTTCCCCTACCAGGGCGTGGATTTCCCCCCGCTGTACGGAAAAGCTGACATTGCTGAGAGCTTTAACGCCGGGAAAGGTTTTGGAGATATTATTCATCTCAAGAATATTATCCTGCACTTAGTAGAACTCCCTTTCCAAACAGGGCCGCCTATAGCGCCAAGACGAGCCCCGTCACATGGTATTCCTTAACAAGCGCCGGTCCCGGCGAAAAATGACGGGGACCGGCGTATAGATTCAGCGTTTGTTATCGCAGGCTCAGAACCA
>JAISPH010000012.1 GCA_031275035.1 Treponema sp.
TAATCCGGGTTTACAGATACTTGAAGATTACGAGCACATAGCGAAACGTCTTGAATGTGAAAAACGAAAGCGGGGAATACGGTACCAGATGTGCAATACTTGTTAAATTAGTGCATATGCCCCCCAGCCCCCGGCCACTATCCCGGCGTGGACCCACATTCCGGCGGCGGAGGTAACGCTGCTTACCAACGCGTACACGGACTGGTACGCCGCATACGGCCCGGTTCTTAAACCCCATACCCCGGCGGCCCGAGATCCCCCCGCCCTCCACGGTACCGGAGTTGAGCCCCGGCGCAGGCCATCCCCGGCAGATCGTGATCCATTACCGGGACCAGGGTTCGGCCCGCCGGGGCAAGCCCGAAGGCGTACACGGCATCGAGGTGCGGTGGGCTGCTCAAAATGCTGCGCATTTTGAGCTTGGGAGTTTTGCAAAGCAAAACTCCCAAGACGAAAGCCGTTTACGGCTTTCGTCACAGCCCCCTGTAAGTATCAAAGAGCTTGACAACTCCGCCTTCGATACCAAAAGCCCTCTTATCCTGGAGTTTGGGGAAGAGGACCGGGGCAAACGGGTCTACATGACAGGCCGCTGGGAGATAGAGCGGGAAGGGGTTAAAGGGGACTTCGGGGAGATTGTGTCATCGATTGTGCCGTAATCCGCGCCCTGTGTGGTTAACCATTGGAGGAGCAAGAAAACATAGAAACGTAAGTAAACGATAAAGCGTGGAGTTTGGCTATACGGCGAAGCCGAACAGCCAAACTCCAAAGGCGATTTGCAAAGCAAATTGCACGGCCCCCGAGTCAAAGACAGATGTGAGAGTCTACCGGACTGTCCGGCGCGCTTTGAACGGGAGGGCCGTAAAACCGCCCCTTAAGGGTGGAAGGGATAAACAAATGAAAGATTCAACAAAGGCAAGGATTTTGGCGGCGGGTCTGGGCGTTGCGGCGATGCTGACGCCGGCGGCGTGCGACAACGGAACGGGGACGGATCCATGCAGGTGCCCGGATAAAATTCATGGCAGCGCGCTCTGCGGCTGCGGCGGCGCTGATTGTGTATGTGAGCAGAAAGAGTGGGCTCTTGACTACAATATAAAAGTAATCAATGAAACAGGTGAAAAATTGCGCGCCGGACTTATTACCGACGTTACGAGTGCAATGAATGTTATTAATGGCGAAGATGTTTCTCTAATGTCTGTCATATCTGCCCGTAATGTAACAATAAGTATAACCACTGGAGAAGATGACGCAGTTACTTATAATACGATTACAATCGGGAGCCAGTATATGATTTCCTATAATGCCATAAAAGGCAATCTTGAATATATGTTTGGCGAGATGAAGGCAATAACAGAGTAGCGCGGGGACGTCCGGCTGCGGCGTGAAAGCGCGTAAAAGGAACGGCGAGGGGCGGTACGCGGCATACGGTAAAACGGTCCGGGGCGGACTACCGGCCTCTGACAAAGGTTCCCGGCTCCAGGAGGCGGCTGTCCCGCAGTGGATCACCGCGGCGCCGTCCACCTCCGGGGCCTGGCAATAGAGGCGGCCCAGGTAGAGCCCCTCCTCCCCGTCAATTGTTTCCTCCACCAGTACGTCATATTCTTTTCCGGCAAAGAGGTCTGCCGCATTGTAGCCCGCCTCAAAATGTGGGCGGGACAGATCCGCCGCGGGCATGGCGGACTTATCCCCCCGCCGCCAAAGGCGGCCCGGACGCCGGGCGTTTTTTCGTATCCGCCTACAGAACGCTTTGCAGAAACTGTCTGGTCCTTTCGTTGGCGGGGCTGGTAAATATCTTATCCGGGTGATCTGCCTCAAGTACGGCGCCTTCAAACATAAACACCACCTTATCCGCCACTTCCCGGGCAAAGCCCATCTCGTGGGTTACCACCAGCATGGTCATCCCCGCGGCGGCAAGGCTCTTCATTACGGCAAGGACCTCGCCCACCAGTTCCGGGTCCAGGGCGGAGGTGGGTTCGTCAAAGAGCATGATCCGGGGCTCCATGGCCAGCGCCCGGGCAATGGCGACCCGCTGCTGCTGGCCGCCGGAAAGCTGGGAGGGGTAGGCGTCCACCTTGTCGGCCAGGCCGACCCGGTCCATAAGGACCTTGGCCTTTGCCCGGGCCTCCTCCACGGAAAGTTTTTTTACATGCACCGGAGCAAGGATAAGGTTCTCGATTACTGTCTTGTGGGGAAAGAGGTTGAAACTCTGAAACACCATCCCCACTTCCAGCAGGGCCTGGTTCAATTCATGGTGATGTATCTTGAGGGTATTCGCCCCGTTTACGCAGTCAAAGAGCAGCTTATCTTCCACATAGATCTTGCCGCTGTCTATTTTTTCCAGCCGGTTGAGGGTCCGCAGATAGGTCGATTTCCCCGCCCCCGAGGGGCCGATAATACAGACCACCTCTTTCTGTTCCACCGTAAGGGAAACATTCTTCAGCACCTCAAGGGGCATTCTCCCGGCGGTATGAAAGGTCTTGCAAATATCGACGGTCTTAATCATTGACATGGCGCTGCTCCAGAACAGGACTCAAAAAACCGCCTGGCTTATACATATACCGAATATTTCTTTTCCATCTTGTGGAAAACAAAGGTAAAAACCGCGGTGATAATCAAATACAAGATCATGGCCGGTATATATACCATGGCCGAGGCGGTGGAAGATGAAATGGAACGGGTTACCTTGGTTATGTCCGTGAGGGCAATAATCGAAACCAGGGAAGCGTCCTTGAGCATCATTATAAATTCATTCCCCACCGGAGGGATAAGCCTTCTTATGGACTGGGGAACGATGACCAGCCGCATGGTCTGGGCATAGGAAAGACGCAGGGCCTTGGAGGCTTCAAACTGGCCCTTGTCGATACTGAGGATAGCCGCCCGGATGATCTCGGCGCAGTAGGCCGCGGAGTTAAGGCTGAAGGCGATAAAGGCCGCAATAAAACGGTTATTGATGGTCAGGGCCGGGGTAATCTGGGGAAGTCCATAGTAGATAAAATAGAGCTGCATCAGAAGCGGCGTACCCCGGAAAAAGAAAACATAGGCGCTGCAGATCCGGTTGATCCACGGTTTCCTTGACATTTTACCCAGGGCCAGAAACAGACTCAGCGCCAGTCCCGCGGAAACCGCCAGGATCGTAAGCCATATAGTAACCTTGGAGCCTTCTACCAGCTGGATTACCCAGACGGCAATTTTCTGCAAAAAAGCCCGGATTCCCTCTGGAACACGGGGCCAAACCGCAACAGCCAAAAGGGCTATAAGGGCGCCGGCGGCAATTAAAAACAAAAAAAGCAGAACGACAAAAAGCGCCTTTTGTTTCAGTTTATAGACCCGGCCCTTTCGGAAGGCATAGATGTCTCCGGTAAGAAAAATCCCCAAAAAGAAGGCCCAGAAAATACAGAGCGCTCCTGTCTGGATATACCACCGGCTGGCCCAAAAAGCGCCGTAAGGCCCAAGGGGCAGATAGTAAAGCGCTATGGCCAGCCATAATTCGCCCGAAAACAGCGCCAGGACAAACCAGCGTTTCCGGTATAACGGAAAATCGTTATAATTGACATTGCCTTCACATAAACTGAACATCGGCGCCGTTACCCCTCTTCCGAGCTTGATTCCGCCTGCGGGTCCATACCCAAGAACCCGCTCGCCGGCTCGCGGGGAAGCCTCTGGGGCGATTTGGACCCGGCAACGATTTGTTTGCCGGGGGTATGGACACGCATAAATCCATACCTTGCGGATCGACGATACCCCGCCGCAAGCTCTGCGGCGGGGAGAGTCATTGTTTCCAAAACGGAACAGGCCGGGAATTCCCGCCATTTCAAAGAACCGGCCCCGCTGCACGCAAAATGCCGGTTCCCCAACCCGTATACTGTATACGGATTAAGGCATATACAAAACCCCCGGCCCGCCTCTTCTTTTAGAGAAGAACCGCCGAAGACGGCCGTTTTCGGCGGCCCCTTCTGTTACCTTACCGAAGAAACCACATCGGTTCCAAAAACATCCATCGAAATCTTTTTGAGCGTTCCGTCGGCATACAGCTCATCCAGAGCCTTGTTCAGGGCTTCCGTAAGGGCGTTATTGCCTTTTTTAAGGCAAATGGCAAGCACCTCGTCGTTGCTTACCTCGGCGGTAATCTCAAAGGGATTATTCGGCCTGGAGAGATATTCGGCGGCTACCACGCTGTCCACCAGGATAACATCGACCCGGTTTAAGGTAAGTTCGTCAAAGCAGTTCATCACCTTGTCGTATTCAAAAACCTCGACCTTTGCGCCGGACTGGGCGATCCAGTCCGTGGCCAGAGTATCGGAAGTGGTCTCGGCCTGATAGGTAAGCCTGAGCCCCTGGATCTGATCCAAAGATTTGGGCTTGACCCTGGAATCTTTGCGTACCACCAGAAGCTGGGAATTGGCCACATAGGGTTTGGTGAAGTTAAACTGGGCCGCCCGGTCCTCGGTGTAGGTAACCGAAGAAATAATACAGTCGTATTTGCCCGTATCGACCCCGGCGAAGATGCCGTCCCATGCGGTATCCACATATTCAAACTCAAGGCCCAATTTGGCGGACAGGGCCTTTGCCAGCTCCACGTCAAAGCCGATGGGGGTTTTTCCGTCGGTGTCAAAGTACTCCATCGGGGGATACCCGATTTCCATGCCGACGGAAAAAACTCCGGGGCTTAGGGTTAAACCGGCGCCGGAAGGGGAAGCTCCCCCCTCTTCGGCGGCAGTCTTAGGCTTACAAACCGTTATGGCAAGAACCAAAACAGCAAGGACCCCAAGGGCCGTTTTTTTCAGTTTCATATTTTTTCCTCCTCAAGAAGGAGCCGCATTTTGTATCCGGGCTCCCGAAAAGAAAGTATACCCCGTTAGTTTTTTGCCTGTCAATAAAACAGGAGGATAAATTTGTATTTTTATGCGTTTTATTGCATATATATACGTTTCCGTACTCTTATTATTTAGATGAGGCGATGATTCCGTCCGTGGGGTCCATACCCAAGAGCCCGCTTGCGCGGGGGAGCATTGGGGCAGTTAATCAGTACAACGTCTACGAAATGTGGTATGTAGCCCACATATAATCACATTCCTCCCGGAACGAAGATACCCCGCTGCTTGTGGCGGGGTTCTTCATTATTTTGAAAATTTGCTCTTGACAAAAACAGTATAATGTCGTATAATCCTATGTAAATAATAAGAATTGTCAGGAGGAACCAATGGCAAGAGCGGAAAAAATTACGGATCTAATAGGAAAAACTCCGATAGTCAAAATCAACCGGTTAAACGATAGTGAAGCGGTGGTATACGCTAAACTGGAGAGTTTTAACCCCCTGCACAGCGTTAAGGACCGGATTGCCCTCGCCCTTATTGAAACGGCGGAAAAAGACGGCCGCATCAAGAAGGGGACGGTCCTCATCGAGCCCACCAGCGGCAATACCGGGATAGGCCTCGCCTTTGTGGCGGCGGTTAAGGGATACCGGATTATCCTGACCATGCCCGAGACCATGAGTATTGAACGGCGGAAACTCCTTAAAGCCCTGGGGGCGGAGCTGGAACTGACCGAAGGGGCCAAGGGTATGAAGGGCGCCATAGCCAAGGCGGAAGAACTGGCCGCGGCCACTCCCAATTCCTTTATTCCCCAGCAGTTTGACAATCCCGCCAATCCGGCAATCCACGAAAAAACCACGGGGCCGGAAATCTGGGACGATACCGGCGGCAAGATCGACATCCTCATCGGCGGGGTGGGTACCGGAGGCACCATCACCGGCGCGGGGAAATACCTTAAATCGAAGAAGCCCTCGGTACAGGTTATCGCCGTAGAACCCGCAGGCTCTCCGGTCCTTTCCGGCGGCAGCCCCGGTCCCCATAAGATTCAGGGCATAGGCGCAGGTTTTGTTCCCCGGGTTTACGATTCCACGATTGTGGACGAGCTGTATCAGACCGATGAGGTAAAGGCGGGCAATGCGGCCCGGGCGGCGGCAAAGCAGGAGGGCATCCTTATCGGCATTTCCTCCGGCGCCGCCCTGGAAGCGGCCTTGACCGTGGCCAAGCGGCCCGAAAACAAGGGCAAGACCATCGTGGTGGTCCTTCCCGATACGGGGGAACGTTACCTCTCAACCTGGCTTTGGGACGAATAGGCCCGATGCGGAGAGATGAAAAAGGAGGTGTTTTTTTCTCTCCGGGGCCGGCGTTGAGGACCCGGACCTAGGGAGGCGCCGGAAAACATCAGTTTTTCAGCGCTTCTCTAAAACAAGGTATCAAACATCTGGTTCATGGTGTTGGAGGGGGTTTCAACTTTTACCTGTCCCTTGTTTTCCGCGGGAACCCCGGCGGCGATGGTATGGGCTGGAACGGGGTGGAGTACCACGCTTCCGGCGCCGATCACGGCCCCTTCGCCTATTTCGATATTCCCCAGTATGGTGGAGCCCGCTCCCAGCAGGCTGTTCTTCCGTACCGTGGGGTGCCGCTTTCCCGTTTCTTTGCCGGTTCCCCCCAGGGTTACCTGGTGCAGGATCGATACATTGTCTTCTATGACGGCGGTCTCCCCCACTACCAAAGCGGTGGCATGATCGATAAAAACCCCCTTGCCGATGACTGCCGCAGGATGAATGTCCACGCCGTACATCTGGGAAACCCGGCTCTGGATATAGCAGGCCAGATAGGAGCGGCCTTCGTTCCAAAAACTATGGCCGATACGGTACAGTTCCAGGGAATGATACCCCTTATAGAAAAGGTAGGGAACCAAAAAATCCTGCGTTGCGGGGTCTTTGTCCACCACCGCCATAAGATCCCATACGGCATACTCGACTATGGTTTTATCCTTTTCCAGAACGTCCAGCACATTTTGGAACAGATCCATCCTCTCATGCAGAAAAATACACTGGTTTGCAAGAAGCGCCGCCAGAGAATGCTGAAAATCGGGCTGCCCGGTAATCAGCGACTGGAGAAAAGCCTTCAGGGAAGGCTCCTGCGCAGCGGTTTCCGCCGCCCTTTCCTTCATCAAGTTCCAACTAAACATCGCTCCCCTCTAAGAGCCGGCGTGTCCGCCGCAACGCTCTCCTATAATTGTCGTGCTCCCATCCACAATTTACCACATTCCGGGCGCTTATAGTAATGGGCCGCCGTCTGGCGCCGCTGTTTAGCGCCGCCGCCCGGTGCGTCTATGGAACATTCAAGGGGGCCGTTCTAAGACCCGCCGGATAATGCTGTACGGCCCCGTAACTTGCCGTTTTGCATGTTCCAGAGTACCATAGGGTATGTTTCAAGAGGCCGGGCTTTATAACATCTTAATCAACTATACCAGGACAAACCGTTCTCCCCGCGTTGACATTACCGCTTTTATTGATACCCTGGAAAAACATGCCAAACGCCGTGCGGAAAACCAGCCCGAATGGGCTGTTTGGACCAGCAATACCAGCGCAAAGGTCTGGGCCGAATTATCCCGTTTAGCGGAAGAAAACAAATGTGAGCTTCGGACCGATGATTCGGGGACCCATATTTTTATGTACCGCTTCTATATCGATCTGATCGAAGAGGCTTACCGGTCCATCGACGAATCCACGGACAGGCCCTTCCCCGATGAGGCGTCGCTGCAGATTACCATACCGCAGGATCAGATGAGGCTTCTGTACCTGGAGTCGGATTTCAGCGCCTACCTGGAGGAAACCCGGCCCCGGGAGGAGCCCGAGCCCCCTATTATCAAAATTATTCTTCCCGGGGATGCCGGGGAAATTCTGGCCCTGGAAAATATGATCCCCCGGACCCTTGCAGATGCGGCCATGTTAAAGCTCAGGAATTATCTTCGCAGCCACAGCAACAAGGAATATCTTCAGCATAAACTTGGCATCCAGTTTCCGGGAAAGGAAAACCAGCTTAAAGACATGTTTAACCAGATTCTTGTCAGGCCGCTGGACTGCACCGCCGCCCTGATGGCGTCGGGGGATTTTATCTATTATTTTTTGGCCTTCCTCTGCAGTTCCATCAAGACCGGCATCAAAGAAAAAAAGGAGCTCCTGTCCGAAGAGAGCGCCGCCCTCCAGGCGGTTTATATCATCGAAAGCCTGAATAACTTTTTTAAGACCCTGACAGTAAGGCAGCGGGAAAAGGAGCTGGCCTTTAAGGAGTTGGAGCTTAAACTGGACAAGCCCCCCTACCTGTTTACCCTGGAGGCCATCGCCGGTTTCAGCGACAGCAAGGGCGTTCCCCTGCTGGGCCGCTTTTCCAGGGAAGAGCTGGAACAGTACATACAGACCAGGATCACGGAACACGAGGAGAATGCCCTGCCGGCGCTGCTGGTTATCCGGGAGGGAGAGGGCAGGCAAAACTTTGTCAAAAAGGGCAAGCTTCTCCCCCTCTGTGCAAGGCTTCTGGTTGACGCCAGGCCGAAAATAAAAAAAGCGGTTTTAAAACGATGGGTTAAGCTGTTAACATCCTACCGCCGGGAAGATGCCATGGACAGCGACAAAGAATTTGAAGAGCTCCTCTCCCAGTATATCGCCGAGACGGCGCCTGTCCTTGCCGCCGTACTGCAGGATCAGAAACTTTACATGGTCTGCGAGGAACTTGAGCGGAATCAGGCGTTTAATGAATCCTTCCGGCTTTTTAACAAGGGCGTGCTGATCCCCCTGAGCGCGCTTCTCCTGGTAAAACGGAAAGAGCTTTTGGCCGACGCCCGGATCATGCTGCCCTTCTGGTACCACTTTCCCCTCATCGCCGCCATACTGGCCTTCTTCAAAAGCCTGAAACAGCGGCGCCTCCAGAAAAAGGACGGCGGTGGCGAAGATAAGGCCGGGGAAGAGTCCAGGGACGGCGACGAGGCCGCCCGGGAAGCCGCCCAAAAGATTGTCGAAACCTATGTTCCCCGGGGAAAGACCTTGGATTCCTGCCTTGCCGAGACGGCGTCCCGCTGGAGCAAGCTTCTTGACAAGAGGGCCCGCCAAAATCTGATAGAAGACGTTAACCTCCTCATCAGGGACCGGCTGCGCCATACCCTTCGGCTCCAGCACGGCGGCAGGGTAACGGTCAATTTTATCGATACCCTGGCCGCCAAGATCCAGGAGACCCCGTCGCTCATGCGGATAAGCGACAAAAATGCCCTGGGGATCTATATCCAGCTGTATATCGTAAAACTGATGATGAACGGAAAAATTTAAAGCCCCCGCTAAAGCGTCCCGAACCGCCGTACCCTTTAAAGGTATCACGGAAGGTTCGTCGGATTTTCTGTGATGCGGCGCTCGTTGACCGCCGCATACCATTACCGGGAGGCACTATGAATAACCTCAACTCAATCTTAATCGAAGGCAACCTGGTCCGGGACCCCCTGTTCCGTACCACTCCTAAAGGAACGCCCCTCTGTACCTTTAGCCTTGCCTCCAACCGTTTCTTCAGGCAAGATTCCGGCTTGGAAAAGGAGGTAAGTTTTTTCGAGGTGGAAACATGGGCAAAACTGGCGGAGGCCTGTTACAATAAAGGCCATAAAGGCCGGGGAGTCCGGGTGGTGGGCCGCTTAAAACAGGAACGCTGGAATGATTCCGAGGGAAAGCCCCGCTCCAGGGTTACCATTGTAGCGGAACACGTGGAATTCCGCCCGGACTTTAAGAAAGAGGAGGATGCCGAAAAAACCGCCGAACTTGCAGCCGCGGCGGCGTCCTCTGAAATGATACCGGAAATTCCGGTACTGGAGGAAGCGGAACCCGTCGTGTTTTAGCGCGTCCGCGGCGCGGGAAAGCCGGAGCGGCCGTTTCCGGTTTTCCCTCTGCCGCGCCAGAGCAGTTTTCCCGGTTAAGACGGCTGATGCCCCCCAGGAGGACGGCGCCGGGCCGGGGGGCCTGAGCATTTCGGCGGCAAGGGGCCGTTATTCGAAAGTCTGGTTTAATCAGCCCTTCGGGCTGGCAATTAGAAGCATGATTCATGCGCCGTTATACAGCGGCGTAGAATTGTACCCCGCCGAAGCTCCGGTTCGCGCTCTACTGCGGCTCAAATAAAGCAACGCTTTCAAAAATTCGGCATTAAACCCAAGAACCCGCTCACCGGTTCGCGGGGGAGGATACTATAAACTTCCTATCGAACGAGCCTCCCCGCAAATATAGCAACGCTTAGGATACCCCGTCGAACCCCTGGTTTGCGCTCTGCTCCGGGGAGGCTCATTCATCCGAAAAAATGATCCGTACCTTATGCTCCCGGTACCTGTCAAGACAATCCAGCTGATCCCGGCTCATTATTTTTGATGAATCGGTAATAACGGCGGTCATCTCCGAAAAATCTATTACCCGGTAGTTTGCCGTATTTCCGATTTTAGAGTGGTCAACAAGCACAAAGGTCTCCGCGGAGTGCCGCGCTAGCAGACGTTTTGATTCGGGTTCTTCAATAGTCAGATCGGTAAGGCCGTCTTCAAAGGAAATGGCCTTGGAGGATAAAAAACATTTGTTAAGACGGATCCCCAAATCGGCAAATTGGGGATTAAATGCCCGCAGCGACATGGATGGTTTTCGGAGCAGGCCGCCGGTTAAAATAACCTTTACGCTGGGGGAAGATGAAAGCTGCAGCGCCGCCATCAGGCTGGTAGTAAACACCGTTATGTCCATATTGCCGATGTAAGCGCACATATGAAGGGTAGTGGTGCTTGGATCCATGCCGATGATATCTCCCTCCCTCACCAGGGAAGCGGCCTTTTTTGCTATCATCCGCTTGCTTTCGATCAGTTCGTTAAAACGTTCTTCAATGGTCAGGTCCGTACTAAGTTTGAAGGGGAAGGGGAAGGGCGCTTCCTGCGCTGTTTTTTCTTTCCCGCCGGATATTTTTACCCCGCCGTACACCCGGGATACTTCCCCGGCCCGTTCAAGCTCCTCTATGTCACGATGGATAGTCATGTACGATACCGCAAGCTGCTCCGACAAACACCGCAGATCCACAAAATCATTTTGTTTCAGAATATCCAGAATTTCTTTCCGCCGTGCATAGGGTAATTTTTTTATCAAGGGCTCCTCGATATAATAGAGTTGTTCGAAAATCAACAACCCCGCCGCAAGCGGACGGGGTATGGACCCTTCGCCGCGAATCAACCGGGTTCTCGAACAAGTCCAACGGTCTTTGTATTTCCCTGCCCATACTGGTTGCTGGCAAAATCAAACATAATGGCTACCAAAGCATAATCCAAAACTACCGGTTTGCCTATGGCGCGGGCCATCTGGTAAATCTGCGCGGTCATTTCCAGAACCGTAGCGGCCTTAAAGGCCGCCTCCATATCGGCTCCAAGGCAGACGGCGCCGTGGTTTGCCAGTAAACATGCCCGTCCCGTTTGTCCCAGGGCTTCCACGCAGTATTTCGCAAGTTCGGGGGAACCGGGCAGCGCATACTCCGCGCAGCGGACAGTCCCTCCCAGAATTTGGGCGGCTTCGTCGATGATGGGAGGAATATCTTCCCGGAGCACCGCGAAAACCTGTGAATAGACAGGATGGGTATGCACCACGGCGTTTATTTCGGGACGGGCCCGGTAAATGCCCAGATGCAGATCTTTTTCGATTGTAGGTTTACGGAAACCTTCGGCTATGGTTCCGTCCGGGTATACCGCCACAATATCATCTTCACAGAGAGTGTCATATTTCATGGCGCTGGGGGTAACATAAACAAGACCGCTCTGGGGGTCCCGGGCGCTGATGTTGCCCCAGGTTTCCACGGTCAGTCCCGAATGCAGCATCCTGATTCCTGCATCCAACAGTAATTTTTTATACATGATCTTCTCTCCTTCCCGCTATACCGGCTGCTGAAATGTTTTGTATTTTTCCAGCAATCCGCCGCGGTCCCGCCGCGGCGCATAAAGCTCCGTACCGGCCGTTGCGGCGGCAATACGGCGCAGATCCATATAATCAAGACCCTTACAGGCAAAGGCTGTCTGGGCCAGGGCGTTGCCAATTGAGGCGCATTCCATTCCACAGGCGCTTACTTCCAGACCCGAAATATCCGCCACAAGCTGATTCAGTTTTTTATTACGGGCCCCGCCGCCGACAATGACGACTTTTTTAAAATGTACGCCGCTCACTTCCATTACCCCCTCCAGGCCGCTGGAAAAACTGGCGGCCAGGGAATAAATTGCCGATGAAAGAACAAGCGGCCATCCGGCGTCTCCCTTGACCTGGCCGGTACGCACAAGATAAGCCTGTATAGCCAGTTTCATGTCCGGGGGATTAAAAAAATCAGGATGATTTACGTCGAATAAACATTCCGGTCCGGCGTACTTTTCCGAAAGGCTATCCAAATCATCCCAGGTAATTTTATGTCCCGTCCCGGCCGCATAACCGGCGCGTAATTTTTGGATGATAAAAAATCCTGTAGAATTTTTAAGCAGTGTAATACGGCCAAAGGCGCCGGCCTCGTTAGTGAACCCCCCGCGCAGCACCTTTTCGGTGATCACCGGTTCCCGGCAGTGGAGGCCGATCAGCGCCCATGTACCGGCGCTGATAAAGGCGAATGTTTCTTCCTGAACCGGAGCCCCCAGGACTGCGCTTGCCGTATCGTGGGAGGGAACGCAGACCACCGGAATATCATAACGCAAGCCGGCTTCGCTACGAACGGCGGGCAGGACAGGGCCGAGACTTTCCCCGTGTCCGGCTACCGGATGAAAAAGGCTGGGATCAATTCCAAGGGCCTCACACTGGCTGAGACTGAACTGCATGGTACGGACATCCAGTAACTGGGTGGTACTGGCTTCCGAAACCTCGTTGCAGCGGCTTCCAGTAAAAAAATAATTCAGTATATCGGGAATCATAAGCAGTTTTTTGCCCCGGCGCAGCAACTCCGGCATCTTTGCCTGTATGCCCTTCAGCATAAAGACGGAATTAATTTTATCCGCAAGGATTCCCGTCCGGTAAAACATTGCATCCCGGAAGGCCTCCGGCAGCTTCGCCAGTTCTTCCCCCCCTATGGCATTACGATAGGAAAGGGGATCGGAAATCATATTCCCCGCTTCATCAAAAAAAGCAAAATCAACCCCCCAGGTACACACGCCGGCGGAATGGATTTGATCCACTTCGGCGGCGGCAAAGGCTATACCCTGTTTCAGGAAGGAAAAGATCCGCCTGATGTCCCAATAAAAATACCCGTCCCGCATAAACGGCTCGTTGGGCTCCTGGAGTATCACCCTGGTATTGATACTGGTCCCGTCAAACCGGCACAGAATCACCCTGGTGGAACTGTTGCCGCAGTCGCAGGAGATAAAATTATATACCTTACCCATTTTCCGCCTCCGAAAGTGAAGACGCCGGGATACGTCTCAGGTATCTTTGCCGGATTAAAATAGAGAGCAGCATATCCCCAAACATGGCTGTGCCCGTGAACCAAACCCCGGTATAATCACAGTTTAACATATTATAACATAAAAATCAATATAAATAACAAAATTTATCATAAAGACGGCGGTTTTCAACAGGATGGCCATTATTTATATTTTATGAGAAGATACAAACGCACGCCGCCGCATGTTTACGAGAAGTATTCTGAGCTATTGCGGGCGCTTAAAGCAGGTTAGGCGGGCAATAAAAAAGGCGGCAAGCTCTTTTACCACCAAAATGATAATAATAATCGCTCCCCACATGGCGGTTATCATAAAAGGGTCCAGGCGCATCAAATTTAAACCCGTTGAGATGAGCTGCAGGATAACGGCGGCCAAAACCATGCCGGACAGCCTGCCGAAACCTCCCGCGGGATCGACGCCGCCCAGGAAACTGGCCAGGATGGCGACCAAAAGGTAGGATTCGGCGTAATTTGCCTTTACCGAATTCATCTGGCCAATCATAACCAGGGAGGTTATCGAGGCAAAACAGGCGGAAAAGACGTATTCCAGGATGATTATTTTTGAAACGTCAATATTGGAAAATTTGCAGGCCCTTTGGTTGGCCCCCGTCATGTAAAGTTTTTTTCCAAAGGAAGAACGATCCAAAATAAAGTGGGTGATAATCACCACGGCAATAAAAAGCAGTATGGGAACCGGAATGCCGTAAATTGTTCCGTTGCCGATAAAAATAAGTTTTTCAGGAAAGCCCGATATGGTGTAACCCCTGGTTAAAACCAGGTTGATCCCCTGGAATAAGGTCATGGTTCCCAGGGTTGCCAAAATGGCGGGAATATTAAGCTTTATAATTAAAAGGCCGTTAAAAACGCCGATAAGGGCGCTCGCTAAAAATCCGGCAATCACCGCGACAATAATAAACGGCAGGCTTGATTCGGCCATGTTTCCTTTGGTTAAAAAATTCAACGCCAAATAAATAATGATGCCGTTAAAATTAGTGTTTGCGATAATCGAAAGGTTAATGCCGCCGGACAGCTCGGAAATCATCATGCCTATTGATAGAAGGCCTATCAGCGGAAGCTGGTACGCCATGGACGAAAAATTGTACAGCGAAAGAAACCTCGATCCGTTGACGGCGGCCATAAAAGCATACACAAGAACCAATGTAACAACCAGGGAAAACCGCTGTCCTTTTTGGGGTTTTTTCAGGTAATCAAACAATGCCTGCAACTTTGACATAAATTTCCAGCCTCTATTCCGTTATGCTGACACGTACAATATTTTTCCGCTGCCGGATTTCCTGTACGGCGTTTATAACAACGCTTCCCAGAATAATAAAACCAATAAACACGTTATACCAATAGGATGAAATTTTGAGCAGCGTAAGGGCGTTGCTTAAAATAGAAAACAACAAGACCCCCAGAACGGTTCCCGAAACGGTGCCCCTGCCGCCGGTAATCGAGGCGCCCCCCAGCACTACGGCGGCGATAACCTGCATTTCCTGTCCTACAATTGAATTTGGAATAACCGTTTGTACTATCGATACATGGACAATTGATGCGACGGCGGAAATTGCCCCGGTAACGCCGTACACAAAAAGCGTTGTTTTTAGTATATTAACGCCGACCCGCTGGGCCGCCGTGCGGTTACAGCCGGCAAGGTAGATGCTTCTGCCAATGACGGTGTAGCGAAGCAAAAGGGAAAAAACCAGGGCGATGGCGAACCATATTACGGTAACGACGTTTAAGCCAATCCCGGCGTTGCCGGCGGCGGTAAATATTTTGGCGCTGGCCAGATCCCAAAAATACCGGGGTACTTCATATAAAAACCTTCCGTGGGTTATTACATAAAGGAGGCCGTAAAACAAACTTTGGGTGGCGATGGTGATAATAATAGCGGGCATTTTATAATGGTAAATCAGAAATCCATTAAAAAGCCCCATTGCGGCGCCGATAACCAGGGCCATGATCATGGAAATAAAGATATTCCCCGAAATATAGTTAAGCAGGACATAAACCACCACATACTGCACTACCTGGGCGATTGCGGTAAATGATACGTCAATGCCGCCCGAAATAATAACCAAAAGCACCCCGATGGAAAATATTCCCAGCACGGTATTGGTTTTTAATATATTGGTGATATTATCGTATGTTAAAAAACTGGGCGCCAGGGGGGTAATAATAAAAACCAGGGTCAGAATAATAAGAGCCAGAATCAACTCTCGTTTTTTCAAAAATCCTTTTAGTATACCCATCGGAAAACCCTCACAACGCCTGTTTTTGTTCACTCAGAATATCCTGGATATATCCTTCACTAATCTCATTTCTTTCCAAGATTCCGGCCATCCTGCCGTTTCTCATAATTATGACCCGGTGGCTGTAGGACACAATTTCTTTTATCTCGTCGGAGATTAATATTACTCCGGTCCCCTTTTCTTTTATCATCTCTTTTATAGTTTTGAAAATACCAGCCTTTGCCCCTACGTCAATGCCTACGGTTGGGCCGTCCAGGATCAATATCTTCGGGTTTTTTTCCAGCCATTTGGCGAGGACCACCTTTTGCTGATTGCCGCCGGAAAGCATAGAAACGGCATTATCGGAGGAATCGGTTTTTATCGAAAGGGATTGTATCCATTTGCCGGCGGTATCTTTTATTGCTTTATTGTTAAGAAAACTAAAAAGTTCCTTAAACGAATCCAGAGTCGCAAGGACGATATTATCCTTTATCGGATAACTCATCACCAGCCCCTCGGTAAGCCGGTCTTCGGGGACATAGGCAATTCCCGCTTTTACCGCATCCTGCACGTTTTTAATAGCGCAATCCACGCCGTCCACGGTGATTGTCCCGCTGTCGGCGGGATACATGCCAAACAGGGACAGGGCAAGCTCCGTTCTCCCGGAACCCAGCAGTCCGGTAACCCCAAGTATCTCTCCGTGCTGTAAAGTAAAACTGATGTTCTTAAAATTATTTCTTTTGCTTAAAGAGCGGACCTCCAAAACAGGTTTTTGGTTTTCATTGATATCTTCCATCTGCGAGTAAACCAGAGACTGTCCCGTCATCAGGGTTTCTATTTCCGCGATACAGGTCTCTTTAACCGGTTTTGAGGCGACAATTTCTCCATCCCGCAAAACGGTTACGGTATCGCACAATTCAAGAATTTCATCAATCTTGTGGCTTATAAAAATTATCGAAATGCCGTTTTGTTTTAATTTATTTATTATATTAAACAGCAGCTTTACTTCTTTTGAGGTAAGCGCCGTTGTTGGTTCGTCAAGAATAATTAATTTGGACTGATTGTTAAGGGCCCGCGCTATGGCAATGAGCTGCTGGGAGGCAATGGGAAGTTCCTCCACTATGGCGTCAATATTGATGTTTACCCCTAGTTCTTCAAGAATATCCTTCGCCCGGTTTTTTTCATTGCTGATAATGCTTATCCGGCATCCCTGTTCAATCAAGCGCGCCAAACAGATATTCTCCAGCACAGAAAGGGTTGGAAAGAGGGACATATCCTGATAAATAACGCTTATTCCGTGCTTGATTCCCGTTAAGGGCCCATAGGAAACCATACGGGCGTCTTCAATCCTGATGGTACCGCTGTCCGGGGCCAAAACCCCGGCGAGGATCTTTATAAGGGTGGACTTTCCGCTGCCGTTAGCGCCGCAAAGTCCTATGGCCTCGCCGTTTTTGATGGAAAAGGAGACATTTTTCAGGGCCTGCAAGCCGCTGAAATTCTTATTGATGCTTTCAATCCTAATAAAATCTTCCATAACCAATTTCCGGGAACCGCAAAATTTGACCCCGGAGGGAAAGAATCATTCCCGGATAGTCATAAAACATCCGGCCATCATCCATATTCCCGCAGCGGGGTCATTAGAAACAACCGGCTAGAAATTATAGTTGTCCACGTTGCTCTTGTTAAGGATCAGAGGCTTGTCAAAGATAAGGTTGATCCCTTCAATCTTGGGTGCGCCGATACCCGGTATCTCAAACCCCGGCTTTATATCCCCGGCCTTGCCGTCAAGAATCAATTTCGCTACATAGGCCATGGCGAAGGAGGCGTCGCCGGAATCCCAGATAATCGCCGCACTTATCGAATCATCTTTAATAAATTCCTTGGCGGCGTTGGGAGTTGTGGTTCCCACGACGGCAATTTTGCCATGGAGAGACCGTTCGCGGATGGCCTGCCCCGCGCCGGGGGCGCCTTCACTGCCATAGCAGATGATGCCCTTGAGGTTGGGATAGGTCTGCAGCAATTCAAGGGTTTTTTGCCGGGCAAGATTCCGATCCTCGCCCACCGGGAAACGCTCGGCCACCAGCTTGAGGTTGGGATATTTGGCCTTTGCATAGGCGATGGAACCATCGGCCCAGATGTTGTGGGCGGGAACGGTGAGGGAACCGACGAATATGGCGTATTCGCCGCTGGTACCGACCACCTTAACCAGTTCCTCGACAAATTTGTCGCCGTAGGTATTGTTGTCGATCATTTCAACATCATAATCGGCGTTGGGCTGATCCGGCGATTCATGGGTAATTACCACCACCTTCTGCTGTTTGGCCCGCTGAAATACGGGAACCAGTGAATTGGCGTCGTTGGGAACAACCAGAACGGCGTTGGCCCCCTGGCTGATCGCATCTTCGATCACACGAACCTGAACGGCTTCGTCGGCAGATGAGGGCGCCTGAAAGGAAGTGGTTACCTGGTAGTCGGCGCCAAATTGCAGCAGTTTCTTTTCATAACTGGCAAACCATGCGACGTTATTTTTGGGGATTCCCACAAAATTATACTGGCCCGAAGCCCCCTGCTGTTTACCGCCGGCGGCAAACAAAACGCCCGCAATAAACAAAGAAATCATTGCCGTCATGACAATTTTTTTTGTTGACATATACTGCTCCTCTCAAACAAAAAATATACACGGCCTAAGCTTTTTTAGCGCCGTACTTGATTATCCGTAACACGGATAAATTACAGCCGAAACAATCAGCCGACTCCGCCGCAGAGCGGACGGGGTATGAACCCCCGCTTTCCGGTTATACGAAGGCGGAACCGGTATGCCGCCTGTGTATTTCATATATTTCCCCTATGAGAAATAACCAAACTACTTTAACATCCAGACGTGCTTTTGTCAATGTGAATATCAAAATATGCGTTAAGATACGATAAAGACGAAAATACCCCGGCAAATCCAAGACCTGCCGGGTTTCAGCGCGCCCGCGGCACGGAAAAGCCGGAGGCAGCCGTCTCCGGTTTACCCTCTTCCGTGTAAAAACCGTTTTTCCAGTTAAAACGGCTGATGTCCCGCAGGGGAACGGCATCCTTAACCGCCGCCATAAGATCCTTGTAGTCCTTCTTTTTGAGGGGAGGGCCGGAAAGATCCACAATAAAACGGCGGAATCCCGCTTCTCTTAAAAAGGGAATTTTATCAACTATGGAGAAGGGTTTCTCCGGGATAACCAGGGAACCCCAGAGCCGGGTAATAAGGCTGAACTGTTCGCCGCGGCTGCCGGAGAATTGCTTGAAACCATAATTCCCCAGATCCGCCCGGATTCGGAACAGGGGCGGATAGGCAAAAACGGTAACCAGGGTCCCTGAGCGTCCCCCGGAACCCAGGGTACGTTCCAAATTCTGGCGGTTGTTTTCCAGGGGGGTAATGGCGGCGGCGGCGCCCTGCCCGGCAACAAAGGCGGCGGCCCACCGGTTAAACGTATAGAGCCAGGGTCCGGCGATGAGCAGGGGTTCCGCCGCCCCGGCGGAGGCGGCCCCGCTTCTGCGAAAAAGAGCAAAATGCCCCAGATTGTTTACGGTAAACTGCCGGTATCCCAGTTCCATCAAACGGGGGATCTGTTCCGCCAGCGGAGGCTCCTCTTCCTGGGGGAACCAGGGATCCAAAACCAGGATAAGCTCTCCCGGCGTAAATGGAAGGGGTTTCCCCGACAGCAGGGCGGCGGCGCTTTTGGGATTATAGGCAAGCATGACCCGCACGGGCCGTACCGACTGCAGCACAAAAAGGGACTCAATATCCGAAACCGAGGCATAGATTCCCTCGGGGAAGGGATTCTTCTTTGGGAACGGCAGTTCCAGGGCGGGGGCCTTGTCTCTGCCGGGCACGCGCCGGAAGGCCCCCAGGTCTTTGGGGATCACCGGAGCGTAGCGTTTGGTCATAGCCTTGGTCTGGGTAAGATAAACCGAATCGCCCGTTCCAAACCCTTCGGGGATGGAGATCCACCAGGCGCCGCCCTCAGGGGCTTCGCCCGCGGCGGGCTCCGCGAAGATAAGCTTATGGGCCCGCCGGTCCGAGTCATCGGCCCGGTGGAGCCGTACCGAATCCCCAGGGGCGGGCCGGATCTCCGCGGAGGCGGAAACAAGGCCCCGGCGTTCATCCCCGCCGCCCTTTACCTTAAGGATGGTCCCCAGACTTATGCCGGTCCCCCCGTCCTGAACGGGGTTGAGCCAGGGTACGCCGGACCCGCTCCGGCCGGGAAGTTCCGCCGCCGGGGGAGGAGCGGTCCTTTCAAAATAAAATTTAGTCTTGATCCGGGCAAAATCATTGCGGAGTATGGCAAGCCCCTGGGCCATACTTTCTTCAATGTTTCCGTCAAGGCCGTCGATCACCCGCCGGTAGGCGGAAACCACGGTCCCCACATATTCGGCGCTTTTCATCCGCCCTTCGATCTTAAAAGAGTTTACCCCTGCGGCGGCCAGAGCGGGAACTTCCTCCAGAAGCTGCAGATCCGCGGGGCTGAAATAATAACCCGCCCCGCCGGGGGCCGCCGGGGGCCGGCGATCCTCATCAGCGCCGGAAGCCATATAAAGCCGGCGGCAGGCCTGGGTGCACATCCCCCGGTTGGCGGACTTTCCCCCAAGAAAGCTGGAAAAAAGACAGAGCCCGGATACGCTGACGCAGAGGGCGCCGTGGACAAACACCTCTATCTCCAGGTTGGTCTGTTCCCGGATGTTCCTTATCTCCGCAAACCCAAGCTCCCTGGACAGGACCACCCGGGAAACGCCCTGCCTGGAGAGCAGATTCGCCCCCCGGACGGAGGCAACGTTCATCTGGGTTGAAGCATGCAGTTTGAGGGAGGGAAAGGTATCCCTGGCCATTTTGACGATTCCAAGGTCCTGTACAATGACGCCGTCGGGGCCAAGGGAGGCAAGGTATTTGAGAAGCTGATAGATCCTGTCCGCTTCCCGCTGTTCAAAGACCGTGTTGAGGGTTACGTATAATTTCCGGCCCATCCGGCGGGCGCTTCTGAGGGCGCCTTCAAACTGGGAATAGGCAAAATTGGCGCTCCTCATGCGGGCGTTAAAATTTTTAAGCCCCAGATACACTCCATCGGCGCCCTCTCCGAAGGCCGCATCCAGCGCCTCCGGGGACCCTGCGGGGGCTAATAGTTCAACTTTTAGTGCCGCCATAAACGGCCCCCACGCCGTGACGCCCGATGGTCCAAAACACGCTTCCACGTGGTTTTCCGGGCGGGGGCTAATAGTTCAACTTTTAGTGTTGCCATAAACGGCCCCCACGCCGTGACGCCCGATGGTCCAAAACACGCTTCCGCGTGGTTTTCCTAAAAACGGGACCATAGCCCCCGGTACAAGGGCTGGAACATTATCCCCATTATTCATATAATATACAGTAAGGAGTCTTCCATGGGCAATGAAATAACCATAACCAGCGCCAATTTTGATGCGGAGATACTACAGTCTCCGGTACCGGCTTTAGTTGATTTTTGGGCTCCCTGGTGTAATCCCTGTAAAATGATAGGGCCCCTGCTGGATCAGTTGTCCGAAGAATATGCCGGACGTATCAAAATAGGCAAGGTCAATGTAGATGAGGAAAGCGATCTTGCCTCCCGGCATGGCATTGTTTCCATTCCCGCCCTTACGGTGTACAAAGACGGGCAGATAATCCGTCAGGAGGTGGGAGCCCGGCCCAAGCATGAAATAGAAAATCTTTTTAAGGACCTCGTCTAGGGACACGCTGAAAAACCCGATGCTGCGGACTAAAATCCGAATCCTCGTGTCCCTGTGATTTTCTTGTTTTCTTGCGGGAAACTCTGAAAACCAGGATGTTCAGAGCTTCCTCCCGTTTTCCGGCTAAAACAAGATCAGCGCTGTTTGGGCACATACCGGTTTGTATTATTCCGTTCTCCCGGAGTGGAGCCTTTGGCGATGTACCAGTCCGCGGCGCTGTTGGTGTCGGCGGAATCCTCATCCCGGCAGATGGTTCTGGTGGGGGTAGTTGCGGAACTGTCTACCGCATCGCCGGAGTCCGGGACAGCCTCCGGGGTTCCGGCAAGCCAGGCCCCCTGGCCGCCTAAAAGTTTCGCCGCCTGCAACAATTCTTTTTTGGTCCAGGATGTTCCCGGAGTTTCGCTGAACATCACCGCATCAATGACCTGATCGTCCTGGTCCATAAAGAAAACGGCGTCGGTACTTCTAAGCCGTTCCGCCGACAGGGGTATCCAGAAATCCCGGACGCCGGGAATGGACTCTTCCCCCCGGGAAGCGTTCAGGTCGTTTCCGGTTTCGTCAACATTTCCTTCCCCCAGGGTCCGCAGATGGATCACAATGTACGTTCCGGCCTCCACCTCCACGGGGGGAAACTCGAAGAGGGGTTCGGCCAAACCGGCGATTGCCGCAAAGAGCCGGAGCGCCCCCAGATTGCCCGGAGTAAGGGTTTTAATCTCCGTAAATTCCAGCTTTGGACTTGCATGTTCCGCCCGGACCTCCGTAAGCAGAAAGGCGGGAAGCCGGTTGTTCCTGGTCCTGAAGGGAACCAGTACATTGAGGGTATTTTTCCGCCCGTCTTCCACCAGCAGATCCGTGGTTATCTTTTCCCCGTCCCCGGCAGCTTTGTTCAAAGCAACCCGTACCGTGGAACCGTTCTCCACCGAGGCAATATCCAGGGGCGGATCGAAGTATACCGAAACGGCCTTAACGGATGTATTGAATTGGAAGACGATCTCCGTGGGGGAAAGCGCCTTACAGCCGAGGAAAACCGGCGCCTGGGCGCTGACCCCCAAAATCCGCTGTAATTCCGCTTCAGACGAACAGGCGCAGACAAAACAGCAGGCCCCAAAGACAAGAACCCGGAGTCTGCTCAATTTATTTGGTCGAATCATAGCTGCCTCCGTACTGGTAATGATTCCAAAACGGAGAACACTTCAATTGTTTCAAAAAATAATATACTTTTCAGGGATGACCCTGCCGCTCTTTCCCCTTCGCCTGGCCGCTCCTCTTTTTTACCGGAGGGATGACAATCTTGAACCCTTTATCTATACCCCGGCGGAAGGCGAGTTGATCTTTGCCTGGACCATCCCCGCGGCGGAGGCTCTTTCCATCGAGCCCGCGGCGGACCGTTTCCTGGAACGCCTTCTCTTTGCGGGGCGGGCCGTACCGGAGCCGGCGGGGCCGTCCGTCCGGGGCGGAGGGGCGGCGCCCGGCACAAACGCCGGGGAGGGGGCTCTGTTTGAACTTCCCCGGGGAACTTACTTTTTCTCCCAGATCCGGGAGATCCTTGACCGGGAGGCCTCCCTCGGCCTGGCCATAGAGGTTCAGAAGGAAGCCCTCTGGCAGCGTTTTATTCCGGAACCCCGGTTCTACCTCCGCCGCCTCTTTGAAGATGAAAAGGGGGTTACCCAGATTTTCAGACCCTTAAAGCCCGCCGCCCATGACTAAACTGCGCATCCTCCGGTCCCCGGCGGCCACCCCAAAAAGCCGGGACGCGGCGGCGTTTGAGACCGCCGATCCGCAAACCATAAAGGAACCCCCGGATAAACCCGCGACCGCTTTGTCCTGTCTTTTACGCGCTTTCATACCGCAGCCGGGCGTCCCCGCGCTACGTGTAGGCGTATTGCGTATATATCGCCGCCTCAGCGTTATATACGCAATTCGTCTAATCGGCCCTTTCCCGGCATATAGGCGCATTGCGTATATATCGCCCCAGACCCGCCGCCCCCTTTGCTCTTCATTTCCCACATTTCACTCTTCCCCTCTTTCCATCTTTGTTTTTCTGGACTTGTTCAAGAATCCGGTTGGTTCTTTGCCAACCTTCGGTTAGCTTTCAGGTCTTCCCAAAAACGCGGATTCTTTAATGAAATCCACGTTTTTTGTTGTTTTTAAGCGGTTGCCGGCGAACTTTGGTTCGACAGCAACTGAAGTTTCTGAACAACTCTTATGCCCGCCTTGTACGCGCGGATCCGGCAAGGGCCAAACGGACCGTCCTTTCCGTATTGTTGAACAACATGGCAGTCATATTATCATTAACGCCATGTAAAATATCGTTTTTAATATTATCATTAGTTTCTTCCAGGATATACCTGTAATAAAATTTCAGAACGCCGTCGCTGCCATATACCCGGGCACGAATACTCCATTTATAATAATAATTCTCAGGCCGAGGCTTGCCACAATACTCTTAAACGTGGTTGCATCGGAATCGCTGTCAGAATCATCGAGAATATCTTCAACCGCCGCCGCAATTTTCTCTTTTGCGTCATCCTGCGACGGCAGGCAGTTAACGTATATCGCTTTCCCCCCGTGTTCCGCAATTTTGACATCCCGCTCCGTTTCGCC
>JAISPH010000061.1 GCA_031275035.1 Treponema sp.
AAAACCCGGTTGGTTTCGGGAAAGGCTTTGGAAAAAACGGCCAAAAGCCCGTTTTTTCCTCTAAATCTAAGGTTGCTTTCCCAAAAGCTGAAGTTTTGGGAAAGCCTCATCGTCCTGTAGGTTATTTAACGTGTTCCGGCTTATCTCCTGGGCTTGTAAAAAAATAATGCCGGATGAGGATTGTTGAAACAGCACGGTCTGGACTATCAGCGCAAGCAGCGTACAGCTAATACAGGAGAGGAGAATTTTTGTCCTCATGCTTATGGCTTTTTTTCCATCCTTCACCTTGTTTTCTTCCCGCCCCGGAAGATACCGTGGGGGGCCTGCGGGGAACCGGCCTGGTCCCCCGCAGGCCCCCTGAGCATATCACGGAAAGCATTGAAAGTACGGATTGCGCGCTGCCGCTTTCAGGGCAGCCGCCTTAGGAACCGTACAGAAATAACATGACCGTTTGGTCATGTTATTTCCTTATTGCATAAGCAATTAAAATAAAATGCTGTGCATTTTATTTATGTACAGTTCCGAGCATTTCCCAAAACCCGGTTGGTTTTAGGAAATGCTCTTGAAAATGCGGTCTAAAGCCCGCTTTTTCCCATAAATCTAAGGTTGCTTTCCCAAAAACTGAAGTTTTGGGAAAGCCTCTTCCTTATGAGGTTTTTCAGGAAAGCCGCCGGTAACGGGGGCTTTCATATAAATTTGAAAGCCCCCGCGCCAGCGCGGTTCTTTTTTTCCTCCTCACCGAGTTATAACGCGGCCGCCCCGCTCCCGCTTTGCCTGAACCGCGGCCTGCTTTAGTCCGCCGGGGCGGGGGCCTTGAGGACCAGCGTGAGGGGGAGGTGGTCGCTGAGGCCGAAACCGGTACGGGGGTTATAGGCGTTGGGATACCCCTGGGCATTGAGGAAGGGTTCCCGGGCCCCCACCTGGCAGGTGTCGAAATCCCAGCCGCTATGGTCAAAGAGGGCCTCGGATAACAGCAGGTGATCGATGGTTTCCCAGGCGTCCCGGTAATAATAGGACCCCGGGGACAGTTCGATTCCCCAGGGGGAATAAAAGGCCCGGGAGCCCGGGGGGAAATATTCCGCCCGGGGCGGTTTTTCCCCGCTGATAATGAGAAAGTCCTCGCGGCCCCCGGCGGGAATTTTACCGGCGTATTCAGCCGCCCCGGGATCGTCCGGGAGCAGGGCGCTCTGGTAGGCGCCCTTTTGACGGTAAAATTCATCGTGATTTTCGTTGAGATCCCCCAGGATTATCACCGGCATCCCGGGATTTTCCCGGCCGAGCTCCTCCATCCTGCGGTTGATAATCCAGGCCGAGGCCCGGCGGAGGGGTTCGGTGTTTTTATCCCCCCCGAGCTTTGATTTCCAGTGGCAGATAAAGAGAACCAGGGGCCGGCCCTCCGGTTCAAGCCACAGCTCCAGAACAGGCCGGGGGACGGCTTCTTCCCCGTAAACCGCGGAATGGGTTTTGGTCTTGACAAAGGGGTAGCGGCTGAGAACGCCGATACCCAGGGACGCTCCCGGGTTATGGGCGAAAAAAGCCCACCGGTAGTTTTGCTTTGCCAGCGGGCCCGAAGCGAGGGTTTCCAGAATCCGGAGGTTTTCCACCTCTATCATCCCCAGAATATCGGCCCCTATGTGGTCCGCCCCCTGGGCGAGGAAGGCCAGCCGGGCCAGATATTTTTCCTCGGACCACCCCGACGAAGCGGTGTATTCCCCGTATTCGTTCCCGGTTTCGGTTCCGTCAAACAGGGCCTGTACATTCCAGGCGGCAATGGTTACGGTCCCCAGCGGCTGGGAACCCCGGACAGAAGACACCGTACAAGCGGCGAGCCCCAAAACCATGGGGATGAACCCCAGGGCAAGCCTGTTTTTTCGTGATGAAATTATCATCCAAACGCCTCCTAGAGCCTGTTGCACTGGTGGATTTTTATACGATTTTACGCTGAAGCGCAACAAACTGCTCGGTTATATATGGCATTGGGATGCAGGCTGCTTTAGTCTTTGGAAAAAAAAATATCCCCTAGGAGCCTGTTGCACTGGTGGATTTTTATACAATTTTGCGCTGAAGCGCAACAAACTGCTGGGCCGGGGGCGCGGGGCTGTTCCAAAAACTGAAGTTTTGGAACAGCCCCGCCGTACCCATATACGCGCCGGCCCGGGCGATCCGGTCAGCGCCGGGACGACCAGTAGGCTTCGGCCCACCGGAGTTCATCCCGCAGCCTGACCGGTTTGGTGTCCTTGCCGATAAGGACAAATTCGATGCCCATCATTTCCGCCCAATCCCGAAAGTGCTCCGCGGTAAGGGCGCTGGTATAAACCGAATGATGGGCGCCCCCGGCAATGATCCAGGATTCGGCGGCAGCCCCCATGGAAGGATAGGGTTTCCAGAGGGCCCGGGCCACCGGGAGTTTGGGCATGGTGTTTTCTATCTTAACGGTCTCGATTTCGTTGGCGATCATCCTGAACCGGTCCCCCAGGTCAACCACGGTAGCCAAAACCGCGGGCCCCGGGGCGGCGTCAAATACCATCCGGGCGGGGTCGGCCTTGCCCCCTATCCCCAGGGGATGTACCTCGATCCGGGGCTTTCCCTCGGCGATGGAGGGACACACCTCAAGCATGTGGGCGCCCAGGGCCGCCTCCCGGTGGGGTTCAAAATGGTAGGTATAATCTTCCATAAAAGAAACGCCCCCCGGAAGCCCCGCGGCCATGACCTTGGCGGCCCGGACCAGCATGGACTGTTTCCAATCCCCTTCGGCGCCGAAGCCATAGCCCTTTTCCATAAGCCGCTGACAGGCCAGGCCGGGAAGCTGGGGAAGGCCGTGGAGGTCCTGGAAGGTGGTGGTAAAGGCCCCGGCGTGTTCCGCCTCCAGCAGGGCCTGCAGGGCAATTTCGATCCTGGCCTGCTCCGTCATGGCGGTCCGTTTCGGTCCGGCCTCCCGCAATTCCGGCGCGAGCTCGTAGGAAGCCTCGTATTCCGCGGTGATTTTTTCCGCTTCCCCGGCGCTTACCTTCTTGAAACCCTCCGCCAGATCCCCAATCCCCCAGGTGTTGACCTGCCAGCCGAATTTGATCTGGGCCTCCACCTTGTCCCCTTCGGTAACCGCCACTTCCCGCATATTGTCCCCCAGCCGCAGGACCACCGAACCGATCCCGTCCAGCCGGGCGGCGGCGGCCCGCATCCATACGCCGATGCGGCGGCGGATTTCACCGTCCTGCCAGAAACCGGCGGCGACCTTCCGGGGCAGCCGCATCCGGGCGTAGATGTAGCCGTGTTCCCGGTCGCCGTGGGCGGACTGGTTCAGGTTCATAAAGTCCATGTCTATCCCCGCCCAGGGAATGTCCCGGTTAAACTGGGTATGCAGGTGGAGGAGGGGTTTCTTGTTGACCCCCAATCCGCCTATCCACATCTTTGAGGGGGAAAAGGTGTGCATCCAGGTAATGATCCCGGCGCAGGAGGAAGCCCCGTTGGCCTCCTCAAAAATTTTCCGTATGCCCTCCGGGGACTTTGCCACGGGCTTAAGGACCACCCTGCCGGGGATCACCGGGTCCCGGTCAAATTCCTCCGCCATGATCCGGGCGTGCCCCGCCACCTGCCGCAGGGTTTCCTCGCCGTAAAGGTCCTGACTGCCGACGATAAACCAGAATTCGAATTTTTTAAGATCAAACATACCTGCCTCCCCGTCAAAATTGAGCCCCGGAAACCGGGGCCGCCGCAAAACCCGGCCGGCGCCGAAACCGCCCCAGGGCGCCTCAACCCGGCCGCGGTTAAACCGGCGGATCTTGCCTTTGAATTTGGGCGCATTCCCGCCTGCGGCGGGAACCGGGCTTTTCGGGGCTCCGCTTCGCTCCGGCCCCGGCGCTCCGCGCCGGGGCTGCTCCGCACCCCTCCAATCCCTTGCGCGGTTCCGTATCCGGCGCCGGTTCTCTTAATCAAGCACCCTTTATGTTCATCACCCGCCGGGGCTGTTCCGGAACCCGGCCGCGGTTAAACCGCTAGGAGCCTGTTGCACTTGTGAATTTTTATACGATTTTGCGCTGAAGCGCAACAAACTGCTAGCGTAAGTTTTCCACCGCGGCGCTTTCTATGGCGATCCCCGCCCGGTAGCGTTCCATGAACCGCGTGAAACCCTGCCGGTCCTGGGGGTCCGGTTGTACCGATTCCCCCCGGTTATGGGCAAATACCCTCCGGGCGAGAAAATCCTCCAGGGTTTCGGTTTCCCCCTTTTGCCGCCCGTAGGCCGCGAGGAGGGCGATGCCCCAGGCGCCGCCCTCCCCGGCGCTTTCCATGACGGCCACCGGCACGTTCAAGGCCGCCGCCAAAAGCCGCTGGCCCACGGTTTTGGTTTTGAAAAGGCCCCCGTGCCCCAAAAGCCGATCCAGCCGGATCTGTTCCCGGCCGGTTAAAATGTCCATGCCGATTTTCAAGGCCGCCATGGTGGAATACAGGGTGGTCCGCATAAAATTAGCCAGGGTCAGGCTGCTGTCCGGCAGCCTGACAAAGAGGGGGCGGCCCTGTTCCAGGGCGGTGATCGGTTCGCCGCCGTAATAGTTGTACGCGAGGAGCCCGCCGCCGTCGGCTTCCCCCTCCAGGGCTTTACCGTACATGGCATCGTAAAGCGCGGGTTTCGCGGCCCGGACGCCGAAGGTTTGCAGCACCTCGTCGAAAAGCTTAAGCCACGCGTCCAGATCGCTGGTACAGTTGTTGCAGTGAACCATGGCCACCGGCCTGCCCGAGGGCGTGGTAACCATGTCGATTTCGGGGTACATCCGGGACAGATCTTTCTCCAGAACAACCATGGCAAAGATCGAGGTGCCCGCCGAAACGTTGCCGGTCCGTTCCGCCACGCTGTTGGTGGCGACCATGCCCGTTCCCGCGTCTCCCTCGGGCGGGCAGAGGGGAATCCCCGCCGGTATACCGCCGGAGGGATCGATGAGCCCCGCGCCCTCCGCGCTCAAGACCCCGGCGTTTTCACCGGCGGTCAAAACCCGGGGCAGCATATCCCCCAGGCTTATGTCCAGGCCCTGTTCACGGGCCAGGGATTCAAACTGTTCCGCCATTTCCCGCTGGTATGTTTTCGTTCCGCTGTCAACGGGAAACATCCCGGAAGCGTCTCCTATGCCCAGGACCTTTTCCCCGGTGAGCCTCCAGTGCACATACCCCGAAAGGGTGGTCAAAAACGCGATGTCCCTGACATGGGCTTCCTTATTCAGGATCGCCTGGTAGAGATGGGCAGCGCTCCAGCGCAGGGGGATATTAAAACGGAATTTTTCACTTAAAATCCCGGCGGCGGTTTCGGTGGTGGTGTTCCGCCAGGTACGGAAGGGGACGAGCTGGGTTCCGTTTTTATCAAAGGCCAGGTAGCCGTGCATCATGGCGGAAATGCCGATGCCCCGCGGCGGGGCAAGGGGAATGCCTTGGTCCCTCAGTTCCCGGGCCAGCTGGTGAAAGCTGCTTTGGATGCCCTTCCACACGTCTTCCAAACGGTAGGTCCATATCCCGTCTTCCAGCCGGTTTTCCCAGTCATAGCCCCCCGATGCGAGCGGCGCGTAGTCTTCCCCGATAAGTACCGCCTTGATCCGGGTAGACCCGAGTTCAATGCCCAGAAAGGTTTTACCCGCGGCAATCCCGTCTTTTTTTGCCTGATCCATGCTCCCCCTCCTCGTTACTTTGCGCTGTGCGCTTTGGAATAGAGATCAAAGGCCACCGCCGCCAGCAGTACAAAGCCCTTGATCGCCTGCTGCCAGTCGGTGCTGACCCCCAGGATGGACATGCCGTTGTTCAGGATGCCGATAAAGAGGCCCCCCACCACCGCCCCGATGATGGTCCCGATGCCGCCGGATACCGCCGACCCCCCCACATAACAGGCGGCGATGGCGTCCATTTCAAAGTTTTGCCCTGCCTTCGGCGTGGCCGCGTTAAGCCGGGCCGCAAAAACCAGGGCCGCTACCGAGGCAAGAACCGCCATGTTGGTGTATATCCAGAACATCACCCATTCGGTTTTGACCCCCGAAAGTTTCGCCGCCTTGGCGTTGCCCCCCAGGGCATAGATATGCCGGCCCTGGACCGTCTTGGCGGCGACAAACTGGTAGCCGGCAATAAGCACGCCGAGGACTATCAAAATATTCGGCAAACCCCGGTAAAGGGCAAACACCATGGTAAAGGCCATGAGGACCGCGGCAATGGCCGCCAGCTTGAGGATCCAAATGCCCCGGGGAAGCAGATCAAAGTGATACTCCCGCTGCTTTTTGCGTTTGTTAACCTCGCTTATTATGATAAAGGCGACGATCACCAGCCCGATAACAATAGAAAAAAGATGAAACGTGGTGTTACCTATGGTAAGACCCCCCAGCGGATCCGGAATATAACCGGAAGCTATCACCTGAAATTCCGCGGGGAAAGGCGCCTTGGTCTGCCCCTGCATGATCACCTGCCCGAGGCCCCGGAAGATCAGCATCCCCGCCAGGGTCGCGATAAAGGGGGGGACGTGGACAAAGGCGATCCAGAAGCCCTGCCACATGCCGATGACCCCGCCGATAAGGAGGGCGATGAACATGACCAGGAAGGGATTCAGGCGCATGTCCACGATCATCACCCCGCAGACCGCCCCCACAAAGCAGACAATGGAGCCTACCGAGAGGTCCACGTTGCCGGTCAGGGTACAGAGGAGCATCCCCACCGCCAGGATGAGGACATAACTGTTCTGCAGCACCAGGTTGGTCAGGTTCACCGGCCGGAAAAAAATGCCGTTGGTCAGGATACCGAAAAAAATCATCGCCACCGCCATGGCGATGACCATGCCGTATTGCCGTGAATTCTTCTTTAACAGCACAAACAAGCTATTCATTGCGTCTCCTTTAACTGGACAGAATATGGCCCATGATCTGTTCCTGGGTGGCGGTTCTGCCCTCCAGCTCACCGGTAATCCGCCCCTCGCTCATGACGTAAATCCTGTCGCTCATGCCGATAATTTCCGGCATTTCGCTGGATATAAGGATGCAGGCTATACCCTGGGCCGCCAGGGTGTTGATGATCGTGTAGATCTCGTGTTTGGCCCCCACGTCAATGCCCCGGGTCGGCTCGTCCAGAATGAGGATCCGGGGGTCCGAGAAGAGCCACTTGGCCAGCACCACCTTTTGCTGGTTTCCCCCGGAGAGGTTCCCCGCAAGCTGTAAAATCGACGGCGTTTTGGTATTGAGTTTTTTACGGTAATCCTCCGCCGCGAGGATCTCCTCGTGTTCGTTAATCACGCTGTTCCGGGCGATTTTTTTCAGTTTTGCCAGGGTGGTATTTTCTTTGATGGTCCCGATCAGCACGAGGCCGAATTCCTTCCGGTCCTCGGTCATATAGGCGAGTCCCTGTTCAATCGCCCGGGGAATTGAATTGAGGTTCACTTCCCTGCCGTTGATAAAGGTTTGGCCGCTGATGTTCTCGCCGTAATACTTGCCGAAAATGCTGGTAGCCAGTTCCGTGCGCCCCGCCCCCACGAGGCCCGCCAGGCCCACCACTTCCCCGGCCCGGACGGCGATATTCACCTTATCCAGCTTCTTCCGTTCGGGATTGTCGGGGTTATACACCGTCCAGTCCCGCACCTCAAACACCACGTCCCCGATGGGGTTGTTCCGTTTGGGAAAGCGGTCGGTGATTTCCCGCCCAACCATGCCCTTGATGATCCGCTCTTCGCTGATAGAGGCCCTGCCGGCGGAATCCCGCTCCACTTCCAGGGTCTCGATGGTCCTGCCGTCCCGTAGTATGGTGATATTGTCCGCTACCGCCGCCACTTCGTTGAGCTTGTGGGAGATCAGCACCGATGAAATGTTGTGCAGATCCCGGAGTTCCCGCAGAATTTGGAGCAGATGTTCGCTGTCGTTCTCGTTGAGCGCCGAGGTGGGCTCGTCCAGGATCAGGATCTTGGCGTCCTTTGCCAGGGCCTTGGCGATTTCCACCAGCTGCTGTTTACCCACCCCCAGCTTGTTCACCGGCATATTGGGGTTTTCTTCCAGCCCCAGTTTCCGCATATAGATAAGGGCGTCGTCCCTTGTTTTATCCCAGTTAATGATATTATATTTTGCCCGCTCGTCCCCCAGGAAAATATTTTCCGCGATAGAAAGATAGGGGCTGAGGGCCAATTCCTGATGGATAATCACGATCCCCGCCTTTTCACTTTGTTTGATGTTGGCAAAGGCGCAGGGAAGCCCTTCAAACACGATCTCCCCCTCATAACTGCCGTGGGGATAGACCCCGGAGAGAATTTTCACCAGGGTGGATTTTCCCGCGCCGTTCTCTCCCACCAGGGCATGGATCTCCCGCCGATTTACCCGGAGATTGACCTTATCCAGGGCCACCACGCCGGGAAAGGTCTTGGTGATGTTTTTCATTTCAAGCAAAGCTTGATGAGGCATGAAACACTCCTTAATCACAGAAGCTCTTTGAAAATGGAGGCTTTCCCAAAAACTGAAGTTTTGGGAAAGCCTCAATGACCATTTCAAAGAGCTTCCAAGGAAAAACAGAACCGGCTCCAAACCCCGGGGGTTTGGAGCGGGTAAAAGCTTCAATTACAGCCCGAGCTCCGCGGCGGTATGATACCCCGTATCGATCACGTCTTTTTGAACATTATCCTTGGTAACAATAACGGAGTCAAGCAGCAAAGACGGGACTATCTTGGCGCCGTTGTGGTAGCTCTTCGTGTCCAGGCCCGTGGGGGTCTTGCCCTGCATAAGGGTGTCCACCAGGGTCACCGTCGCGGCTCCCAGGGAGCGGGTGTCTTTCAGCACGGTGGCGTACTGCTCGCCGGCAAGGATGGACTTAACGGAAGCGACGATACAATCCTGACCGCCTACCACCGGCAGGGGTTTGCCGGGAGCGCTGCCGTAACCGACGGCTTTGCAGGCTTCCAGGCAGGACAGGCTGATGGGGTCATAGGGGGAGAGGATCCCGTTAAGCACCACATCCCCTGAGTAGTAGGCCGAAAGCAGGTTCTCCATACGCTTCTGGGCTTCCGCGGCGTCCCAGCGCAGGGTGCCGATGACGGCCCGGTCTATCTGGCCCGAGGGAACCTTGAGCACTCCCTTGTCGAAGTAGGGTTTCAGCTTGTCCATGGCGCCCTGATAGAAGCCGACGGAGTTGTTGTCGTCCGGGGAACCGGCGAACAGTTCGACGATCACCGGTTTTGAGGCAACGGCCTGATCCAGCTTGAGGCCCCTGATCAGGATGTCGCCCATCTGGCCGCCGACCTTGTAGTTGTCGAAGGAGACATAGTAGTCCACATTGGGGGACTGCATGAGAAGCCGGTCATAGGAGATGACGGGAATCTTGGCCGCGGCGGCGTTGGCGAGCTGGTTGGAAAGCGCCGAGCCGTCTATAGAAGCGATAACGAGAACTTTTACCCCTTTGGTGATCATGTCGTCAATCTGCCGGGTCTGGGTGGCGATGTCGTCGTCGGAATACTGCAAGTCCACGGCGTAGCCGAGTTTTTCCAGGCCCTCTTTGACCGCGTTTCCGTCCTTAATCCACCGTTCCTCCGACCGGGTGGGCATGACGACGCCGATTAGGCTTTTGCCCCCCCCCTGGGTTTGGCTGCCGCCGCCTGAGAAAACTGTCCCCGCCGCGATAAGCAGGACCAGAGCCGCCAGTAAAGCTTTCCGTACACCTTTCATTTCTTTCCTCCGCTGAGATGATTTTGGCGCAAACGTTCTCAATGCGTGTTCGTTCACGCTCATTGGCCCATTATACAACGGGAATTCGGGGTTGTCAAGAAAAAAATGAACGGAAAAAAATCGGGGGATCATGGGGCGGATACCCATACCCGGCTATTCCGGACCGGATCCCCGCGGGCCGGCGGAAGCCGCCGTGCAAATCCTCCGGGAAACTGATAATTTCCGGACATGCCGTTCCTCCGTAAAAATAGCGCTATGCTTATCCGGAAACCAATCCGGAAACCATACGTTTCCCACGGTTAAAATTACGCTTCTTCGCCATAAACCGCCCATTGGGTAAGCGCCGGAAACGGAGAAGCATCATCATTCTTGACGAGATTTGCAAGCTTAACCCATCTTGTATTCCGTTTTGAAAACATAAATTCCTGAACGTCACCGGTCTTCTTTAAATGCAAACCAATGCTGGTCCCATTGGAAAAAAACAAACGCGCCTCTTTCCAGTAACTGTCATGGGGAAAGTCAGCCCGCAGGACAATGTATATCCTGTCAATTCGCACGGATCGGCCGAATTCAATCATAATCTCCGCGTCAGGGTCTTCATTTTCTCCCCATGATTGATAGGGCCAGGCGCCGTGGCCGAAAGGTTCGACAACTCCGTCGATGGTATTACGAGCCGCAAAAACGGATTCGCCCCTGGTTTCGGCGGTGGCGGTACAGTGGGGGTAATAGGTAGAAGGTCCCCGGCGGTCAATAGGATTTTCACTGAGATTACGGTACCGGGCCCAAATGTCCGCGGCAGCGAGGGATACCGAAAGCCGTTTCTCCCCAGCGGCGAAGGATCCAGGAGGATACGCATCGTGCTCCTCTCCCAGGGGTACCGGGAATTCCAGACGGGAAGCGGCCAACCACACCATAGCCGCCGGGACCGCCGGGTCGAACCGCATACACAACGGGAGCGGAAAGACCGTGCTTTTTACCGTAATCATGTCTCCTTCCTCATAAATTCCCCCAAACACCAGTTCAGCGGCATTCGTCCCCTTCGCCGACGCCTTTACCCTGCCGTGCATGTCACAAACCGAAAGCTCCAACCCTACTTCCAACTATCACCCCCTATTCTTTGACAGCCGCACTGGCAAGTCCGCTTATCAAATTCCTTGAGAATACGGCAAACATGATCAACATGGGAATTGTCGCGATTGTCATGCCCAAGATTTGAGCCGCTACATCAGCGCGGAATTGAGTTGCAAGCTGACGGATACCTAAAGGTATCGTATATAGTTTTAGACTGGACAATACAATCATGGGTATAAAGAAACTATTCCATGACCAGAGGAACGAAAGCATGATCAGCGTTGCGCAGGCCGGCCCCATAAAGGGCACCGCGATCATCAAAAATATCCTGAATTCACCGCAGCCGTCAAGACGGGCGCTTTCCACCACAGAATCCGGTATGGCGTTTGAGCTATACTGCCGAATCCAGAAAACACCAAACGCGCTTGCCGCCGGAGGTATGATGAGGGGCAGATGAGTATTAAGCCAGCCTATCTTGTTTATCTCGATGACAAAACCAACCAAACTGAGCTGGGTTGGAACCATCATGGTAAGCATAACAATAGTTAACATTACTTTCCGGCCTTTAAATTTGTATTTGGAAAGGGCATACCCGCACATGGAACAAACGATAACCGTCAGGATTGAACACGAAAGGGATACAAAGAGAGAGTTGAAATAAAAGCGATCTATACGTATCTGTCTGAGGGTCTTCAGATTTCCCTGAAGATAATCGCCCGGCAAAAGCCTGAGTCCTGTATAAAGGGCATTCGTTTTATATGTTCCCATATTTATCATAAACCAGAAGGGGGCAAGGGCAACCATGGAAATAAAGATCATCATAACAAGCAGGGGAATTTTCTTGAGCGTAGCCCTGCCGACAAATGAACCTTGCATCTAGTCCTCCTTTTTCCCGGCCATAAGACGGTTCACCATAAATGAAATAATAGCGATAATGACAAAAAGACATACCGCGATGGCCGCGCCGTACCCGTTTCTGAATTTTCCATTAAAAGCCGTTTCGTAAAAAAGCCATATACCGGTCAGGACCGAATAATCAGGACCACCGATCTGTTTTCCTGTGATGGTAAAAATCATAAAGGGTTCTTCAAATATCTGAAAACATCCTATCATGGTGGTAATAACGACAAAGATAATAACAGGCTTCAAAAGGGGAACGGTTATTGCCCTCATCCTCTGAAACGCGTTTGCCCCGTCTATTTCACTGGCCTCATAATAATCCCTGTTGATATTGGTCAGGCCCGCCAGAAAAAGAATCGCCGTATAGCCTGTCCAGCGCCAGATGGTAACGAGGGCAACCAAGATCCGGGCAGGCCATGGCTCCCTTGTCCAGAGAACCGGCGGAATACCAATCTTTCCCAGCAGCGTGTTTATTATGCCCAATGCGGGATCAAACAGCAGGGCAAAGATTATCCCCAAGGCAATGGGAGTGGTAAGGTAAGGAAGAAAATTTAACAGCCGGAACCCTTTCTTCCAAATCATTTGCCTGCTGTTCAGAAAATTTGATATCAGAAAGCCAAGAATAATCTGAATCGGAATAACCATGGCCATCAACAAAAAAGTATTGGTAAGCGATTTATAGAAAAGTCTGTCATGAAAAACTTCGATATAGTTACTTATTCCAATAAAGGCAGGCGTATCAAACCCATGCCAGTCATTAAGGCTGATAAAGGCGCTGAAAATTATCGGAAATACCGCAAAGGTCAGAAAAATGATGAAATACGGGGCCGCAAAAAGATAGGGAGCAATTTTCTGTTTCAGCAAATAACTATGTTGGGTTACTTTTCTCGTCATAGCCGCATCCTTTTATCCTTACTCATCGAACCCCCGGACCGAAATGGGGGCCCTCAAACAAAGAAACGCCGGTTAACAGGTGATTAACCGGCGTTTCTCTTAAAATTACCGGGAAAGTTCGGGCGCCCTTTCCAGGAGCAGGGTTATGAATTTCGTGTAGGTTTCATCGGCGCTTTTTCCGGACATGAGATCGGGCAGGGTTTGGGAGTTCACCCTTCCAATGTGAAAGTCAAAGGGACCCATGATTGGGGCCGATGTCCCGGGAAGTACGGAAATTTCGTTGAGCTTTGCAACCCAGTTCTGTCCTCCGAAATAAGGATCCGGCTCTCCTTTAAAAAGATCCGTATCATAAGCAGGTTTGTACATGGTAGTAGCGTTATGGGCCTGGAAGAAACTCTTGGAACCTTCCATGGTCATAGTAAACCATTTGACGGCCTCCCAGGCAAGCTCTTTGTTTTTCGCCTTCTTGGGAATCGCATAGGCAGTCCCGCCCCGGTTAAAACCGTCTCCAGGGGGAGTTATGAGACCCCACTTGCCGACGGAATCGGGATCCGCGGGTTTCACTACATAACTGAAAAACCATGCCGGTCCTTCATAGAAAAGCACCTTGTTGGAAGAGAAGGAGGTCATCCAGGTAGGGGTCCACATAGTGTAGGGGCCTATAGCCTTGTTAGCCGCCAGTTTTTCAATGACCCGATAAGTTGGCAGGGTGGTATTATCGGTATTCAATTTCGTACCGATGGTGTGGGGTTCCTTAAAAAGACTCCCTATACAATCCACTACGTCTTCGGGACTGGCAAACATATAGTCTCCGCCGGCGGCCACGACTTTGCTTTTTTCGATAAAGTCGTCAATGCTGGCAAAAAGTTTTTCCATTTCGGCGGGATCATCGGTACCAAAATATTTCTTTGCCAAGTTACGGTCATACATATAGCCGGATACGCAGTTGTCAATTTGAGAACAAACAATTTCGCCCTTTGAATTGCTGATGAGGGGTATGTCAATGGGCAGCACATCGTTCTTGTTGAAGTTGTACGGCGGCGCGTCCAGCCGTTCCCACACGTCCATATTGTTAAACTGGCCCCGTTCGGCGCTTTCGATGTTAATGATATCCGGCAGATCGATACCTGTGGCAAAGGCGGTAAGCACCTTCTCGGGGAACTCATCACTAGGAACCGCCACAAAATCTATCTTTACATTGGGATAATACTTATTGAAGTCCTGAGTTCCGCGGATTTCATAATCTCCCCATACCCACCATGAAATTTCACCCTTGAGTTCCGTATTAACCTTACTCGGATCAATAGGATTTCCCAAGGCATCCACATTGTTCTCCGCCGTTCTTGCCTCTGAATCTGACGACGACTTTGAGCCGCCGCAAGCAACAAGAAAAGACAAGATAAAGATGCCTGCCATACTGATAAGTTTCCAGCTAACCTTCATTACCTTCCTCCATACTAAAAAATATATGTCCTCTGAATTATAATTTTTCAAAGGACCAATTTCCCAGAGGTATACCTCGGGTAAATTGCGCTAAAATTAAACCGTATCGCTTCGCTAAATAAAACATCTTACTGGAGCATTTCCCAAAACCCGGTTGGTTTTAGGAAATGCTCTTGAAAAAGCGGTCTTAAAGCCCGCTTTTCCCCATAAATCTAAGGTTGCTTTCCCAAAAACTGAAGTTTTGGGAAAGCCT
>JAISPH010000080.1 GCA_031275035.1 Treponema sp.
GAATCCGCCGATCCGGTTATCGGCGCGGCCTATGAGTTGTTCGGCGATAAAAAAGCGCTTTTCGACAGCCATCCTATTTCTGATTTGTAGGCGGCTTTAAGGCGAGCGAGGCAAAGAACGGATACCCCTGAACGGGGTGTGGTATTACTCACCGGAAACCATCTATTGCGAACACTGCCTGCATAAGAGCAGGGAGGGACAGGAGAAGCGGGATTGCGAACGGAACGCGTCCCCTCGACGAAGGGCGAAAAAATCACTATACTGAAAAAAACGCATTTTTAAGAGAGGATACCATGATTCGCGGCGGAGATATTGTCAAGGGAAGCTGCCTGCTTCAAAAGGGCCAGCCCTACCTGGTGGTGGAACGGGAATTTCACAATCCCGGAAAGGGAACCGCCATTGCCCGGATAAAAATGAAAAGCATCAAGGACGGCTCGGTGCTGACCATGACCATCCCGACCCAGCAGGAAGTGGAAGACGCCCAGGTGGATGTCCACGCCTGCCAGTATCAGTACGCGGATCAGGACAACTATCATTTTATGGACAGCGAAACCTACGATCAGTACGAAGTGCCCATCTCCGAAATGGAAGATAAAAAATATTACCTCAAGGACGGGGATTCCTACGAGCTGACCATCTGGGAAGGCAAAGTCATCGACATCAAAATTCCCTACAAGGTGATCTTTACCGTGGCGGAGTCGGAAAACTATGTCAAGGGGGATACGGTTTCCGGGGCCACCAAGCCGGTGGTAACCGAAACGGGGCTCACCGTCCGGGTGCCGCTTTTTATCAAACAGGGTGAAAAGATCCTCGTGAACACCGAAACCAACGAATATGTGGAACGGGTGAACAACTGAGCGCTAAGTTTCGCGGCGGAACGGGCCCCCGTCCGGAAAGCCTATCTTGATCCCGCCGCCAGCAGCTGATCCGTCATATCGGTAAATTCGGAACCGACAAACATGGTCTGGATAGCCTTCTGTATTCCTATGCGCCGTATGGAGGAACTGGATGAGATATAGCGCACATAGGTCATGGGCTTTCCGTCCACGGTGATACGTTCAAAGTACCATTCGCCGTTTACATCCCGGATATTGCCGTCGTCGTTGATATGGTTAAAGGTGAGGACAAACTTGTCCGGGGTATCCACCATTTCCCGGAGCAGTACCGTATAGCGGCCGGAATAGGAAAACCCCAGAAGTCCCACGGTAATCCGCACATCCTGATAGACTCCGCCGTCTGCGGTTGTACCGGCAATCCGGGAACTGGTATTCCTCTTAAAATACTTAGGATAGTTAAGATAATCGGTAATAATATAACGCAGCCTGGCCATCGGAATGTCGGTGGTTACATGGGTATCTGCAAACATGGTAATCCAGGTATTGTTATTGCCGTCCTTAAACGAGGTAACCCGGGATGAAACAATCGTAGACTTGTTGTAAATTTTTTTAAAATCCGTATCCGGCGCAATGCCGGCGTCGGCGGACACTCCAAGGACCGGAACCAACAAAACGGAAAACAGTATCATTCCCCGCTTCAAAATACCTTTATAAATCATGTTTTCACTATAGTCAAAACGGCGGATCTTGAATACCCCGGCTCCCCGACGCCGCCGCTAGCAGTTGTTCCAGGATGCTGATCATTTCGGGGCCCAGCGCCAGGGACATGGCGGTCTTCTGCAGCGGTATCTTTCTGATCGTGGCGCCCGAGAGGGTAAAACGCACATAGGTCAGGCCCCCCGGAGAGACCCCGCTGTCCCGGTCCCCGGAAAACGCCGGTTCGATCCTTTCAAAGCGCCACTCTCCGTATACCCTCCGAATGGTGCCGGTCTCCGAAGTATAGGTAAACCCAAGGGAAAAGCTTGAAGAAGAGCTGGACAGCTCCCGGACAAATACGACAAAGCGCCCCGTAAAGGACATACCCATCAGCCTGACCGTCATTTCCAGTTCCTGAAACACGCCCTCTTCGGTACGGGAGGCGATTCCTGACTGGCTGCACCGCTTAAAATAACGGTGATACTGCCCGTAGTCGCCGATCACCGAGCGCAGCTTATACAGGGGAATGTCGGCGCTTACATGGGCGTCGGCAAACATCATGATCCGGGGATCCCCCCTGGGAGAATAAACATCAACGCCGATCAGCTGGGGTTTGTTGAGAATCTCCCAGGGGTCCGTGCCGGGATAAAGGGCGGCGTTCTCGGCGGAGAGCGGCGCCGAAGAGAAGCGCAGGAAGGCCCATATCAGGCAGAGCCGCTTTAATTTTGTTCTAAGGTCCATAAGATAATCATAATGGGAGAGACGCCTTTTGAAAACCAGCGCCGCGATCCGGAACGCTTCGGCCAAAACATACAAAACGGAAAGGCTCCAGGGGATCCCGGCTTACCGGTAAAAAATCCGCTCCATAAGTTCCCGGTCCGCCAAAAGGCTTTGGGTCTCCCCCTGGGCGGCCAACTCCCCGTCTTTAAGCAGGAAGAGCCGGGAGCAAAGCCCCTCCGCAAACGCTATGTCGTGGGTGGCGATGATCTTCGCCTGGGGCAGATCCTTTATAAGGGCGGCCAGATCCCTCCGGGCCCGGGGATCGAGAAAGGCGGTGGGTTCGTCAAAAAGCAGAAGATCCGGCTCCATGGTCAAAACCGCGGCAATCGCCGCAAGGCGCCTCTCTCCCCCGGAAAGCATGAGGGGAGACCGGTCCCGGAGAAAGCCTATTCCCAGTTTTGCAAGAACCGCCTCCGTCCGGCGGGCCGCTTCCTCCTCCCCAAGCCCCATGTTCCGGGGGCCGAAGAGCAGATCATCCCAGATACTGGCCATAAAAAGCTGGTCCCCGGGGTTTTGAAAGATCAGCCCGATACGGCGGCGCAGTCCGGTTCCGGGCCTGATTCCGGCCCTAAGTTCCAATCCCTCCAGGCTAATACTCCCCGACTGCAGGGGCAGTATTCCCGCCAGAGCGAGGAGGAGGCTGGTCTTTCCCGCCCCATTGGCGCCTATCAGCGCGGCGCACTCCCCCGCCTCCAGGTTCAGGCTGAGATTCCGTATGACCGGAACCCCGCCGGGGTAGGCCGCCGTTATATTCCGCAGGGTTAAAATAGTGTTACTCCGGTCCGGTTACAAGCTTCCCCAGGACAAGGGGAAGATCCGCCAGGCGGAAGAGAAGACATCCCAGAACAAGGACCCCAAGAAAAATCCCGTCCCCCTTTGTAAAGGGCACGGGGTCCGGGCCCCCCGGAAGGGCAAGCCCGCCGGCATAGCCCCGGCACTGCATGGCGGCATAGATCCGCTCCGCCCGGCGGAAACTTCGGATCAGGAGCTGCCCTGTAAAGCTTCCCATGTGCATAATGGCAATCCTCCTTCCGCCGGACCGCAACGTATAGGCTCTGACCATGGAACGGACCTCCTCCGCCAGGGCCCCCATATACCGGTACATGATCTCCATCACCATGATAAAAAGAGCGGGCACATGGAAACGGCGCAGCTGGGCCGAGAGCCGGTGAAAGGGGGTTGTCGCCGCCAGGATCAAAACGGCGGTAACGCAGAGGCAGCCCCGCAGGAGCAGGGTACAAAGGGAGACAAAGCCCCGGCTAACGGGGATGGGCCGGGGGCCGAATCCGGCGATAACAAAGAGGGGGGTCCGTTCCAGGAAGAGATTGGACAATCCCGCAAAGAGGCAGAAGGGCAGCGCCGCCAGCGCCGGCTTTATAAAGAGCCGGGGGGACAATTCCGCCAGAGCGATCAGCACGCTGGGATAGAGGAGAAAGGGAAGCAGCCGGGAAAAACTGTAACGGTCAAAGGAGATCACCGCCGCCAGGTAGCAAAGGACGGCGGCAATCTTGGCTCCGGGATGCAGACGGTGAATAGGGCTCCGGCCCCGGGCGGCCCGTTCCAGGGCGTAGATCTCCCCAAGCTTGTCCTGCATGTGCCTCAAACGGCCTTGGTCTTGTTCCGTTTTACGAGGTATATAACAAGCCCCGCTCCGCCGGCCAGAAGGAAACTCAGGGCCGCCCCGGCAATCCCCGCCAGCGCGGTTCCCGCGGATTCGGCGGAAACGCCGGGAAAAGTATAGTCCGGCATGAAGGCAGTGCTCTCCTGTATCGCCCCGGCCCGGCGGAAAACCGGTCCCTCCGCCTCAAGTTCGGCGTTCCCCGCGGTCTTCTCTACCGCCCATTCAAGGCCGTCGGGATATGCGGAGGCAAAGATCGAGAGGAGGCCCCCGGTAAGAAGGGCCAGCAGCCCCAGCAGCACGAGGGATTTTTTGACGGAACCCAGGGGAATCGCCTTTCCGGCCGCCGCCGCTTCGCCGGAACCAGCCTTTCCCCCAAGGGGCAAAATGGTCCGGGCGGCGGCGTTCTCCAGGATTCCGGGATTTATCCTGTAAACAAAGTTGAGAACCAGGGCGGTAACGATCCCCTCCCCTATGCCGATGGCAAGATGGATGGGCTGCATGAGGAGCACAAAAACAGAAAAGGGCAGGGCGGTAATCCCCGAAGCCAGGGTCTCCAGGACTACCGAAAAAGCTCCAAGCTGAAGTCCAATCACAACGGCAAGCGCCGATGCCGCCGTTATCCGGGGGGCCGTAAATCCCTTTCGCACCAGGGGCTTGAAGATCAACGGATAGACGATCAGCGCGGGGATTACCCCCATATTAAAGATATTGCATCCCAGGGCAAGAAGGCCGCCGTCGGCAAAGAAGAGGCACTGAATCACCAGTACCGCGGCGATGGTCAGCAGGCCGGGAAAGGGTCCCAGCAGGGCGGCAAGGAGAATGCCCCCGCCTATATGGCCCGATGAGCCGGTACCGGGAATGGTAAAGTTGATCATCTGGGCGGCAAAAACAAAGGCCCCCGCCACCGCCATAAGGGGCGCCTTCTCCTCCCCCGGTTCACCCTTGATCTTTGCCGCGGCATAGGCGGCGGAAGCGGCGCTCAGGGTCCACATAACTCCCCCCACCGCGGGAGAGATGAGCGCATCGGCCATGTGCATAGGATACCTCCAAAAATACCATAAACGCCCTTCGGCGGCGTACAATCAAACCATGTTTGATTGTTCAATACCTTCCTGGTATTACTTGGAAACGAATGGAAAGGACCGCCGCCTTCATGGCGGCGGATTCGCATAAACCGGACACGGTGTATTAGAGTTGTTCGAGAACCAACCGGGTTCTCGAACAAGTTCATTGTATGTCCAAAGAGCCCCCCTTGTCAACTCCGGGGGCGGAAACTATCATAGTACTATGCTGAAAAAAAGAGGCTCCCTTCTTGCAATGATCATCTGTTTGGGTACGGCGCTCTTTGCCCAGTCCGAGGACGACTTTGATATTCTGCAGAACCGGGCCGGGGGCATCACCATTACCGGCTACCGTGGATCGGAAAAGAACGTGGTCATCCCCGGAACCATAGGCGGCATGAAGGTAACGATCATCGGGCTCAGGGCTTTTTTCAACAAATCCCTGACGGGCGTTACCATCCCCGAAAGCGTTACCTACCTGGAATCTCAGGCCTTTGCCGGCAACCAGTTAAACGCCCTTACCATGCTTAACTGCGTTATCGTCGGATACGGGGCCTTTTCGGACAATCAGCTGACCGAGCTGATCCTTCCCGAAGGGGCCGCTACCATCGGACCCATGGCCTTTGCCCGCAACCGGCTGACCCGCATTGTCATCCCCGGCAGCGTCATCCATATCGGGAACGGCGCCTTTGCGGGGAACCCTCTCGAATCCATTACCGTCGGGGCGGACCGGAATATCGATAACGGCCAGGGCTTTGATCCTTCCTTTACAAACTACTATGTCAGTACCGAAAAAAAGGCGGGCACCTATGTCAGGGAAAACAGGGTCTGGACCCTCCGGGCGGAACCGGATTTCAGCCGGGAGAGCCCAGCCGGTTTATCAGATTAGCCTGGTACCCCGCTCCGAAGCCGTTGTCAATATTTACCACGGAGATCCCCGGCGAACAGGCAGTCAGCATCCCCAAAAGGGCCGAAACGCCGCCGAAGGAGGCGCCGTAGCCTACGCTGGTGGGCAGGGCTATGACCGGCGCCGAGACCAGGCCGGCAATGACCCCCGCCAGGGCCCCCTCCATCCCCGCGGCGGCGATGATCGCCCTGGCCCGCCTGATATCCGGGAGCCGGGCAAAGAGCCGGTGTATCCCCGCCACCCCTACGTCGGCGATAAGCTCAACCCGGCTGCCGAAAAATTCCGCGGTTACCGCCGCCTCCCTGGCGGCGGGCAGATCGGAGGTGCCCGCGGCCACCACCGTTACCAGTCCCCGCCTCTCCTTTCCCTCCCCCAGGGTAAGGGTTCCGGCGATCTCGTCCCGGACCGTTTCGGGAAAACGGGAGCATATCCTCTCCGCCAGATCGGGACCGGCCTTGGTCCCCAGCACGGGTATGTTTTTCTCCCGCATGGCGCCGATAATCGCTTCCGCCTGATCCGCGGTCTTTCCGCCGCAGAAAACCACCTCTGGATAGCCGGTCCGCTCCTCCCGGCGGCTGTCGACAACGGCAAAACCGAGATCCCGCTTGTACAGAGAATCGATGAGGTCCTCAGCCTCCTCGGGGGAAAGGGAGTCCGACCTCAGGGACTGCAGAATTTCCGGGATCTTCACCGGTCCCCCTCCAAAAGCCGTTCCGCCCCGGCGAGAGAAATCCCCCGGTCCCGGGCAATCCGGGCCCGGTCCTCGTATTCAAACTTGGACCCCAGGGCCTCCTCTCCCCAAAAGACGGTCTTCTTTCCCGCTTCGCCCAGGGAGGTGCCGATCCGTTCCTCCTCCCGGCGGAGGGAGAGCCGGCGTACCGGAGTTTCCCGGAAGCCGATGGCGGAGGACCGGCGGAAGAGGATCTCCCGCAGGATGTCCAGCCTGTCCGGGCTGCCGGAGGAAAGGACCGAGACCACCGTCCCGGGCCGGGATTTCTTCATCACGCAGGGACTGAGGGTTACGTCCAAAGCGCCTCCGGCAAAGAGGCTTTCCATCAGAAAGCCCAGGGCCTCTCCGGTCATGTCGTCGATATTGGTCTCGATCAGTACCAGTTCCTCGGTGATCCAGGGTTTCCCCCGGGAACTTTCCGCAGCCTCCTCCCGCCAGGAAAGGCGGAGCACATTGGGCTTATCCAGTTTGCGGGTCCCTATGCCGTAACCGGTTTTAAGTTCCCTAAAGGCTCCGGCGGCGGTAAAGGCATCCGCCGAGGCGGCGGCAATGGCCGCTCCGGTGGGAGTGGTCATCTCCTTCTGAAAGCCCCCGGTCCTGACCGGAAGCCCCCGGCAGAGGATCAGCGTCGCCGGAGCGGGAACCGGCAGTTCCCCGTGGGCGCAATGTACCGTTCCGCTCCCAAGTTCTATCTCCGAACAGGTAATCCGGTCCGGTTTCAGCAGGTCGAGGCATACGGCGGTTCCCACAATATCAATAATCGAATCCAGGGCGCCGACTTCGTGGAAGGCGATATCCTCCTCGGGGATTCCGTGAACCTGGGACTCCGCCCCGGCGATACGGGTAAAAATAGCCAGGGCCCGCCGCTTTGCCCCCTCGGACAGGGCGGCCCCTTCAATGAGGGAACGGATCTCCTTCCAGGAATGGTGGCCATGTTCATGGCCGTGATGATGTTCATGATTATGACTATGATCCTGATGTTCATGGCGGCCGTGGTCGTCTACGGTTACCACGGCCCTGGTTCCAGAGATACCGCAGCGTTCATCCCGCCGGAAGTCCAGCTTCCATCCCCCCAGACCGAGCTTCTCCAACTCGGCCTGTACCAGGGCGGTATCGACCCCCAGATCCGCAAAAGCCCCCAGGGCCATATCCCCGGAAATTCCCGCAAAGCAGTCAAAGTGCAGTGTCTTCATTGGACCCCTCCGGCCTCCGCGGCGGACGCCGCCCGGTTCATATTTCCCATGGCATAACCCTCCGCCTCAAAGGCGACATAGATAAAACCGAAGTCCTTGAGGGTCCGGGAGATTGAATCCAGCGCCGCCTCGTCAAAGAAGAGCCGCCTTTCCTCCGGGGCCACCTCAATCCGGGCCAGATCGCCGTGGGAACGAACCCGGAACTGGCGGAATCCCCTGGAACGAAGGGCGTCCTCCGCCCGTTCTACCCGGCGGAGCTTTTCCCGGTCTATCCTTTCCCCATAAGGAATGCGGGAGGCAAGGCAGGCAAAGGCAGGTTTATCCCAGGTGGGCAGCTTAAACCGGCGGGAAAGCTCCCGGATTTCCTCCTTGGTAAGCCCCGCTTCCCTGAGGGGACTCAGCACCCCCAGTTCCTCCAGGGCCTTGAGGCCCGGCCGGTAATCGCCCAGGTCGTCCAGATTCGATCCGTCCAGCACCGTGTATATGCCCCGGCGCTCGGCCGCCCCGATCACCGCGGCAAATTCCAGTTTCTTGCAGAAGTAGCAGCGTTCCCTGGAGTTTGCCGCCACTTCCTCATCGATGGCGCTTTCTTCTATGAAGATATGATCGATGCCGATAAGCCGGGCCGTTTCCGCGGCGGAGTTTCTCTCACTTTCCGGCAGCATGGGGGAGAGGATGGTTACCGCCAGGGCTTTCCTCCCCAGGGCGGCGGCGGCAGCATAGCAGAGGAAGGAACTGTCAACGCCTCCGGAGAAGGCTACCGCAGCGCTTTTCCGGGCGGCTATAAGATCCAGCAGCCTGCGGTACTTTTCATCAATGGTCTGCAAAAGGGACACGGAGCCTCCTGAAAACGGGATTCATCCGCTGCGGTCCCTTCATGGGATTTTTCCTGAAAGAACGGGCCAAAGCCCCGGCGTCTGTATTGCAACTGCGCCGCAGCCGCCTGCGCCGAAAGGCATAACGGCGCGGGCCGCCGGCTTCATGCCGCCGGCCCGATGCTGTCAACGGGGGTAACGATATACAATCCCGGGGGAACTGTCAACGTCCTTCGATCCGTTCAAGCCTCTCTTTAAGATACGCCGCCGCCTTGTCCAGCATCCTGCCCAGGGGAAGGGACTCGGCTCCGACAAGGTAAATATGCTCCTGATGGACGGGAAGCAGTATCCGTTCCCCCGGCGCCGCGAGCACCGCCTCGGCCATGGCGGGGCTTACCTCTCCCATAAGGCTGTTAGCCAGCACGATACCCAGAGGGCCGAGGATAAAGTCCCCCAGGGAAACCGAAACTTTAACGGCATTTTCCCCCGCCGCCCCCCGGTGGGCGCCGGCCTTGAGCATCCGTTCCGCGGCGGAGGCGTTGGTCCCCAGGGCTATCAACTCGACCGGAACTTTATCCGTATCGATGATCTCCCGGATTTTACCGATAAGCTGGGCGCCGACGCCGCCGCCCATGCCGTCAATGACCACCACGGTTTTCTTCATCGGCCCCCGGTCCTGCCGTAATACTCATAGTGAACCCTGGCGGGATCAAAGCGGTCCTGCTGTTTCGGAAGCTTGGCGGGATACCCCAGGGCGATCAGGGAGAAAGGAAGCAGGTGGCCGGGAAAGCCGAAGCGTTCCGAAAGGGCCTTGACCCGGTCCTGGTTGGGATACCAGCCGAGCCAAACCCCGCCCAGACCCTCGTCAACG
>JAISPH010000230.1 GCA_031275035.1 Treponema sp.
CCCCCCCCCCCCCCCCCCCCCCCCCCCCCCCCCCCCCCCCCCCCCCCCCCCCCCCCCCCCCCCCCCACGTCTGGAAATGCATAACATTCTTTTCTCCTTTTATTCAATAACTAATAAAAAGCAAACTGGCAAAAAATTAGCTTACGGCAAGACCAAAATACTTAAAATTAAAAAACGGTTTTTATACCAAGAGAAATATAAAAATTGTTATCTTTGAAATGATTGGATGCATCGTAAGCCGGGTTATGAATAAGAGAATATACAAATCTCGTATATAGTCCAAGGTGTTTATAAAGATTGATATAATTATCAACTCCAAAGGACAGGAGAGCCTTTTTATAATGAGTGTCCCTAATGATGTACCGGACATAATCATTGTCGATGCTTTGTCTTTGAATGAAAAGATCGGCATATCCTTTTTTATAAAAAAGAGTAAATCCAAGATATTGGCTATTTCCGCCTGTCCCTATCCCGGCACCGAGCCATTGGCCGCGGTTTGTATGCCCCTGGACAACGAGATGATGAGCATAAAAGGTGGTCGGCCAATCCCTTGCCGAATCAATACGGCTGATTTCAAGTAACAGTTTTCCCTGTAGATCATTATTAAAAAGAAAACTTTTTGCCGCACCAATTGTATAAGCTTCGGTATCAAAAAGATCCCGCAGGGCGGCATTTAGCGTACTAAAATCGTTTCTTCCCCATTCAAAATATATTTCAAAGCCAACGGATGCAAACAGATAATTTGCAAAAATAACTGCCCGCTGGTCCCGGGAGTCGGATGTGGTATCTGTATATAAAACAGTAGAATAAATACTGGAAAGATCCCTGTCGTGCCATCTGGACAACGTAACTCTGTTAATCCCTATGGTGAATCCCTCAAGCAGGGAAGGAAATGAATAGGCAAAAGTAAAACCGGTTATTAAATTATGATCGTTGGAACTATTGTTGTCAAAAAAATCCGATTCGCTTAACCTTCCCCAAAAAGCCCGTGCTTCTATGTCTCCCAAATAAACATCGCGGATAGTGATGGGCTGTTTTCGAATGCCTATATCAAATTTTAGCCAGGGCGGGGCATTGTTGGATAACAGGATAGAATTGATTTTAGCAGGGCCAAGCCAGATGTTCTGAGTACCAAACCCTACGGTAAGGGTCTTCCAGGAATAGCGGATCTCGGAGTCTCCCCAGCTAAATTCATAATAAAGACCGCCGCCAAAGCGCTGGGGAGCATCTACTCCTATGTCGGTACCTATACCCCAAAAATATCCATATTTACTGCCTGAATATGCGGACAGAGGCATATTGTAGTCTCCGTTTTGAGAAAAGGCAATTTCAGGACGCAGAGTAAGTTCAAAACCGTACAATTCCAGTCTTGCCCCGGCGCTGAAAAATGTATTAAAACCCCTGCCCTGCCAAAGGGTACTGTCATTTTGACCGTAGGGATATGCGCTGTTGAAAGAAGTAAATAATTCGGGGCCATAAATTTTGTAGCTTATTTTATCATTTATATTTTTTTTCAGGCCAAGGTTTACATCGGACCAGATGGCGTTGGTATTATCATCGATATTCCATGCTGAGTCGGAGAGGGTACGGTAATTAAGATAAGGCCGATCAATATATCCGCCAAGGGAAAGAAAGTCATAGTAAACTTCATTGGGAGATAAAAGTATTTCCTGGGTATATCCCGTATACGCCGTTATAATAAAAACTAAAAAGAGACATTTTTTCATTTATTTTCCGTCCGCCATTTTCCTGAAAATCTTATTTCTTGCATATAATGCATCATAGTTACCATGATCAATTATTATACCTTTGTTCATAAGGTAAATAATGTCGCAGGTTTTGACGGTACTCAGCCGGTGGGCTATCATAATAATAGTCTTTTTGCGGCTCATGTTGGTGATGGCGTCTATAACAGCGTTTTCCGTAAGGCTGTCCAATGCGCTGGTTGCCTCGTCAAAGATAAGAACGGACGGTTCGTGGTAAACTGCCCGGGCAATGCCGATACGTTGCCGCTGGCCGCCGGAAAGACGAACGCCCCGTTCGCCGATTATGGTATTATAACCATTTTCCAATTCATCTTGTATAAATCCGTGAATATTGGCGAGCTTTGCCGCTTTAATTACAGTATCATTGACTATCTTTTCTGGCGCAATGCCAAAGGCAATATTATTGCGGACGGTATCATCGGTTAAGTAAATCGACTGAGGAACGTAACCCAAATTCTTTTGCCACGATTTACGGTTAATGCCGGTAATTTCCACATCGTCAATAATAATTTTTCCGGTCTGCGGCTCTAATAAGCCCAGTATAATATCCACCAGAGTTGTTTTTCCGCACCCCGTTGCCCCGACAAGGGCAATTGAAGTGTTTGAAGTAATAACAAGACTTTGTTTTTTTATGACATCCTTGCTGGTATTGGGATATTGAAAGGAAATATTGTCCAGTACAATTGAGTCGCCAAAATTCATTTTGGGAATATTTTCGGTATCTATTGATTCGTCGTCCCGAAGCCGGGTAAAATCCCTGTGAAGATTTTTTACAACAGGAAAATTGTATTTTATACTTGCGGCGGCCTTAAATATTTTTTGCAGTGACGGCATCAATCTATAGGCTCCAAAGGCATACAGCGTTAAAACGGGAAGAAATTTTTCGATCTTAATCCCCGACGCTATCATAAAAATAACCACACCCAGGATGCCGCCAAACGCAATGGTCTCAAGCAGATATTTGGGCATGTCGTTTACGGTATCGCTTATTGCATCATTCATGGCGGATTTTTTCGAGGGTACCTTAAAAAAATCCATAAATACCTTTTCTTTTCCAAGGATCTTGATATCCTTGATTCCGCCGAAGATTTCGTTGATATACTTATATTTTAATCCGTTTTGAACGGTCCGTTCCCGTCCTTTTTGTGCAAGAAATTTTCTGACAAAGGTGAAGATAATCAGATAAGAAAGGCCAAACGCCATGCTGACAATTGATGCCAGCAGGGGATTGATAATGATGAGCAGGAATAATATGCATAAAGAAATTATTGCGCTTGATATAAGCTGTAATAGTACCAGCAACACTCTGTTAACAAACATATGTATTTCGCTCAGGATCGTTTTTGCCAAATCAGCGGTATTTATATTCAGGTAAAAAACATAGGGCTGGCATAAGTATTTTTCCAAGAAGCGCATCGCGATTGAATGCAGCCGTCTGCCGCAATAAAAAAAATTAAGGGATGATATGCAGCCAAGGCACAGATTACTGAGGGTGATAAGAGCTATTACGGCAATACCGAAGAATATAATAAAGCTATTGTCCGAAGAAAAATTAAAATAGGCGTAGACTTTATTGAGATACATATTGGTATGAATAACTGCCGGATTGGATATAACCATGATAAAGGGGCTGATGGAACCGACCCCGATAAGTTCAATAAAGCCCATTGCAAGCTGGGCAAACAAAACAAAAAGAAGCTGCTTCTTTTCCCGTTTGTTAAGCAGATCCAGAATCATTTTAAATTTTTTTATCATTTATTTTCCTATTCCAAAGTAGCCCAGACCGGCCGCTTCGACTTCTTCCCGTTTATATACATTCCGAAGATCAAAGAAGCGGGGGAGGGCGAGCAGGTTCTTTACCCGGACAAGATCGAGGTTTCTGAACTGGTTCCATTCGGTAAGGAGCGCCAGGGCATGGGCGCCTTTAACGGCGTCGTACTCATCCCGGGCAAAAAAGAGGGCGTCCTTGATGGAGGCAAGGCGCCAGGCCGCTTCCTTCATGGCGGCGGGGTCCCAGGCCCGCAATTTGGCGCCCCGCTGTACCAGGGCTTCGCAGACGGCAATGGCGGGGGACTCCCGCATGTCATCGGTGTTGGGCTTAAAGGCTAGTCCCAGGACGGCGATAGTTTTGCCCGCCAGGGAACCGGGGCCGCCCAGGCCGGCTTCAATTTTTGCCGCCATCCGCTGTTTTTGCTGTTCATTTGCCCGGATCGTGGTTTCCACTATGGAAAGGGGTTCGCCGTAGTCCCGGCCGGTTTTGGCCATGGCCCGGGTATCCTTGGGGAAACAGGAGCCGCCGTAACCGGGTCCGGGATGAAGGAACTTGGCGCCGATTCTGCCGTCCCTGCCCATGGCCTTGGCCACATCCTGGACATTGGCGCCGGTCTTTTCGCAGAGGTTGGCCACCTCGTTGATAAAAGTAATCTTAACCGCAAGGAATGCATTGGACGCATACTTGATCATCTCCGCCGATTCAAGGCCGGTCTCGATATAGGGGGTTTCGTTCAGGTAGAGGGCGCGGTAGACATCCTTCATAAGCTTCCGGGCCCTTTCGCTTTCGGAACCGATTACCACCCGGTCGGGATGGGTAAAGTCCTGCACCGCCGAACCTTCCCGCAGGAATTCGGGATTGGAAACCACGTCGAAGGCGGCGCCGCAGCCCCGTTTATCAAGCTCCTCCCTAATCCACGCCGCAACCCTGCGGCCGGTGCCGACGGGTACGGTACTTTTATCCACCACCACCGTATAGCCTTCAATGTTCCGGCCTATGCTCCGGGCAGCTTCTTCCACATAACGGAGATCCGCGCTGCCGTCATCCGCCGGGGGAGTGCCGACGGCGATAAACACCACGGCGTTGTTTTTTACCGCCCCGTCTATATCGGCGGTAAAGGTAAGCCGTTCCGCCTGAACGTTTCTGGCGACCACCGCATCAAGCCCCGGTTCAAAGATGGGGATGATCCCCCGCCGGAGGGAATCTATCTTTTCCGTATTGTTATCCACGCAGGTTACGGCATTGCCGAAGTCCGCCAGGCAGGCGCCCGAAACCAGTCCTACATAACCTGTCCCTATTACCGCTATATTTGCCATACTTTTCCAAACGGTCCTTAATAATGGTGGCCGAGACCGATGAAAAGCTCCCGGTTGATCCCCGCGGGGATATAGTGGGTCTGAAAATAGTACGCCAGATTAAAACCGGCGCTGACCCGGAGATAGATGCTGCGCATGAAATGGGGAAAGAGAATCAATTCCAGCCCGCCGGTAATTAAAAAGTTTTTGTAGGAATTGTCCTCGTCCATGGGTTCGGAATTGTCCACCACGGCCATATCGATAAACGGAGAAGCGTGGAGGTCAAAGCTGAAAACCCGCATGTGGCGGCTGTAGAGGGATTTTGCCGCATCGAACCGTTTGATCAGGATAGGAAAATCAAGATTGAGGGAAAACATATATTTGGCGCTGAAGGAATTGTTGTTTATGCCCCGCAAAACATCCCCGGCGTCGTCGTAGATATCGTCTTCGTTTGGCCCGGAAAACCATTGCCGGTACTGAAACCTGCCGGAAAAGCCGAACCGCTTAGCCAGGAGCAGATGGCCTGTGGCGGTAAACTCAATTTCATTATCAATTTTTATTTTATAATTATTAAAAGTATTGGTATTTACAAGAGATACGTCAAGGCCTTTGCGGTAATTTTCCACCCAGTTAACTTCGCCGAAACCCAGGGTATGTTTGAAAATGGTTTCCGGTCCGGTACGGAGGTAGCCGATATTCCCCAGGGGCCGGTAGTTGACGGCCTCCGTTATTTTTGGGGTATAGGTCAATTCGCCGAAATGAGGGATTTTAAGCCCCAGGGGAATTTTCCACTGGGTATAGAGTCCGCTGGAGGTGTACCAGATATCTTCAAAATATTCTCCGTATTCCGCCTTGTACTTATCTTCGTTTTCTTCATTGACCGAGAATTTCTGTTCAAAGCCGAAGGTAAGGGTAGTCCGTTCAACGGGCAGATCCATGGCGATGCCCGTGGTGTTTTCGTACTGGATCTTTTCCCCGTAGGCGAAATAATTGTCGAAGTTGAAGTTCCACTTATATCCGAAGGCGGTAAAGGGGATATCCGAATCGATCTCAACAAAGAAGTCTCCGCTGTCTTCATCATCATCTTTTTTATACCCCACATCGACCCGCAGGGGGCTCATGGTGCCCAGGAAGTTATAATGCCGGGCCTTGACGGTTATCTCCATACCCGAATTGCTGTCGTATTCGAACCAGGGGATGGCGATGAAGTTCCAGGTATCTTTGACGTTCACCAGGATGTCCACCGGGACTCCGCCGGCATCCTCTTCGCCGGCGGTATAGCTGATGTTGACCTCTTCCAGTACCCGCTGGTTATGGAGGATTCTGGTTTTTTCCGCGATATACTTTTCCAGATTGGTCCTGCCGGTGATCCGCTCTCCCTTTTTGAATTCGCCCACATAGAAGAGGGCGAAGTGCCGGGTGTGGCCGATGACGTTAAAGTCAATGGTACGGATGTAGTAGGGAATGGTTTCCCCGCCGGCCTCTTCTTCAAGGGGAACCTCGCCGCCGCCGTTTAAGCCGCCGTCAAGTTCCTGGGCGGAACCGGGGAGAACAAAGGCCGTTAACCCGAGAATCACCGCAATTATCCCCGCCTTTTTCTTAGTCAATGGCGTACCCCCCTGATGATATCTCTTAAAAGCTGTTTCGGAACCGCATCAGCCCCGAGGGAAACCGCCCGTTCGGCGGCGGGAACAATAAAGGTAAGTTTTCCGGCTTTTCTTTTTTTATCGCCCCCCAGGGCGTTAAAAAAAGTTTCGGCATAGTCTGTCTGAGAGCCGCGATCCCCGGACATCAGCGGATGGGGGGCGGCCGTTTCGTAACCGTAGTCCCTGACACAGCGGATTATGTTCCGGGCCCGTTCCGGGGGGGTAAGCCCCAGGGCCAGGCCCAGTTCGCAGGAACGGACCAGACCCCAGGCTACGGCCTCTCCATGGGAAAGGGCGCCCAGGCCGGCGGCGGATTCCAGGGCGTGGGCAAAGGTATGGCCCAGGTTAAGGAGGGCCCGTTCGGAACCGGTTTCCCTGGGGTCCGCCTCGACGATACGCCCCTTTACCTCGACCGAGCGGGCGATAAGCTCTCCGGCCTGTTCCGGTTTCAGGAGGAAGGACCCCGCCGGCATGGCCCCAAGGAGAGCGAACATGGCCCCCCCTTCCTCAAGAACCGCGGTTTTAATCAGCTCCCCCAGGCCGGCCTTCCATTCCCGTCCGGGAAGGGCGGAGAGGGCCTCCAGGGGCATATACACATGCTCCGCGGGATAGAAAGTTCCCGCCAGGTTTTTGATGCCCAGGAGGTCAAATCCGGTCTTACCCCCCACTGAGGCGTCTACCATCCCCAGAAGGGTGGTGGAAATCAGGCAGAGCCGGGCGCCCCGCATATAGATCGAAGCGGCAAAGGCGGTTAAATCGCCGATTACTCCGCCGCCTACGCCGATAAAGAGGCCGTCCCGCCCCAAACCGGCCCCGCGGGCGGCGCTTATAATGACCTCAACCGAGGTCCAGCCCTTCGCGGTTTCCCCCGGGGGAAGCACACAGAGGGCGGCGTCTTCCGGGGAGGCGCGGTTCAGGACGGCTCCGGCAAAGGGCCTGGTATGGGTATCGCAGACCAGAAGAACCGCCCCCTTGTGGTTAAAGGCCTCTTTTATCGCGTCCAGAAGGGGAAAGCGGTCCTGAATATGTACCCGGGTCGTCCGGTCTTCAAAATGAAAGCCGAATTCCCGGCTCATCCCGCCTGATTCCCGTAAGCTGACCGTTGATGAAGCGCTATTTCGGATAGATACAGGGTATTTTTGCCGGATTCGGGACCGGGACAGGTAACATTCTCGGAATAAACCATCAGAACATTTTCAAACAAGGCGGCCCTGGCGGTTTCTTCGTCGGAAAATTTCAGAAGGCGTAATCCGCAGAGGCTGCATCCATGTTCTACGATGAATTCAAGGTCGCTTTTTCCGATTAAAAAGACGGCGCCGGTATTTTTATCCCTGGCCTGGCAGAGGGCCTCTTCGATTTTATCCTTGTAGAAGACCACATTCCGTATAGTCCGCTTAAAGTAACGGTAACTCCGGCGGATTACCTCGTTGATACCCTCGGGGGTAATGGCATACTGAATGGTACGGCTGTTCAGCTTTTTGATGGAAATCCACCCCTTTTTTGCCAGTCTTTTCAGGATGGAATTGGTCATTCCCAGGGAAATGCCCGCAATATGGGCCAGATCCCGCTGCCTGAAGGGCTGTACCGGAGCGTCGTAGATGTTTTCCAGGATACGGTATTCGGAATCGATTGTATTGAACATAATTGAAAGACGGGGTCCATACTCAGGGGCTTGTCCCGGTTAAATTCATTACGCTTAAAAGACGGTAAAACCGGTCTTCGGACCGGGGTATCTTCATTTTAGGGCAAAAAAGGACCTCCGGGACCTGGAACAGTTCCGGCGGGGACCACAGCGATTGAGCCATCAGGTCAACATAGGCAGCCGAAACACACTCTATGATCCCCCATGGTTGTTCAGACACTGAACTATACTACGGAGGCGGAGAAAAATTCAATCGGTAAGGCCGAGAATTCCTGTTTCTATAAAATTGAGTAATTTTGCCTGAAGCATGGCCGAGGAGATCTCCACGGCGGAAAGATAGGTTTTCCAGAGATCCATAAACTGTTTGGCCTCCCTCCGGTCCAGGGGAAGCTGTTTTCCCGCCAGAAAGGTTTCGCTGTTTTTATCCCGGAGGACAGTCTGACCGGCAAAGACCACCCGGATCTCGGTAAGGATATTTTTCTGAATTTGGGCGATGAAGACCGCCGCCCCCTCTCCGGGCTCCCCCGGCCGGGAAGGCTGCATCTTGCGGCAGAGCGAATAGTCCCACTGCTCCAGGGGGATGCGGATACGGGTTAACAGTTCCTGGGGGTTAAAGCCCGGAGGCCCCGGAAGGGAAGAGAAACGGGATGCGGAGATCCACCGGACCTGGGCGGCGGAACGGAGCTGGTACCGGGCGTCCAGGGCTATCATGGGGGCGGCGGCATCCATCTTCCGCCGGGGGCAGCAGAGGTTGCCCCCGATGGTGGCGATATTACGGAGAAAAGGGCCGGCTATGCCCCGGAGAGTCATGGAGAGGACTTCGGGCACTATTTTCCCCAGATGGATAATTTCGTTCAGTTTTACCATGGCCCCCACTTCAAGGTAGCGCTCGGTCCGGGTGATGCGCCGCAGTTCGTCCATCTGATTGAGGGAGAGTATGTTGCGGGGAAGGACCAGGAGGCGTCCATCCTGGTTCCTGACCAGTCCGGTTCCTCCGGCAAAGGGGACAGCGTCGGGAAAGCGGGTCCAGGCGGCGAATAGTTCGGGAAAGCCCGAGGGGAAGAAAACCTGGTTATGGGGCGCGTCCATACAGCCTCCGTTGGCGGATGTCCGCGGCGGCCAGTACCCCGTCGGCCAGGCTGTCCGGGTCGGTGCACCGGCAGCTTATGCCCTCAAATCCCGCAAGAATTTCCTCCCGGGAAGGCCGGGATACCTTTACCAGCAGGGTCTCGGCGGCAAAGATCTTTCCCGTATCGCAGAATCCGCAGTTTTTGACCCCCGCATGGGAAAAGCCTGTAAGGATGTCCCGGTATTCTTCGGTTTGGGCAAAGCCCTCTATGGTTATCACCTCGCTTCCCCTGATGCTGAAGGCGGGGATGATGCAGGAGGGGACGACTTCACCGTTAAGGATCACCGAACAGGCCCCGCACTTTCCCCCAAGGCAACCAAGTTTGGCGCCGGAGAGCTTGAAGTTATTCCGCAGTATATCCAGCAGCCGGCGGTCCGCCTCGGTCTTAACCACCACATCTTCCCCGTTCAGGATAAACCCTATGGTCATGCCTCACGCTCCCTTTCTTCGAGCTTCTTTTTTGCGTCCCATACATCCTTGGCGGTGAGGGGTATCTTTTCAAAGGGATAGTCCACGGCCTGGGAAACCGCCTGTGCATAGGCGGCGGGGATACAGTTAAAGGGAAGATCCCCGATACCCTTGGGGTTTACCGTGTCGTTCCAGATAAAATCAATATGGATCGGGGGCGTCTCCCGGGGCGAAAGGATGCTGTAATTGTGAAGGTACTTATCGGGGATCCTGCCCTCCTCATAGATCAGCTCTTCCCGGGAGGCCCAGCTCAGGGCGTGGATTACCCCCAGTTTGAGGGAATGCCGGGCCCTGTTTTCCGAGAGTATCCGTCCGCCGTCGATTCCAAGCCAGGCTCCCCTGATCCGGGGGCCGTACTCCACGGGATCGATTTCCACCTCCACCACCGCCGCTCCCCAGCTTAAATGGGTCAGGACATTCCGATCGACGGGCCGCTCGCTCCAGCCTGCGGCCCTGGCGGGACGGCAGGACCGGCGCACCGTGATGGGCAGGGGGTCCCGGAAACGCTGCTTCCGTATGACGCCGCAGGCCCGCTCTACCAGGTGGGTAATCACCGTTACGTTCCGGGAAAGGCAGGCGGGACCCGAATCGGGAATCCTGTCCGTATTATCCGAAATGACCCGGACGGCCCCGGTTTCCAGGGCGAGAATCTCCGCGGCGATGCTCTGCCAGAGGAGTACGTGTTCCTGATCCGGGGAAACCATGCTGGTCCGAATCTCCAGGGAACCCTCCTTGTCCAGGGTTAATTCCACCGAATAGATTCCCCTGTCCCCGCCGGCATAGAGGAAGCCGCTCCCCTGATAGGCAACGGCTATGCCTATGCCCCGGAGGGGTTCGTTTTTTTCCGTTTCCCCCTGTTCCCGGCGGTGAATCCGTAGAAGTTCAAAGGAGGCCCATTTCCGGCGGTAGTCGCTCATGGCGGCGGTGGTGTCCAGCAGTTCTTCTATGGGGATATGATCCTTGTGGCGTATACCCATGGAAAGGACGGGGTTTTTAGAGAACATCTGCTTTCTCCACTCCGCGGGATCCATCCGCAGGGCGTCGGCAATGCGGGAAGCCTGCCGCTCGGAAGCGAAAAAGCCCTGGGCCATGCCGAGGCCGGAGAAACAGCCCGCCGGGGGAATGTTGGTTCCGATGGCGGCGCCCTGAACAACGGCGGCCTCCCAGTTGTAGGGTCCCAGGGCGGCAAGGCAGGTCCGGTCCAGGATCTCTTCGGCAAAGGCGCCCTGGGCTCCCATGTCGGCGATGAGGCTGATCTCCGTTCCCAGCAGCCGGCCACCCTCGCCCAGGGCGCTGCGGAATCGCAGTTCCGCCCCGTTCCGCTTGGGGGCATAGCGGAAATTCTCCGCCCGGGTGGGGATAATCCGCACCGTTTTTTTAAGGAGGAAGGCTCCCAGCGCTGCGTGGCAGGCAATAAGGGAGGGATACCAGATCTTGCCGTCCAGGTGCATGCCGATAAGGGAGGGCTCCACCGCCACCATGCCGGGATCGATGTTAAGGGCCAAAACCACGGAACGTTTTACATGGAAGGGCCATTGGGTGGCGATATGGATGAGTAATTTTTCCCGGCGCGGCTTTTTCCCCCCGGCGGCCGTTTCTTCGCCGGAAACTTTTTCCTGCGGCGGCGGGGGTTCCCCTGCGGCGGCTTCGCCGGTTCCGGTAAAAACCGCCACCACGCCGCCGGGATCGGAATACCAGTGGTCCTGGATACCGGTCCGGTAGTTCCCCCCGACTGTCAGGACCGCTTCGGCAAAGGCCTTTTCCACATCCCCGATATGCAGATCCCGCCGGACCAATACCGCTTCGGGGGGAAAGGAACTCCGGGAAAAGGAGGGGCTTTCCTCGTCCACCACCACCCGGCACTGGCCGGCGTATTCTTCAAGCCGTACCTCGTCGGGTCCCGCCAGCAGGGCCACGGGCTCTCCGGCATAGGAGACCGATTCGGCGGCCAAAAGGGGGATGGGCAGATCGTCAAGCTGATTTTTTCCGGGTATGTCCGCCGCCCTGATCAAGGCATAGGTTCCGGGAAGCCGGGGACAGTCCAGGGCTTTGATTTTTCCTTTGGCCGCCGGAGACCGGATCGCCACCGCATAGAGTGAATGCCGGGGAGCAATGTTTTCCGCAAACAGGGGCGTATCCTTCACGTTGTCCTTTACCGTCGTTTAATTTCCGCGCCGCCCCGGGATCTGCCGTATTCCGCCGCGGCATCTTTTTTTTCCGCATGGCGCCCGCCGCGGAACCGGGACAGCCCTGAGAGGTCCGGGGTTAAGCGGATGCGGCCTTTTGCACCGCGCCGATAACCCGCTGTACCTGTTCCTCCTTCATCCCCGGCCAGATGGGGAGGGAAACTTCCCGCTCAAAATTCCTGCAGGATTCGGGGAAATCTTCCCTCTCAAGTTTATACCATTTTTGATAATAAGGCATGATGTGGAGGGGAATAAAGTGTACCGAAACCCCAATCCCCGCCTCCTGCAGTTTTTCGATAAAGCGGTCCCGGGAAAGGGACAGGACCCCGGTATTGAGCCGGAGGGGGTAGAGGTGTCTTGCATCCCCCGCTCCGGTGGGGGGGAGCAGAAAGCGGCGGTCCCCCCCAAAGGCTCCGTCGTATCGGCGGGCGATGTTCCGCCGCATACGGAGAAGTTCCGGGGCCCGCCGGAGCTGGACCCGGCCAATGGCGGCCAGAATGTCGGGCATATTGTACTTGAATCCCGGCGCCGTTACCTCGTAGTACCAGGACGCTTTCTTATCGGTATAGCGGTTCCATATAGCCCGGTCTATGCCGTGGGACCGCATCGCCGCCATGCGCTTCGCCAGATTCCGGTTCCGGGAGACCGCCATGCCCCCCTCGCCGGTGGTGATGGTCTTGGTGGCGTAGAAAGAGAAAACCCCTATGTCCCCCAGGACGCCGGCAAAGCCGCCCTCCCGGAATGCGGAGCTTCCCGCAGAGCCCTTCTTTCCGGGAACGAAGGAGGGAAAGGAGTGGGCGGCGTCCTCAACGACCCCGGCGCCGTATTTCCGGCTGACCGCCAGAATTGCCTCCATGTCGCAGGGGAGGCCGCCGTAGTGGACCGGTATCACCGCCCCGGGACGGCCCCGGGGGCCAAAACCCCGGCCGGCGGTTTTCCCGCGGGGAGGGTAGGCGGGAAGACCCCGGTCAAGCCGGTCCAGGGTCTCTTCCAGGGCCCGGGGGTCCATGTGGAAACTGTCCGGGGCGGTATCGATAAAGACCACCTCCGCCCCCAGGTAGCGGACCACTTCGGCGGTGGCGGTGAAGGTATAGGAGGGGACCGCCACGGCGTCTCCGGGACCGATCCCCAGGGCTTCCAGGGCCAGGTGGAGGCCGGAAGTTGCGGAGTTGACCGCCAGGCAGGTGAGCGGCGCATTCCGGGCGGAACTTGCCGCCGGCATGGAAGCCGATGGCACGGATGCCGATGGCACGGATGCCGCCGGCACGGATGCCGCCGGATCAGGCCCGGCGCTTCCCAGGAAGGCTTCGGGATGTTCCAAAAAGGCGGCGAATTCCGTTTCAAAGGCCAGGGTTTCAGGACCGGTGGTGATCCAGCCGGACCGGATCGCCCGGACAGCCGCCTCCTCTTCTTCTTTGCCGAAACAGGGGCGGGCGAAGGGAATATTATCCATGGATATGCCGGGGAATGCCGGGGTTTGGGACAGCTTCCTGCAGCGCCCTCCGGAGCAGGCCGCTGTTCCGGTACATGCCGGGCTTTTCACGATCAAAGCGGCAGATGGGCCGCAGTTTTTGCATCAAAGCTGGAAGATCCAGGGCGGGGGGCCGTTGCCGTTCAATCCGCAGTATACGCTTAAATTCGGTGTTCACCGGCTTTTCGTCTTCCCCCCAGAGCTGTTCGTCCAGCCTTTCCCCGGGACGGATCCCGGTATATTCGATAGCGATGTCCTCTTCCGGTTCAAAGCCGTAAAAACGGATCATTTGCTCCGCCATGTCCCGGATGCGTACCGGTTCTCCCATGTCCAGGAGGTAGAGATTACCGTTTTCACCGACCCCGCCGGCCTTGAGCACCAGGGAACAGGCTTCGGGAATAGTCATAAACCAGCGCTTCATGCCGGGATGGGTTATGGTTACGGGACCGCCCTTTTCAATCTGTTTCTGGAAGAGGGGCATGATGGAACCCCTGGACCCCAGGACATTGCCGAAACGGACCGCCATAAAGTGGGATTCGCCGTTTTCCGCCGCCGAAGCCTCCAGTACCAGCCGTTCGCAGAGGTACTTGGACACCCCGTAAACCGAGACCGGATCCACCGCCTTATCGGTGGTGATAAGGACGAAACGCTTGACCCCGTGTTTCCGGGAGGAGCGGATCAGGTTGTCCGTGCCGAAGAGGTTGTTTTCGATGGCCGCCACCGGGTTTTCTTCCATCATAGGGACATGCTTGTAGGCGGCGGCGTGGAAGATCACATCGGCCTTGAGGCGGCTGATGATGTAGTCCATATAGTCCCCGTCTTTCAGATCCCCGATAACCGGAATGAGGGTGGCCTTCTCGCCGACCCCCTCTTCCTGGAGAAGCCGGAGTTCCCGGTCGATCTGGTAGATTGAATTCTCGCCGTGGCCGAAGAGGTAGAGCCGGGAGGCCCCTCCGGAGAGGAGCTGCCTGCACAGTTCGGAGCCGATGGAACCGCCCGCGCCGGTTACCAGAACCCGCTTGCCCCGCAGATAGGAGAGGCTCTGCTTCAGGTTTACCGCCACCGGGGTACGGCCCAAAAGATCCTGGGGATCGATGGAACGGGTCTGGATTAGGTGGGCGTCCCCTTCGATGATCTGGGAGATCCCCGGTAGAATACGGATCCGTTCAAAACCCGCCCTTTTCAGTACGCCGTACAGTTCTTTAAGGTATTCCCGGCTGGCGCCGGGAATGGCGATGATGGCCTCGTCCGCGGGATTCATTCTGAGGAGCCGGGCCACGTCCCGGATGGGACCCAGGACGGGGACGCCGTCGATTTTACGGCCTATTTTGTCCGGGTCGTCGTCCAGAAAGGCCACTACCTCGCCGAAGACAGCCTTGGCCCTGATCTCGTTCGCCAGGGTCTGGCCGGCAAATCCCGCCCCGATAATATATAAACGTCCCGATTTGAAGGTAGTCATTTTTTCGATGAGGGCCCCCGACAGCCCGCTGCGCCTGGCGCTTTTTCGCCTCTCCGGCAAAAATCCCGGTTTACCCGCCGCCGCTTTCCGCGGCTTCAATAACTTCAAAGGCAAGGTCAATGGCGAAGGCTTCTTTATAGAGATCCAGTTTGACCTTTGCCCTTCCCTTTCTTTTATCGACCTTTATTATCCTTCCCTCAAGGCCCATGAGGGGCCCCTCCGCCACGACGATGCGGGAATTTTCATCAAAGTAGACCCGGGACTTTCCCGCCAGGGGGCCCACGTTTTTGATAAAGTGGATTACCCCTTCCAGATCCCTGCCCTGCAGGGGGGAAATATCCTGGTTTGAGCGCAGAAAGCGGAAAAACCCGTCGGTTCTGCGGAAAAGCCAGTGGTATTTGAGGATATCCTCCTCATCGTCGATCTCGATAAAGATATAGCCCGGAAACACCGCAGGGGTCGTGTGAATCACCGTCCCCTTCCGGCGTATGTCGATTTTCCGCCGGGGAAAGTAAATCCGTACCGGCACGCCGGGATGAAGGGCCTTGAAGAGCTTAATGTAGATCTCTTCGGATCGTGTTTTTACCTGAACAGCATAGTAGCGCATCGGCGGATACCCCGGGGATCTGAAATGCCGTACCGGAAACCGGCGGGCCGGTTTCCGGCCCCGGAATAGAGTACTTTGAAAGCCGGCGGCTGTCAAACCGCGGGCGGAGGCGCCCCCCGCCCGGAAGTAAAATGAATGCGTGTTACATCCATCCGCCCGGCATATATACGCAATTCGCCTAATCACCCCCACCCCGGCGTATATACGCAGTTCATATATATGCCGCCTCAGCACTTATATACGCAGTTCGCATATATCGACCCGGACCCGCCGCCAGGAAGCCGGATTGCGCCCGCAGGGCGGCGGCAAGGGGCGCAGTAAACGCAGTCCCGGCAGGGGCTGTTTATGGACAATGCAACAACGCCCGGCGCAGAACAAAGTTCGCTGCACTGGACAAAGGCCGTTTGCCTTTAGGCAAACGAGCGCGCCGCGGACCGCTGTTTCCAGACTGTCCGCCCCCCGCCTGGAAGTAAAACGAATGCGTGTTACATCCATCCCCCGGCATATATACGCAATTCATCTAACCGCCCCTGCGCCGCATATAGACGTATTTCGTATATATCGCCGCCTCAGCGCATATAGACGTATTGCGTATATATCCCACCCGTCCCGCATATAAGCGGAGTTCGTATATATCCCACCTCAGCGCATATAGGCGCAGTTCGTCTA
>JAISPH010000034.1 GCA_031275035.1 Treponema sp.
GCCGGCCCACTGTGCGGCAAGGGCAAAACCGCCGATACCGGCAAAGAGGTCAATAAAGACGTTCAATCTTTCCACCTTTCACGCTAATAATTTTTTCTACAGTTACGGACTTCCACGTACAGGGGGAAGCGGTACTCCTGGATGCCGGCGGCGCCGAACAGCCGATACCGGATGACAATCATGCCGGCAAGGGGAACCGCCCTGACCGTGGTATTGTTTTTCTCAACCAACGCGTCCCCGGCGTTCACGAGGCCGTAGTACGCGCTGGAAGCCTCGCCGTAATCCCGCGTATGCTCAATGATGAACCCGCCGTTCCCCGTAACCGACGGGGCGGCTATTAGGGTCTGTTGCCTGACGCCGTCAGAGCCTGCCGGCTCACCGCTTTGCGGTTCAAACTTCACTTCCTCAATCTGGGGCGTCCCGTTGGTTTCCAAAGAGGCAAGGGAAAAACTCATCCGTTCCCCGTCGCCGATAATGAAGCCCCCGGCCGCTTCGTCAAACCGTGAATACTTGCCGTTTGTTGACAAGCCGCGGGGAATAAAGGTGTAGGCGTTATAGTAGACGTTCATTTGTATTTGTTTTGACGCTACTTCCGCGGGCGTTATGGTTCCATTCACGGTTGAAGTTGCCACAGGATTCCACGCCTGTACGATAACGGCGGCTTTTGATTCCCCGGTCGGGTTAAACCGGATGACCCCGGAGGCGATGCCTGATTCACTGTCTACCGAGGCATGACGGCCGGGGAGCATCGTATACACGCCGTTTTCGCAGCGGTCATAGGTTCCGGCAAGGAGGGTCATATTGGAAAGGCCCCATATCCGCAATTCCGCACAGGCGGGTTTTACCTCATATTTGACATCGAAGGCGCCGTCATCCTTGTTGACCGGAACGGATTTGATGAGGGATTTTTCCAGGGTAAAGGTGTTGCCCCACCCGTTCTTTACGGTGATTTGCCCGACCGCCTTGGAAGCGGTCGTTCCGGTAACTATGGCCGCCCCCTCTTTGTACTTACCGTAAATGGTCAGCGTTCCCTGCCGGTCATCGGACACCTGCGCATAGGCGCTGTCGCTGACGGTCCAGGTAACGGTTCCGGTTTCGGAGGGCGGGGAAACCGTATAGGCAACGGTTGCCGCCTCCCCCGGATAGGTCGAGATGCTTGTTTTGGAGAGGATGATGGTTTTGGGTGGTTCAACGGTTACGGTACAGGAAGCGGTTTTGCCGCTGGAAGGAACTTTCGCGGTGATGACCGCGCTCCCCGCCTTCTTCGGGATGATGCTGATCTTCTTCCCGCTTCCGGAGATGAGGGCCGCCGTCTCCGCCTGTTGCTGGGCGACGGACCATTGGAGGTTGGTGTAGTCGTTTTCAGCGGCGTTGGTGATGGACGCTCCGAGGGAATAGGGGTTGTCCCCTTCGATAAGGTAGACAAGGGAGCGGTCCAGGGCAACGGAAGCTGAGTTTTCCCCCGGAACAATGCAGTAAAGGATAACCTGGCTTTTGGCCTTCTCATGGGAAAGGGTAACGGTACATTCCCGCCCCGCCTGTAATGCGGTTATCTGCACTTCATCGTTTACCGCTGCGCCTGAAGCCGAAGCCGGCGCCACTTTCACGACGGCCGGGTCGCTTGATTTCCATTGGAGGGATTTAGAATCGGCGGCTGCGGCGTTCATTCCCGCCAGGGTCGCCTTGAGGGTTTTTGTTACCCCCTTTTCAATCGTGATGATGGTATCCCCTGAGTAATTGATATAGGTCTGTTCAAGACCCGAAGCGGCCACGGACACCAATAGCTCGCACGTCGCCAGCACCGCGCCGGAGTTTACGGCCACAAGGCTTGCGGTAATAACCGCCGATCCCTCCGTATGGGGATCGAGGATGCAGACCGAATTGGTCCCGCCTGCCGAAACGATGGCGGAAGCGCTGCCGCCCTGGGCGGTGCGGGAGGCGTAGGACACCTTTGTCGCCACGCCGGACACGGGAACCTGCATATTCACAAACGCCTGGGTTCCCGCTGTTACCGACAGCGATTTCTTCTCAAAGGCGAATTCGGTGTATTGGGAAATATATATCACCACATCTTTTTGGAAATTCGCCTTGGGATGGGAAATATGGATGGTAACGGTCCCGGAGGCCAGGGGCTTAACCACCGCCGATTCGGCGGAGTAATTCATCTCGATGATGTCGTAAGAGTCGGCCCACCATTTGAACTGGTACGCGTCATTAGCTTTGCCGTTCATTAATGAGGCGGTGATGGTTTTCGCCGAATCCGAGGGGGACATTCTGATAATGGATTCGGTGGTAGTGATATAGCAGTCGGCGGTGGTCCTGGGCTCGCAGATAAGGAGGACCGCGCGGTCAACGCCGTTTGCCTTGGGGTGGCTTATGATGAGTTGGGTAACGCCTTCCTTAAGGGCCTTCACCTGGGCGGTTTCATTGGCGGCGTAGCAGGAAGCGATAGTTCCGTCCGCCACCCGCCAGGAAAAGGCGGTATTGTCCGAAGGCTTCCCCCCCACGAGGTCAGCGGTGATGGTAGTAGCGGCGTCCCCCACGGTCAGGGTGATAATATTCGGGCTCATAATGTAGGGATTATTGGCGGCCAGCACGGGGTTTACGCAGTTGACGATGATTTCAAGGGGCCAGGAACAGCGGTCGTGGGCCACGGTGATCTTCGCGGTTCCGGCCTTCTCTCCGTAGAACACGGCTGCCTGCCCTGAATCAACCACCTTGACGATGGAGGGATCGCTTGAGGACCAGCGATACCCCGATACCACCGGACCGTCCACATTAACCAGGGAAACGAATACCGAAGTGTTGAACGATTCCCCCACGGTAACCACGTTTTGTTTGGTGGTGAGATAGGGGAACCCCCGCAGTTCCTCTGCGGTATTGGCAACAACCACGAGGATTTCCTTTTCCGTTACCGCATAGCTGTTGCGGACGGTGATTTCGCTTACCCCCGTCTCCCGTGCTTCAATAAGACAGAAACCGGAAAGAGAGCCTGAAACATCAATGATGGGGGAACCGGAGACGGAGAAGGTAAAGCCGGTTTGCAGGGTGGAATTCACGAGGCGCGCGCCGATGGTTTTCCGTTCCCCCTTAATCATGGTTACCACATCAGCTTCGGCGGCAATATACACCACCGCCGTATCGTCCCATTCGTAGAGGGCTCCCACTTTCACGTCAAGGGCAAGGGTGTTTGACGATTCGGGATTGGAAACAATCACTTTGGTTTTTCCGGTTTGCACGGCGGTGACGGTCGCCTGGGAACCGGAGGCGGCAACGGAAACAACGCCGGGGTCTTCCGCCCGCCATTGGGTTCCGGTTGCCATGCTTGCGGCGGGTATGTTGACGCCGGTAACCGTGAGGGTTTTGGACGCGCCCGGTTCGCTCAAGACGACGGCGTTCTGTGCGGTGGTGAGGTATTGGGGAAGGATGGCGTCAACGGGTTCCCCTTCGGGGAGGACGGTTATATTGAACACACAGGGTTCGCTTCCGGCTAGGGCGGCGGTAATGCGGGCGGTCCCGGCGGTAATGCCAGAGACCGTTGCGTTCAGGCGGCTGCCGCTTTGGGCCTGGACGGTACAAACGCCCGGCTTGTCGGTCTGCCAGGTGATACGGGCAATATCTTCTGCTGATAATCCAAACTGGTTCAGGGATAGGGCGGCGCCGCCGTTTTCATTGATACGGTAATAGGTTTGATCCGCGTAGATGCCCTTCATAGTATCCAGGGCTTCCGGGGTATCGGCGGAGAGGACGAGGATGCGCTTTTCGCTGGCCGCTTTTTCATGGGAGACATTGACGTAGGTCTGATGGTTTCCGCTCCCCAGGGCGGAGAGGACCACGGCGCTTCCCGTCTCCGGCGCGATACCGATTGTTTGGGGATCGCCTGAAGACCAGGCAACCGCGTTCTCGTCCCCTGTCTGGGTGTTCCCGGTTAAGGTAACGGCAACTTCACGGGTGGTCCCGGAGAGCATACGGATAAGGTTTGCCTCGCTTACGATATACACCGGTTCCGCCATCTGCGCGTAAGGCGAATAGACCTTGACGATAATCTCCGTTTCATACCGCACCTTTGGGTGGGACACGGTGATGGTTACCGTCCCGATCCTGAGCGGCGTGATATAGAGATTGCCGAAGGCGTACTGCCCCGCGGCGGAGCGGGAGGCGGCGCGCCCGGTGTTGGTTTCTATCTTGCAGATGTCGTTGTCCGCCCCGTTGTCTATCGACCATACCAGGTTCTGCTCGTCCCCCGGTTTTCCGCCCGCAAGGGATACGGTGATGTGGGCCGCCTCGTCTCCGACCCTGGTTTGGACATAATTGCCGCTTGTGGTGATATACATGGACGCATCAACGGCGCTTCCCTCCTGTTCCCGCAGGACTATCAGGATGCTCCGGGAGTATTCGGAAAGTTCATGGGAGACTTTGACTTTGATACTTCCGTTTAATTTTCCCGTAACAGATAATGTGTTCCCCACCGCTTCCCAATCCATGTAGTAGCGGGCTTCATCGGGAACCGTCCACACAAAGGCGTCGGGATTTGCGAAACCGGGATAACCGGTAATTTCGGCGTAGACCGAATGGGGGGCGGCGCTTCCGGTAACGATGAGGGTGGTTGCCGAAGGTGTGATATAGACATTCTGAACCGCGGCGGTAACCCGAACCAGGATGTCCAGGGGCCAGGCGCATCCTTCATAGCGTACCCGGAGGAGGCTTGTCCCCGGCGACAAAGCGGAGATCAGCGCGGTGCCCCCGTTAGCCGCCACAGACACGCAGGGCGCCCCTTCGCCCGCCACTTCCCAGGAGAAGGAGGCGGGGTTAATGAGCCCATGGGGGTTCTGCACCGAAACGGAAACCGTTTTAGTCTGGGTTTCGGCCTTATTAATGGTGATGACATTCGTTTCCGTTGAAAGGTAGCTTTCCGTAAATTCATCGGCGTACACATAAAGGATGAGGGTATAGGGATAGGCCGCCTTGGGGTGGGCGGCGGTTATTTGGGTGGAACCGGCTTTGAGGGTGTTGACGATACAGTTGTTCCGGCTCGTGGTTATCGTCGCCAGGGACGGGTCCGTAATGGACCATGAAAAATCTTCCAGGTCAAAACTCTGTCCGCCGTAGAGGGAGACGGAAAAGGTTTGGGCGCTGCCGGGGGTAAGCTCAAGGACCGAATAGTTGGAATAGATATAGGGCTCCGCGGTAAACTCCCCGTCCGTGCCGCTGACGGCAACCATACACGCGGCGGTGATGCCGTTAATCGTCGCTTTAATATAGGCGGACCCTTCCATAACCCCGGTAATCACGACTCCGTAGGCGTCGGGGTTTATGGCGATATGGGCGGCGTCGTATTCCCAAAAAGCCTCCACCACGTTCTGTAGACGTGCGGGTTTCACGGTAAGCTGAAGGTACTCGCTTCCCCCTACGGCGACGGCAAGGCTGGTCTTCTTGAACGATACGGCGTTGACGGTCTCCTCTGCCGGGGGTTCCGATCCGAACAGGGCCGAACAGGATACGGAAAAAACGGCGGCGGCGAGGACGGCTGTAAAAAACAGAATCCTTTTTTTCATGGCAATGCTCCTTTAAACGAATCAGCGGCGGTACGGCTGAGTAACCCCATAGGGTTCCAGGGGCGGCAGGGTCAGCGTCGTGTTGACCACAATGTTGACGCCTAATCCCGCCTTGATGGTGATGGTGGGCTGCACATCCAAGGCCCGGTCAATGAGTTTTGAACCCAGAGTCGTGGCGACGCTCTGGCTGTTGGCAAGCACATTCTGGACATACTGGTTGTCCGTGCCGGAGGCGGTATTCTCAAACTCCGCGCTGATAATATTGAATACCGACATAAGGGCGATGGCCTTGAGATACTGGAACGGATGGTCGTTGATAACGCCTTTAAGCCCCGCGGCCCCCTGGGGATCGGCGGCGGCCATATTGCCCAGGCTTACGGCGTAGCCGTCCGGGCGGATGAGGGTATGCCAGGCGACCTGGACCCGGCTTTGGGAATAACTGATACTGGAATTATATGAACCGAATAGTTTGGAATTCTGCGGGATTAAGAGATACCGCCCGTCAAGGCTTGAGTAGACGTTCTTGGAAACAACCGCCGTTGCCTCCCCCGGCAGGTCGGTATTGATGCTGCCGGTCAATGTCGCTTCAAATATCGTACCCTGCCAGATGGTCGTCGGCCCCAGCCAGACGCCGCTTCCCGCATTCTCCCTTCCCGCCGTATGGAACTGTTGTTTCCCGCTCTGGCCATTCTGGTTTTCATAGGATGAGGGGGAGCCATAGCCCGGCGTTCCCCCCTGCCCGTAGGCGGCGATCATTTGCGCCGTATAGTCATCCTTGGCGGGCATACCGAAACGGGCGTAAGGATTGCCGGTTTCGGATGGAAAAACCGTATCCCCATAGGGAATTACGCCTTGGGCGTACTGCCGTTGGGTAGGGGTTATCCCCTTTATGCCGGAGATTGTTTTTCCCTGGAGGGAATCCCCCCTGGTGTCGGGGCGGCTTGAACCGTTCCCGCTTCCCGAAACGACGACCGATTCGGTCTTCTTTTCGGGAGGCGGGGTATAGCGGTATTCGGGGTCCACCGGCGGCAGGCTGCTGAGGATTTCGTCGTCGTCCTCCGGATACTCAACCGCCGCGGGCTTTTCCGGTTCTTTCCGGGGGACCAGGGCCGAATAGTCCACCGCCTTCATGGCGGCGGTATCCGGCTTTTTGACGGCGGAGGTTTTCTTCCCCTTAAAGAGGGGCGCGATAAAGGTGGCGCCGATGATGAACACCGCCCGGGTCCCCACGCCGATACGGAGGATAAGCTGCTTGTTCAGCTTGTGGGGGCCGTCACTGAGGATGGTGCCGGCGGGAGCCTTGGAGGGGGTAAAGGGACGTTGTGCCTCCCCGGTGTCGCGGTCCGTTTCCATTTCCCGTTTTTCTTCGGTTCCGGCGGCGGGGCTCCGCCCGCTCTCCGCCGTCTCCGGTTCCGCGTTCTCCGACGTATCGTTTGCCGCGGCTTCATCAAAGGGATTGCCCCGGGGCTGTTCCCGGCTGTCATCCTCAATGGTGGATATAACATCCCCGTCAGGGGGCTCATCGGGGGCTTCTCCGTCAAAGGCGTCAAATATGCCGTTAGAGCCCACGGTATGCCTCCTTCAGCGCCCGGACATGGGCAAGCAAAGGTGAAAGTATCGAAAGGCCGATGAGAAACCCGGCAAGGGAACAGCACAGCGGAACCAGCGCCCCCTTCACCCCGTACTTCTTTCGCAGAAGCAGGAATCCGGTTATTCCCCCCGCAAGGGAGAAGGCCAGGGAAATCACCGGCCGGTACACCGCCGCTATCGCGGAGAGGGGCATGACGACCGCCATACAGTGTTTTGCAAGGGTGTAACACGCAAGAACCCGTTCACCCTGGACGCGGAACAGCCGGTATTCCTCCGGGGAGGGGGTAAAATCATCGGGCCAGGTAAACCTTCAGCTTCTTTTTCATAAACGCCTTATTCCGCCTTCCCCGTTTCACCCGCGGCGGCAGGATATTGTTCAACTACCGTAACCGGCGTCCGGTATCTCTTTTTGGTGACGATGATCTTTTCTTTCCCCCGCCTCACGGTGATCTTCTCAATGAGTTCGTCAATGATGACCAGGTTTTTCTTTACCCGGTAATTGATCCGCTCGTTCCGGCGGTTGAAGATGACCGGGCTTTCGATGTGGAGCATTTTTTCGTCAAGCTCGATATAGGTTTTTCTCCCGTCGTCATAGACGCGCCGGGGCAGCCACACCGGCTTTCTGAAAAGGCTGTAGGACATTTTGTAATCAAAGGAAAGAAACTCAGGATTCACCGAAAGGGAATCGTCTGAGAGTTCCCGGATACGCCGGTTCATGGCCTCGGTCTTTACGGTAAAGGGCATGGACGGGGGATATTCCCATTGGACCATGACCATGAAGGCGTCTTTGAAGGATTTTAGCAGGATGTGGTACACCCTGCGGTCGGTAATGATAATCATGCTCGTGGTAAGATTCGCGTAGCTGGGTTTCACGAAAAAATGCTGTACGTCCTGTCCATTACTGCGGGAAACCCCGGCCCCTATTTCCCAGACTTTTTCCTCCGACAAAAACGGCATCTCCAGCACCTGTTCCCCCGGCTCAAGCTGAATGTCCGTAGTCCGGTAAGGCATGGTATGAATCTCATAAACAAAGGTTTCGTCCCAGGGGTAATACATCATGCCGTTGACGTACTTGAGGGGAACCTGGAGCGCCGCCCTGGCGGATTCCGCTGCCGCCGCCGCCCCTTCCGGCCTGGGCGCTTCTTCTTTTTGTTCCGGCGAATAGACCGGCCGGTCAATGTAGATTACGGTCTTTTCAATGTCCGCTTCCTTGAGTTCTTCCTCTATGGCGATTTCCTCAAGCTCCCGTTCGTTCCGATATTCCTCCTCTTTCAGGGAACGGATGTTTTCAGCTTCCTCAAACGGCTCTCCACGCACGGTAACGTCGAAATGGACGGTCCTGCATGACGACAAAACGCTTACTGCCACTGCCAGGAAAAAAATTACCTGTTTCATGTTACTGCTCCTCAACAGCTTTTATGTCGAAATTGGTTATGTATAAACCCAACGGGTTTTCTTTGCTCGGTTCGTATTGGTCAAGATTGATGAGGGCGCTCCAGCGGATGCGTTTTCCCTCGTAGCCGCTCCTGAGTTTTTCAATAGTGGTAAAATACACGATGTAGGTTTTGTCCGTTTGTTTGAGGGGCGGCTCAATGGCAACGGATCGGGTTTTGCTGCCGAATTCCGCGAAGGGGTTATTCGAGCGGAAGAAGTGATCGATCTGCCTGACCGCGCCGCCCTGGACGATGGATTGGGCCTCGGCGATATATGCTTGCTGCGCTTCTTTATCGGCTACCCACTGGTGCATTTTAGTAATAAGCCGCTTAACCTGGTATTCTTTGGCAATATCGGGCACAGCCGTTTTCCCGTAGCTTGATTTGTCAATCTTCCCTACATATGTGGCTTCACCTTCGGGGTTTACCGTTACCACCACCGGGACGGTCCCCGGCAGGGTTACGGCGTAGATAAGTATCCCCAGGGCCATGAAGAATGAGCTTAACGAAACGAGGGCGATAATCTGCCACATCCGGGCGTTCTTTTGGGCCAGGCCGTCGATGGTGTCGGCCCGCTCAAGGTTGTGATCATCCTGGGTAAAGGCGGTTCCGTTCGTGCCTTCCGGGGCGTAAAAGGATTGGGGCATATGCTACTCCTTACGCCAAGCTAACCGGGATCAACGGGAGTGTTAATTATGAAATTGGTACATATTGACAAAATTACCCAGGGAAAAGGGCGGCGGGTATTGTCGTATGTGGTAAAAGCGTGTATATTGCTGTACAAAGGAAACGTATATGAAATACTTTGAATACTTGGTCCATTCGCACGATTCTATCCGGGAAATACGGCAAAATAACCAGGGGCGGCGTGTTGAATATGGTGGATTAGATGAATTAGGCAGGCAGGGCTGGGAACTGGTAACCGCCCAGCCGGGCGGGAAATGGATTTTTAAACGGGAAGTGGCGGAGGGGCCAAAACTTGAACAAGGCGGATTTGCAAAACCGGCCCCCGCCGATTATGACCGGGGCCGGTAAATCTCGACAGGGGGGATTGGAAAGCCCTGTATAATCCCCCGTTTTATTCATACCGAATTCGGTACAATTAATCATGTTTTCCGCCCTTCATTCCACTGCAAAAATCAACCCACCACTGATAATAGGCATCGGCATCTTTTTTTATTCCCTCCCTGCTTTTTGCTCGGGTCTCAAGAAATTTCCTGGCCGCCTTTTTATATAAAGCGCCATAGCGGGGATTTTCATCAAGGTCTTTTCGATTGGATCTCATCGGACAGCCAATACAACCCACCCGTTTATACCCCTGATCATAGAGGGGATTATAGGGAAGACCCCGCCCCCTTATGTATTCCCAAACCTCATCATCCTTCCAGTCGATTATAGGGTTAAGCATATACTTGTTTTTTCGCATACAATTTTCGCTCATGCGGCGCGTCGCCTCATTGTCATTATTGGTCATCATTTTATAACCGCCGATTTCATGAATAAAACGGCTGGCTTTTCTCTTTGTGCTTTCCGCCCACCTGATTCCAAGAATACAATAGGCGTTTCTTCCGGCAACTTCTTTCAACCGCTCGCAGCAGAATCGCATATGCCGCGTGGGAAATCCATATTTTTCTATGAGGCTCCACATGGTTACCTGTTTACCTTCCCTGTTTCTTGGTATAATAAACTCAAATGAATATCCCGCCGCTTTAATCCGTTTCTTTTCAGTCCGCAGGAAATACACGGTTGCCGGATATTCAATACCCGTCCATGATACTTCAAATTTGCATGGTACCCCGGTACGGATCGCCAGGTCGGTAATAACGGAACTGTCCTTACCCCCTGATACCATCACGGTATATCCGCCGTATATCCGTTCAGCTATCGGGGCCATTGTTTGTATCCGCGCCATGGCAACAGCGGTTTTATCATAGATTGTCCCATCCAGCTGCGTTTCTCTGAGCATTTTCATATCCTTTTTCTTACCGGAAAAGCTAATCCCGCTTCAGTCCTTCCACGCCGGTGGGTTTCTTCGGCTCTTCCGGCGCTTTGGGAGCCTTGTCTTTGGCCCATTCCTCGCCGTATTGGGAACCCATGGACCGCGCCGCCAGTTCCGAATCACTGTGCATCCGGGAATTATCTTTAGCCGTATTGGTTATCGAATTACCCCCGCCTACCGATATGCCGCCTTCTTTCTTTTCCTGTCCGGTAAAGAGGGTGGCGGCGGTGTTCTTTATCCCCGTACCGATAATACTCGACAACGCGCCCATCCCAACGCTGAATTGCTGGCCTTTGGTAAGGGTGCCGCCGGCCGCTTTCTGCGCCGCCTCAACTGCCGCAGCGGATCCGGAAAACGCCGCGTCTATAGTTTGTCCGGCACGGACACCCGCCTGGACCGCCTTGCCTCCGCCCTTGAGGGCGGCCCCGCCTGCCGTAGCCGCCCGTTTCGCCATGGCCGCGCTTGCCACGGCGGTCCCGGCGGCATGAAGAAACTCCCCCATCGAAAGCTGTGGCGTTCCGTTTAAGATGGTTACCGCTATCTGGGGGCCGTTCTGGGTTACCACCCACCCCAATAAACAGGTAAAAATAAAATAGGCGAAAGACAGAAAGGATACTGGCTCATTGCTGGACATGATGGACACGCCCATGTAGATAAACGCGCTGTACACCCAAAAGAGGCACAGAACCATGACCAGGATTTTGATGAAGTAGGACGTAAACAGCGTTACCAGTTTGGCGGTAAAGCTCTTGGTCCCGTCCCACAGGCAGAAAGGGATAAAGATAACCCCCACGGCGGTTACGATAAAATACTCGAAGATACACATAATGTATTGGATAACACAAAAGATACTCGCCATAAGGAGGCCGAAAGTCATGAGGACAATGAGGATGAGGGATATGATTTTCTGAAAGGTCTCGTCCAGCTTCTTTTCGATAAAACCGCTTTTCTCACTCGAATATTCCATACTCCCCTGGCGGGATATGATATCGCTGATGAGGACGGCGGTCTTGATCATGGCTCCGGGGGAGAGGATGTTGGTCTGTTTCCCCTGCCCGTCGGTCATGAAGGGGTTATAGAGATAGGTTTTAATCTTGCTCCGCCCCTCTCCCGGCTCCCCGTCAACGGTTTGCTCGGTCATTACTTCTTCCATGGCCTTGAACGTGACCAACGCCTGTTGCAAGTTCTTATCCTCGGCCAGGGCGAGGGCGGCGCCTACGTCAATGGAATTCACAAACTCATTCATCTTACCGCTCAGTTCCCGCTGTTCCCGGGACGGAAAGAGCTTGTTCCACCATCCCTTTCCCAGCTTGTCGTAGTCCGCCTGGGAAAACACCTCGACGCCTTTGTCCTTGAGGAAGGATTCAACCTCATCTTCCTCTATATAGGTTATCTGGGCCAGAATCTTGATGCTTTCGGTATTGAGGGCTCCCCCGTCCTTCCCTTCCCGGAGGATCGCGTAGAGGGTTTCCTGAGCCGCCTCGATCTTGGCCTCGCAGTCTTCCCGGAGGGCGTAAAAAGCGGCGTTGACCTTATTGTATCCTCCGCCGGCGTGCATACCGATATTGACGGCGGTGTCAATGACTTCATTGATAATCAGGGGATAGGCGTTGATGAGAAACACAAACAAAGTAAACTTGGCGATAATATCAACACACGCTTTTCGTACTTCCTGGGTTCCCATCCACAGGCGGAAGGCGTTCCAGAGGATGCACACAATACCCAGTAGCGTAGAAAGCCGCATGGCTATTCCATAGAAATCGCCGATGCTTTTTTGAAAATACGCGATGCCGTCGATGAGCGGCGTATCAAGCTGTTTAAAGCTGCCCTGCGCCAGGTTTGACAGGCTGAAACTGAAAACCGGCGTTCCGCACAGGGCTATGAGGATCGCTAAAATAACATACCGCTTTTTCACGCCCGCCCCTTAAAAGCCCGCAGGGACGCCGGCACGTTTTATCCGCTCATTTTGTCTGAATAACTCGCGTTCTTCCCGCAAATCCTCATCGGTCTCCCGTTTGATCCGTTCGCTCATTTCTTCATGAGCCATAAACCCTGCGACCCTCCCCAGGCCCGCTTCAAGCCGGGTAATGCCGGTGGCTGCCTGCAAGATGGCGGTGGTAGTCGCCTGCTGTTGGGCAACCATGGATTCCCCCGCCGCCTGCGTCATGGTGTCTATGGCCTTGGCGTTTTCTCCGGCCTGGGTCAGAAGGGCAACAACATTCTCATTAGTGCCGGTGGTCAGCATGTCTTTGATGAGGGTATTCGTCTGTTCCTCTACCAGGTGTATCTTGGCGTAGTTCCGGGGGGACAGGCCCGTCCGCCGCATGATCGCCTCCTTCTGTTTGTATGTGAGTTTCCCCGCATAACCGGCCACCAGGTCATCGGCGGTTTCCGATACATAGTCGGCGACGTTCTTGGGGAGATCAAAAATGGTTGTTTCATCACTCCCCGCACCGAACCCAAAGAGGCCGCCGAAAGTATACCGTTTCCCCCCGAAGGAAACGGTTTTCTTGGTCAGGGTATCCTGCACGTTGTTGATAAGGTTCATGTTGGCGTTCACCAGTTTGGTCACGTCTTTAATCTGATGGCGCAGGCTGAGAATCCCGTTCAGGGAGGTAATATCCATATCGCCGATGGTTTCCCCCACCTTGTCCCAATCCATGTTCTTTACCATTTCTATCTGTTTCTGAAGCTGTTGGTAGGTATTCTGTACCTGCTCTATGGCCGCGGTGATCTGGTCATAGGTGGCGTACAAGGTGTTGATGGCTTGCATCAAATTGGCGACGTCGATGACCGGATACCCCTGGGCAAAAAGCGCCCCGGGAAAAACCGCCATAAAAATAACCAGAATAAAAATGATTTTCCCTTTCTTGTGCATAGGTTCCTCCTGTTAGAGATAGTGTTGATACCCCTGTACCCCTTTACGCTTGAGGATTTCCAGGGCAAGGGGCTTCCGGCTGTTTTTTCCGTGTTCTTTTTCAAGTTCATCGAGTAATGTGTGATCGGGGGAGAGGAGCGCCAATTGGAATTCGTCAAGACCAAGCTCAAACAGGCGGCTTCCCCGGGGGGATTTGTAGAAATAGTCCCGCTTCATCCGGGCACGGGAGAGAGCGGCGATCTCATGGTCCTCAAGCCCGAAAAAACGATAGTATTCGGCCACTATCGCCGATTGGGCGTTGGGGTCGGCAAGGTATATCTTGGTGAGGCACTGGCTGACAATGGTGGTACGCAGTTTTGAGTTGGCCGCCTTGCTCACCTCCTGGGTGGCGAATACACAGAACACCCGCTTCTTCCGCAGGGTCACCAGCCATTCCTCTATCTTTTTTGCAAAGTAGTCGTTGTCCAGGAATACCCACGCCTCATCCAGCACCAGCAGGGTCGGGTCCCCGGTGGGGTCGCCGTTGGGTTTGGTGTACATCTTTTCAATAAAGCGGAACAGGAACATCAGGGCCGGCGTTACCGCCGCCGCCCCCATCTTCATCAGAGTCCCCATTTCAATCATCACCCATTTGGAGAGGGCAAGGCGGGTGTCTTCGGCGTCGAAAATACGTCCGTATTCCCCATTGATGGTGTAGGGCTGTATGCCAATACGGATTTCGTTTAAGCCGGTCTTGGGGCTGGTGTAGTTGACGTATTGCTGGAAGGTCGAGAGGGTCCGCCGCTCGGGGGCTTTGTCGCTCCGTATCTGTTTCAAAGCTGTTGCTATGGCCTCGCTCATAGTGGCGTCGGTGGCGATACCCTGCATCTCAAGCAGCAATCGGATAAACTCCGCCGCCCAGGACAGATCCATTTCAGTCTCTAAATCCCGCAGGGGCTGGAAGGCCACATCCTCCCCTCCCGGCTCCGTATACACGCCGCCTGCGGCCATTGTGATACTTCGGGCCGATTTGTCCTTATCCAGGATTATCACATTGGCGTTCCGGTACTTCAGGAACTGGCTTTCGATAAGGCAGAGGAACGTTGACTTTCCCGCCCCGGCAGGGCCGAACACAAAGGTGTGCCCCATGTCCCCCACATTGAGGTTGAGGAAAAAAGCGATTTTGCTTGAGGTGGAACAGATGAGGAGGGGCGAGGCGCAGTTAAAACATTCTTTCGTCCAATCGTTATACGCCATGCCTGACCAGATGGACGACAGGGGGATGACATGGGATAGGTTCCCCGATGAGATGACCGGGCGGCGCACATTGGCGTAGGCGTTTCCCGGCTGCATACTGAGGAAGGCGTTAAAGGCGTTTGCGGTCTCCACCTTGGCGTTAAAACCGCAGGAGTTCACGAGGCCCACAATATACCGCGCCTTCTCTATAGCCACCTGGTAGTCGGCGTCCCATACCATGATGTTTGCGGTATAGTAGCCGAAGGAATACTGGTCCGTGGCAAGTTCCACCTTGGCGGCGTTGGTGTCCTTTTCAAAGGCTAAGGCGGCGGGGTCTTCCCGGCCTGATTCAAAATTCCCCACCGATTCGGCAAAGGCCGTTCCCCAGGACTTCCGGGAACCGTAAAACCGTTTCTGGTATTTCTCAATGTCCTTGCTTGCTTCCTGCTTACCCCGCGAAATCCAGCGGATTGACCAGCGGTATTCAATGTGGGAACCGTTCAGGGCGGAAAGCATGGCGGGGTAGGTTTCCATGGGGAAATCCCGGACGGCCACAATGGGAATATAGGCGTCCCCCAGCTTCAGGGTCGTCCCGATGTCCAGGCTGTCGTCGGTGATAAAGTGGTCAAAGAGCATGGGGCGCCGGGGAGTTTTAAGCGGATGGAAATTACCGCTTACCGACGTATGAATATAGGAGGCGCACTCGTCGTTATTCAGCGGGGTGATATAGATACGGCCCACCAGAGGGGAGACGCAGGCATCGCTCTCATCCCGGAATTCCTGTATTTCCTTCCGGCACACCTCAAGGTTGAAATACCCCTCCTGTTCCGCGGCGGCTTCATGTTTCTTGTAAAGCAGGCTGTTTGTCTTCGCGTAGATGTCGCTCCGCAGCTGATGGGTTAAAGTGAGATAATAACGGTTTACAAAATGGGTTTCTTCCCCGGTAAAGAGTTCCTGCCGCCGCCGGTCGATGAGATACCCGGCGATGTTGTCCCATTTCGATCCGGGGTATTCCCTCGTAATTCCCCGCTGGGCTTCAAACTGGGCGCACCAGCCGTTGCCTAACCGCTTTATCGCCTCATTGAAAAAGAAGGAAACGGCGTTGATGCTCTCCACCGAGGCGGAGCCGAGGTCCGGGCAGACAAACGAATAGGTCCGCATGAGGGCGCCGCCTTTAAGGAGTACGATACCTTCCTGATATTTTCCAACGAAGAAAGCCCAGGGGCAGAATGAGGACAGCCGGTTGTGTTTTTCTTTGTACGAAGCAAGATGGAAGGCGTTAAGAAACGAAACAAAAAAACTCATGGTTCATCCCTCCAGGTAGTCAAGCTGAAAAAGGCTGTCCAGGGCGATCATGAGGAGGTCCGGGTCTTCTTTTGATAAAAAGTAACAGGGGATATAGAGGATAATCCCGCAGAGGGAAAACACGAAACCCAGGAGGTACGCCAGAACCATGGTCGTGCATAAAATCAGGGCGATGACCGGCTTGGGGATTCCCAGAAGCAGGTCGGGCTGCTGCAAGCTCTTGTGGACCGGGAGGGAGAAGTCTTGCAGGGAAGCCATTATTCAATCTCCAGAGCGGAACTAAAGGTGTCCTCCTCTACCGAGATAAACTTGCTGGTGATAGTACCCGCCGCCATAAAGAGGATGGTGCCGGCTATCCAGGGAATAAACTTTTTAAACATCCCCGGCTCCTGCCGCCCCGCGGTGATGAGGCCGATACATTCCGCAATAAGGGCGATACAGGCAATGCCCTTCACCCAGGGGGAGGAGAGCATTTGCAGCACCATGCCGATCTTCTCGTCAAGGCCAAAGTCGTCGGCGGCCGCGGAGAATGTACAAATGACCAAAAGCAGCACCAGGGCCGCCATCCGCTTGTTGATAACCAGTTTCTTCATAACATACCTCGTTTCGGGAAATTCATTCCCGATAAATTTGGCTTTCGCCTAAGAAGTAGTTAGGGGTTATCAGGGGATTATTCCAATAGGTAAATAGTTACATATTGATTAAATTGCACGATGAGGAACGGCGGCAGAGAGAATAAAAAAAATTACCGTTGAAATAGGTATGCGGTTTTACCGATACAAGTCTTTACGCATACTGATTGTTTTTCGGTTTTTGTTATAGAGTTCGCTGTTTAAAAGAAAATTGTTTTTTTCATAAAAAGTACGGACGCCTTCATTATGCTCAATATCCGCATCCACCGTGAGAAAACGGCAGGCACAATAATATTCGTTACATTTACGGGCGATGGTACGGGCTGAGTCAATCATAAAAGAACCAATCCCCTTGTATGTATTGCTAAAATCCGTAGAAACCGCAAGTTTGGCAATCTTCATAGCGGGAATAGTCTTAAACGGATACTTGAGATCATGCAGTTCTTTCTCGGAAACCGAGAGTTTGATGGCATCCGCAATCAGGGACATATAAGCGGCTATTTTCCCGGTGTCGCGTTCCCGCAGAAGCCACGTTAGGGCCACATGATCGTTCTGGGATTGTACGGCTTCTTTATGGAGATATATGTTGTATTCCTCTACCGGACAAGCGAAGCCGCCTAATGGCGTATCAGAATTCAATTGTTCCAGCTTAAAAGCCCTGCTGCCAACCGTTTTGTTGAATTTCATTGAAGTGGACCTATTTGAAAAATTTCATAATGAGTTCATCTTCTTTCTTGAGTTTTTTCTCAACGGATTGAGGGACGGGCTTGCGAATCTGCTCTATAATTTCCCGGATGATTTTCTTGTCTTTTATCTCTGTTGGCTGTACCGGCTTAACTTTCGTACCCATAATCTCCTCCGATGAATTAAATATACCCTGTTCCAATAGGTTTGGCAATAGGCAAAAAAGGATGAAACGATGGCACATAGTCCCTTTTACGGACTTTTCTCCCCGCTCCGCAGGAATTCCAGCCGGTCTTCCTGGATCATATCGGCGGTGGGCAACACCTCGTCAATAACCGGGCCGTCCTTGGTGGCGGTCAGGTGGACGCATAGGTGGATGGTCAACGACAGCCGGGGGATCGTCCCCTTGATTTCCTCCCGCAGCAGGTC
>JAISPH010000013.1 GCA_031275035.1 Treponema sp.
GATTCCGCCTGCGGGTCCATACCCCGCCCCTCTGGGGCGATTTGGACCCGGTAACGATTTGTTTGTTGGGGGTATGGACACGCATAATATCCATACCTTGCGGATCGACGATACCCCGCCGCAGGCTGCGAGCTCTGCGGCGGGGAGAGTCATTTTATGATAAATGCGGCGTATTTTTTGGAAATTTTCCGGTACGACGGCTCTTGCCCTGGTTATCATAAATTCATGCAGTACTTTTATGTAAAAATTAACGCAAGATGCACTGCAAAATCTTTAAGCCCCCGGTTAAGATGCTCCTCTATACAGGCGCATTGCTGAACCACGCCGGAATTATCGCCGCCAAGGGCGGCGTCATACATTTTCTTGTAATGAAACAGGGCGTCCCTGAAATTCAAATAAGGCGATGCGATGCCGAATTCCTTATGTATGTGATCCGACATATCTTTTATGATCCAAACTTCGTCTACATAAACAAGTAAATCGTCTGCGGCGTCATTTAACGCTTGCCGGTGTTCTGCTGTCATCACGCCGTTCCCCCAGGGGGTAGTAATCTTTTATTGAAACAGTGGAACCAGCTACAACTTTACCGCTCAGTTCGGTGTCGTGGATAAGGGCAATGTCCGGATCAATAGTCCGCTCGTTTATTATCTGCTTACAGGTTTTAGAAGATCCGGTGATGGCGTTATGCAGTTTGATAAGAAGCCTTCTGTTTTCTTTCTGACCCATACATTACTCCTTGTTCATTTCGTGAAACGTCTTTCTTCGATTTCTCGGAAACTTTTTAACATATTATCATTAATTTTGTCATTGGACTTGTTCGATAACCCGGTTGGTTATCTCACAAGTCTCCCAAAAAACGTGGATTTCTTAATGAAATCCACGTTTTTTGTTGTTTTAAGCGGTTGTTGTTCAAAAACTGAAGTTTCTGAACAACTCTATTAAAAAACAAATGTTTGGGAAAAAGCGTTTTAATCTCTTGTTTGTTGAATCTATGTTTTTGAAATTCCTCGATAAAATGCTTTCCCATCTTTTTATTAAAGAGATTGACAATACGCTTCTTGTGGCGCATAAGAATGCCCAATACAGCCTCACCGGAAAGTCCTTTAACGGAACATTCTTTCTTTATTTCAAGAAAAACACCGGCGTACTCGACATACCGGCGATCAAAACCGGTCTCTTCCCAATTCTCGATTAATATGGTCTCTTTTACGGCCTCGGAAAAAAAGATTGTTGTGTATTGATAGAGAAAATCCCTTAACTCCACACACGCTCCCCAAAAACAGCGGTCCAAACGGCTGCCCGCAGCCGGACGACCCTGCCCTGTCAACATGACCAGCCGCCAACGCCTATAATCCTGCCATACCGGGCCGTTTTTGTCAACAAAAAAGCCCCCCGGAGAATCCCGGGGGGCCCTGTTTCCTAAACGCAGCTCCGCGGTCCGGCCCTAAAGCCGGACCAGTACTCGACTAAAGGCTCCTTGCCACCCTAAACCCAAACGTACCGTCGTCCGCAGTCGCTTCTTCCGGCCTTCTGGTTCTAACCAACAGCTTATCAGGAGTACTACCGGGGGAGTCACTATTAGCGCCGCCCCGGACAACCCGGTAATCCGGGGTGGTGCCATCACCTTTGCTAAAGGCCGTATAGGGACCTACATCAGGGGTAGCGTCGGACAGGTACTTATCCGTATCATAAGTACTCATCTCCCACCTGTTGGGATAGAACCGGTCCCAGCACCATTCCTGCACATTCCCGCTCATGTCAAAGAGGGCTGCGGTGTTGGAAGACTTGCCTCCGACCGGTTTGAGACCCGAACCAAACTGAGCGACTTTTACAGCATCATCGCCCCCGGCATATTTCCATCCCCAGGCGGGATCGTCTTTTTTACTGATGTCCGCAGGGAACTCACCGCCCCTGGCGGCGTATTCCCATTCCGCTTCGGTGGGAAGCCGGAAACCATCGGCGGCCCAGTTGGGCTGGACAGTTCCGCTCGGACCATAAACGCTCTGCGCATCAACAACAGTTTTCAACGGTTGGCCGGAGCCGTTCACATATATAGGCGTAAGATTCATCCTTTCGGAATATAAATTGCACCAGACCACGGCTTCGTACCAGCTTACGGCCACCGGCAATTTCACAGCATCACCACTTGTCCCCGTCTGGGATATACCACTATATCCAGAAACCGATAAATTAGGCATACCGGTTCCATTAATAACATCGTCCCATAGCTTATTGGTGGTTTCAAACTGGGCCAGATCAAACTTATTAATATGCAGATCCCGGTAGTAAAGGAAAACATCGCTGCCGGTATCGAGGGCCGGATCGATGTGCCCATCCTCCGTATAACCCTGCCCGCTGGGCTCCACGTCATTGGGATTGGCAGGCGGATTTCTTCCGGAGCCGCTGACCAGATCCCAACTATCGCCATCCCAACGCCAGACACTGCCGTCGGGCTGGGAAATCGTACCGATGCCGCCGCCGCCCCAAATGCCGTCCCAGGGGGGAGTGTAACTACCCCCCCCACCCCAGATGGCGCCGCCACCGCCGCCGCCACCACTACCGCCGCCACTACCACCGCGGGACCGCCAGCTCTTCAATCCTCCCTCAAACTCAATCTGCTTAACCACAAAAAGACGGGCTGTACCGTCGTTATTCAAAATAAGATTGTAACTCTTTTGGGCGCCGTTCTGGGCCTGGACGGTTATCACGAAATAGGCGGTAGGCAGATACGCCAGATACGAATTCAACGCATTATTGTCTGGAGAATAGTCCTTACTTTGCGTAAAACTCCACTCGGATATGTATACCCCGCCATCAGGCATAGGAGGAGTAGGATCAATTTGATCCTTAACCTTATTCTTAACGGACACCACCCGGGCCCCCGGATCAACCGGCTGCATCCGCAGGATAAACCCACCGGACGCCCTTAAACCTGATCCAAAGGCAGCGTCAAAGTCCCCCACACCCATCAAAACGCCCGCTTCTTTTAGAAAAGGCTTTATTGCATAGGTAGTATCATCAATAGGTTTTTCCGAATCATACACTACTTCGCTGGTATCAAAACGAAGCACCCTGGCCCACGCCAAATTGGCGTTGCCGCTCCCGCTGTAAGCTGGAAAATAGGGGTTGTTACAAGCCGCAAATACCGCCAGTACGCCGCACAATGCCAGCGCCCCGCATACCACCAATAATACCTTGTTTTTACCCATTACCGGCCTCCTTGACCCAAAACAATGGTTCTTTTACACGCATACTACATCTATCCTAAAAACGGATGCCCCCGGTAACGCCCAGGCCCCACATATAGGGATAGCCGAAGCGCAGATAGGGCTCCGCATAGAACATGCCTAAAAAGGGGAACCGCACTCCCGCGGAAACGCCCATTAACGGTTCGGGGTACATGTCCTCATCGTCCATGATATAACTTGCCCCCAGATCGAACTGGGCAAACACCCGGCCCCACAGAAACTTGGCCACATAGAGCCGGTAGTAAAGTCCCGGCTCCGCTACGACGGTCCCGCCAAAATTTTCACTCATCGTTACCTTAAAACCAACGGCCATCAGGTCGTTCACGTCATAGGTAATGCTGGCAACCTCGCTCATGGCATAATATAGCAGGCTGTTCTGGCTTAATTCAATGCCCCCGCCCGCATAAAAATAGGACCGGTTCCCCTTCTTTTCCGCCTTAACCTGGGCCGCCGCCGCTCCGGCAAAGACCGTTAACGCCAGCAGAACGGCCGTTCCCAGGGCAAAGATCTTTTTGGGGGAGCTTAATTCCGGCCTTATTCTGCAGTTCAATCAAACCCCCTCATGGAACAATCCATGCCTCGCCACTTCGATCTCAGTATATCAAAGGCATAATTAAATTTCCAGAATTTTGTAAAAAAAGTAAATGTTTTTTGTTTTTTTTTAAAATTCCCGCTTTTCTGATGAATTTTCCCGCCCTGAAGCTCCCCCGCGGACCGGCGAGCTGAATTTCGGGCGCCGGGCCCCGGCGAATGAGCCTCCGCGGAGCGCCGGTCCGGGGAGGCCGCCGGAGCTTTTACAGGGGCCGGACCGGGCTATTCCATCAATATCCGCAGGACTTCCCCGGAGTCGGCGGCCTTGAGGATCTCGCCCCGTTTTTCCGCGCTTTTGAAGAGCAGGCTGATCTCGGCCAAAAACTGCAGGTGGGGGCCGGTCTTTTCCAGCGGGGACAGGGTCATAATAAAAATACGGCAGGGTTCGTGATCCAGGGAATCAAAATCGACGGGAACGTCGGAGATGCCGATACAGGCTACCAGATCCCGGATGGTGGCGCTTTTGCCGTGGGGTATGGCGATGCCGTGCTTCATGCCGGTGGACATCTTCTGTTCCCGGTCCATGACGGCGGCAAGGGCGGCGGCCCGGTCCTGAATCTTCCCGGCGGCCGTTAATATATCGAGCAGTTCGTTGATTATCGCCTCTTTGGTGGTTCCCTTGAGGTGAAGGCTGATCGTTTCTTTCGTCAATACGGTCTTCAAATTCATATATCCAGTGTAAGGGGCAATACCCGAAAAGTCAAGGTAAATGAAGCTCCCCAAAACGGGGCGGCGAAAAAACGGCGTCCCTCCGGTCCGGGGCCATTGAGCCCCGGCCGGGTCTAGCGGATGCTTCTGAGGGCCTGGGAAGCCAGGTTTTTTACCGCATTGGTCCAGTCCATGGCCAGCACCGAGTTAAGGGCGGGCCTGGCTATGGGGCGGCCGGTGGCCCCCAGGGCGGGAATGACGGCCCGGACCATCCGTTCGTCGGCCTGGGTAATCAGGCCCCGCTGGAGCCGTATATTAAAGTCCATGAGGAACGCGGAGAGGAGCCGGGCGGAATCGTCGGTACCCAGGGCGGACAGGGCGGCCAGGGTCCCCAGTTTTTCCTCCTCGTCCACGCCTTCCTTATAACAGCGTTCCAGCAGGGGATACACGGAGCCGTCCTCGGTCCCATAGCGGCGGATCATGCTGACCGCCAGTTTGCGGCTCCCCGTCAGGGAGGACCGCTGGCGCAGGTCGCCGGTGGCGGCGCTCCAGACCGCCGTCAGGGCGGCTACCGCCACCTCCGCCTTGGAACGGGTGGTGCCTTCGGAATTTTCCTCCACCTGGAGGGCATGGTACTTGATGTCGTAGGTATAACCGGGGCTTTTGATTACCTCGATCAGGGTTTCCGAGGGATCGGGCAGGATCACGTTGAGGGATTTAAGGGCCTGGGACTTAACCCGGTCCAGATACCAGCCGTGGGAGGCGAAGAAGACCGGCAGGTAGCCAGCGGGATCTTTGTAGCTTTCCAGGGCAAGGATCGCTCCGTAGGCGACCTGGTTCCCCGTTTCCCGGTCTTCCGCGGGCCTGAGGTTCAGGTCCGAGAGAAGCTGTATGACCTGAGGCAGCAGTTCCGCCGCCCCGGTTTTGCCCAGGGCCTGGAGGGCTTCGGCCTTGACCAGGGGATTGGCAAAGATCTCCACCGTCCGCCAGAGGGCAAGCCCCGCTTCGGCGTATCCCGCTTCCCCAAGCTGGGCGGCAAGAAGCCGGGCCATGGAATCCGCCGCGGCGGTTTCGGTGCTGCCCCGGACATTGGGGTACTCCGACAGCAGCCGGTCCAGGGCCTTGGCGTAGAATTCGGGGGTCCCCGCATTGGAAGTTACCACATTCTGAAGCACCCCGTACTGCTGCACCCTGGTGCCGGCCTCGTCAAAGAGGGAGCTGTACATCTCCAGTTCTTCCGACTGGGCCGATGCCGAAAAAGCGATAAAAACCGATAATAGCAGAAGCGTAACTTGTTTCATGGCTGGATTCCTTTTTAGCGGCGCTTTTTCAAAACGCTCTTTTGAAAAGCTCCGATATACATTTATAATATGCTTAAAGAAGCGTCTTTTCAACCTGTTTTTTAGGGGAAGGTCATGCGTATTGCAGGAAAGTATATAACCGACGACAGAGGAAGAATCCTGATACTCCGGGGATGTAACCTGGGGGGAAATTCCAAGTATCCCTTTACCCCCTCCGGGGAAACCCAGAACCCCGCGTCCCTGGATCTGAGCGGGGGCGTCTCCTTTGTGGGCCGGCCCTTCCCCCTGGAGGAGGCGGAGCGGCACTTCCGCCGGCTCTCCGGCTGGGGTTTTACCTGCCTGCGTTTCAATATTACCTGGGAGGCCGTCGAACACGAAGGGCCGGGGATCTACGACGAGGCCTACCTGGCCTATCTGCGGAAGCTGCTTAAAATGGCGGAACAATGGGATATTTCGGTCTTTATCGACCCCCACCAGGATGTGTGGAGCCGCTGGACCGGGGGGGACGGGGCCCCCGCCTGGACCCTGGAAAAGCTGGGCATGGATCTGGACCGGCTGGACGAGACCGGGGCCGCCCTGACCCAGCAGCGCTATACGGACAAGGTCTTTCCCCGGATGATATGGCCTACCAACTATAACCGTTACGGGGCGGCCACCATGTTTACCCTCTTCTTTGGAGGGAACAGCTATGCCCCGGACTGTACCGTAGAGGGCAGGCCGGTCCAGGACTGGCTTCAGGATCACTACCTGAAGGCCATGCGCCACTGTTACCGGCGGCTCAAGTCCTGCCGGGCCATTATAGGCTGGGGAACGATGAACGAGCCCCATCCGGGCTTTATCGGCTACCGCAACCTGGAGGGGCTGGAGAATTTTCCCGTGGTTAACGGGGCCATCCCCAGCCCCCTTCAGGCTATGGCCGCCGCCTCGGGGCATACCATGTCCATTCCGGTCTACCCCATAGGGCTTAACGCGGACCGGACGGCGGGCCGGGAGGTGATCAATCCCCATGGGGTTTCCCTCTTTAGGGAAGGTTTCAGTTGTCCCTGGAAGCAGGCCGGGGTCTGGACCGATGAGGGCTGGTCGCCCCGTATCGTAAGGAGAGATCACTTTAGCCGCTATGACGGAAGGCCCGCCGACTTTGTGGAGGACTTTCTAAAACCCTTTAACCGCCGCTTTATCGAGACCATGCGGGAGGTAAACGAGCGGGCCCTTATCTTTATTGAGGGTATTCCCCACGGAAAAAATCCCAACTGGACCAAAGAGGACCCCCCCAATGTGATAAACGCATTCCACTGGTACGACGGTCCCACCCTTTACCTTAAATTCTTTCTGCCCTGGTTTTCGATCAGTACCATTACCCAAAAGCCTGTCCTGGGCAGAAAGGGGGTGGAGGATCTGTTCTCGGGATACCTGGAACAGGGGACCGTCTGGACCCAAAAATACATGGGGGACATCCCCTGTTTCCTGGGAGAATTCGGCCTTCCCTTTGACATGAACGGACGGCGGGCCTATAAAACCGGGGATTACCGGCTCCACGAAGAGGCCATGGACATCTATTACGACGGTATAGACAAGAACCTGCTCCATTCCACCATCTGGCACTACTGCGCCAGCAATACCCGGGAGTACGGGGACGGCTGGAACGGCGAGGATCTGTCCATCGTTTTTCAGGGCGAAGGCCGGGCCGCCGGGGGCTGGCTCCGTCCCTACCCCATGGCATCGGCGGGGGTTCCCCTTCGGGTCCAATGGGACCGGAAGGCGGGGATCTTCAGCTTCCGTTTCCGGGCGGACCCCGCGGTGGAGGGTCCAACCGAGATCTTCGCCCCCCCGGAGTGTTTCGGCGGCAATCCAAAGTTGACCATAGACCCTCCGGGGGTGCTTCAGGCGGAGTACCGCAGGGAGGAACGGCGTATTTTCATTGTAAACGAGGGCTATACCGGAGAGGCGGTTCTCAGGGCGGAAGCGGACCGGTGATCCCTCCGGCGGCGTTTCCTGCGGAACAGGACGCCGCCGGCCGCAATGCCCGGCGGTCTTTAACCAAAAGCTCTGGAAACCAGGCCGGGGGTTCCCTTAAAACACCGCGTTAAAAAAGTCCCAAATATTGCCGGTGAAGGAGATCTCTTCTTCTCCGTTGTAGTACCTCCGGGTAAATTCGGTCTCGAAGAGCGTCTCGATGGAACGCTGTACCTTGAGGATCCGGGAGACATAGTCCAGGGTCTTCTTGGGGGTTCCCCCGGAACTGACCCGTCCGTTCCCCGCATTGTAGATGGCCAGAGCGGCTACATCGGAGCCTCCGCTGTCCAGGCACCAGCGCAGATGGGCCATGCCGTAGTATGCATTGACGCCGGGATCAAAGAAATCGGCCTCGTTCAGCCGGGGAAAGGAACAGCAGTTAAGCTGAAACAGCCCCCGGTCGACGCTTTCGTTGATATTTTTCCTGTTGACGGCCCGGGGGTTGTAGCGGCTTTCCTCCCAGCAGAGGGCAAAGGCCAAACCGGGGGAGATGCCGAAGACATCGGCGTTTTCCAGGATTACCCCGGCAACTTCCCGGGAACCGGCGACCTTGCTGAAAAATTCCACCACCGCTTCCCGGAACGATTCATTTTTATAACATTCCCGGATAAAATCCGTTTCCCCGCGCCGTTCCGGAAGGGACCGGTACGCCACCGCTTCGGCATACTTATCCTGAAGCGTCTGCCGTACCGCCGCAATATCCGGCGAAGTCCCGTATGTTCCAGGCCCCTCAAAGATCCCTTCCGCCGCCGCCTTTTTGGCTTTGGGTTCCATTTTCCAGGCGACAAAGAAAAATGCCCCCGCCAATATGGCGGCCACTGGAAAAATGATGCGTTTTTTCAATAAATTCCCCTTTTTTCATTGTTTTTTATTACTACTAAAATAGTAATAAAAAGCGGAAAAAAAAACAATACCCGGAGGTTTTCCCAAAACATCGGTTTTGGGAAAGATTTCTTGTTGCAATGTCAAAGCGCCGCCCTGGGCCGGGGCCCGCCGTCCGCAGGGCGCCGTCATAGGGCGCCGCCGCTTTCAGCCCTGGTTAAAGCCTTCGATAGTCCGCACCCGGATAATGCCGTTTACCGATTTGATATGCTCCAGGGTTTCCGCGGGGATGGGCTGTTCCGTGTCGATGATGTTATACGCGTACTCATCCCGGTGGTGGTTTATCAGATCCGTAATGTTGATATTCGCCTCCGCCAGGATGGTGGTAATCTGGCCCACCATGTTGGGGATGTTCCGGTTTGCCACCAAAAGCCGGCAGGGCGCCCGCTGTTCCAGCCTGCACCGGGGAAAATTGACCGAATTTTTTATGTTTCCCGCCTCCAGAAAATCTATAAGCTGCCGGGCGGCCATGACCGCGCAGTTATCCTCCGCCTCCGGCGTGGAAGCCCCCAGGTGGGGGATACAGACCGCCCGCTTACAGGCCAGAAGCTCCGCGGTGGGAAAATCGGTTACATAGACTCCCAGCTTTTCCTGGTTCAGGGCGGCGATGATGTCCTCCTCGTTGACCAGACCCCCCCGGGCCAGGTTGACGATCCGGGCGCCCTTCTTCATCAGGCGGAATTTTTCAGCATTGAGGAGGCCCTTGGTGGTCTCCCCCAGGGGCAGGTGCAGGGTAACATAGTCCGCCTTGGCCAGCAGTCCCTCCAGCGTATCCGCCCGCTGGACCCGGTGGGAGAGATTCCAGGCGGCGTCCACCGAAATATAGGGATCGTAGCCGATCACCTCCATTCCCAGGGCTACCGCATCGTTAGCCACCATGACCCCGATGGAACCCAGTCCCACCACCCCCAGGATCTTGCGGGTCAGTTCCGGCCCCTCAAAGCGGGACTTCCCCTTCTCCACCAGCTCCGGCACCTCGTCGGCCTTGTCCGCCAGGGTGGCGCTCCAGCCGACGCCGCCCAGGATGTTCCGGGAGGCGATGAGCAGCGCCGCCAGGGCAAGCTCCTTTACCGCATTGGCGTTTCCGCCGGGGGTGTTAAAGACCACCACCCCCCGGTCGCTGCAGGCGGCCACGGGGATATTGTTTACCCCCGCCCCGGCCCGGGCTATGGCCTTGACCGTCCGGGGGATCTCCACCTGGTGCAGATCCGCGCTGCGTACCAGAATGGCGTCGGGGTTGGGGATCTCGCTGGCCACTTCGTAACGGTCCCGGTGAAAGAGCTCAAGCCCCTTGGGGGATATCTTGTTTATCGTTTGAATTTTAAACATGGCGGTTCCTTTCGGTCTCTTCAAATTGTTCCATAAAGGCAATCAGGGCCTTTACCCCTTCCAGGGGCATGGCGTTGTAAATGCTGGCCCTCATGCCCCCCACCAGCCGGTGTCCCGCCAGGTTTACCAGGCCCGCTTCGGCGGCTTCCCTGACAAAACGGCTTTCCAGATCCTTCCGCCGGGTTTCGTCCTCCACGGAGGCGATAAAGGGAATATTCATCAGACTGCGGAAGGGCTTTTCCACGGGAGATCTGAAAAGCCGGGAACCGTCCAAATACCGGTAGAAAAGCTCCGCCTTTTCCCGGTTTCTGCCGGCCATGGCCTTGACCCCCCCCAGGTTTTTAAGCCATTCCAGGACCAGGCCGATGACATAGATCCCGTAGCAGGGGGGGGTATTGTACAGGGAACCCTCTTCGGCGTGGGTTTCGTAACGGAGCATTACCGGGGTCCAGCCGGGGGCCCTGCCGATAAGATCCTCCCGGACTATCACCACCGTGGTTCCCGCGGGCCCCAGATTCTTCTGGGCCCCCGCATAGAGGACGCCGAAGCGGGAAACGTCCAGGGGTTCCGAGAGTATACAGCTGGAAATGTCGGAAACCAGGGGAACCGTTTTGGGGAGCTCCGGGAGCTCCGCCCATTTGGTCCCCACGATGGTATTGTTCAGGGTGATGTGATAGTAGGCGGCGGCGTCCATGCCGGCGGCGTCCATGCCATTGGCGTCCGGGGGGGGGAGTTCCGGGATATAGGAATAGGCCCTGTCCCCGGAACTTGCGGGAATTACCGTTTCCACATACTTGGCGGCCTCGCCGGCGGCCTTCTTTGCCCAGACCCCGGTTTCCACATAGGCGGCCCGTTTCCGGGACCCGCCGCCGGTCGCTGCCAGGTTGAGGGGAACCATGGCGAACTGGAGGGAGGCTCCTCCCTGGAGGAAGAGCACCCTGTAGTTGGAGGGAATATCCATCAGCTCCCGGAGCAGGGCCTCGGTTTTTTCGATGATGGCCTTAAAGTCTTTGGACCGGTGGCTCATCTCCATCACCGACTGGCCCGATCCGCCGGCGTCGGTCATCTCCGCCGCCGCCCTTTCCAGTACCGGCAGCGGCAGCGCCGAGGGTCCCGGGGAAAAGTTGTAAACACGCATAGAGTCTCCTTGTCAAATATAAAAGCCGCTTAGCGCGGATCATTCCTCCAGGGGGGCCCCCATCTGTACCGCCAGGGCCCGCAGCTCATCCGTCAGGAATACATTCCGCACGGCGATTTCCGGCCCCAGCTTGAGGGGAACCGGGGCAAAGTTGAGAATTCCCCGGATTCCCGCGGCGGCCAGCTTTTCCGCCGCCCCCTGGGCCGCGCCGGGGGGAACGCAGAGCAGGGCTATCTCGATACCGAACCGGCGGATCACCTCTCCCATTTTATAGGCCGGATAGAGGGGGGCCGAAGACTTGAGGATCTCCACCCGGTTTACATTGGTGTCGAACCCCGCGGCAAGTTCAAACTCAGGCTCCTCCCGGCGATGGTCCGTTTCGGCTCCGGCCTCCGGAACCGCCCCCGGCTCAAGGTCCCGGAAGTTAAGGTAGGCCGAACCAAGCCGGCCCAGGCCCACTACGCAAAAAAGCCGGCGGCGGCGGAGGCCCAGGGCTTTTTTAATGGCCTCCGCCAAGGCCGGAGGGTCGTAACCGGCGGAGCTCCCCAGGACCCCTTCCCCGCCCAGGAACGAAATGTCCTTCCTGATGGTATGGCTTGCCCAGCCCGTGAGAGCCTCGATTTCGGCGGAGGTTACGGGTCCGGGGCCGTTTTTTTCGAGGAGCCGCATCAGATAGAGGAGCCGCTGTTTTGCCGGCCCTGATACATTCACCGCTTGTAAAACCTTTACCGGGGTCGTGGCCGCGCTGCAGTAACGACAACCTGCTTTCGCAGGCCCCGCCGGGCCGGCCCGGATATATTCACCGCTTGTAATGCCTTTGCAAGATTCACAGACGGAGCAAAAAACGGCGGCGATCTGTGAAATATTTCACAGTTAGAATAGGGGAAGGACGGATCTTTGTCAAGGGCATCGCACCGGAATTCTCTCCGCTTGTTCCTGTGGAACATTTGCTTTACAATTGACCCATGGCGGACAAGCAGTTTACCGTGCTGGATCTCATCGATATCGACCTTAACGAGCTCAATTCTCTCAACCTGCACTGCATAGGCGGCAGAAAGGGGCTTACCCGGGAGATCAGCGTCCCCGATCTTAACCGGCCGGGGCTTGCCATCATGGGATTCTACGAATCCTTCGCCTACCAGCGCATTCAGGTTTTTGGCCGGGGGGAGGCGGCCTGCCTTAAAAAGATGACCGCCGAGGGCCGCTTCGATACCATCCGGCAGATGTTTTCGTTTTCCATCCCCTGCTGCATCTTTACCCATAATCTGGTTCCCGACAAGGAATTTTTCGATGAGGCGGAGAAGAACCTCTGCCCCCTTCTGCAGACCGATCTGGGGACTTCCGAATTTGTGATGCGGCTCATGCGCACCCTCTCCAATATCTTTGCCCCCCAAAAGAGCATCCACGGAGTGCTGGTGGAGGTCTACGGCCTGGGTATCCTGATTCTGGGAGACTCGGGGGTGGGAAAAAGCGAAACCGCCCTGGAGCTGATCGAGCGGGGACACCGGCTGGTGGCGGACGATGTGGTGGACATACGCTGCGTCAACGGCAATATGCTTATCGGCACCGGGGCGAATAAGATTATCGGCCACCACATGGAGATCCGGGGGCTGGGGATCATCAATATCACCCATCTCTTCGGGGTCGGGGCCATCCGGGACCGGAAGCAGATCCAGCTTGTGGCGGTGCTGGAGGAATGGGACTCGGAAAAGAACTACGACCGCCTGGGGACGGAGGAAAACTATATGGAGATTTTGGGGGTAAACATCCCCAAGCTGGACATTCCCGTAAAGCCCGGCCGGAATGTTCCCATCATCCTGGAGACCGCCGCCATGAATGAACGGCTTAAAAAGATGGGCTATAACTCGGCGGAAGAATTCAACCGGAATATCCTTAAATGGATAGAGAGCGATACCGCCCGCTCGGTTTATTTTGGACAGGAAGACATTATATGAGCGAAACCGTTACAGCCGAACAGGTTATAGCCATTTCCAACCGGGCGGGAATTCACGCCCGGCCCGCGGCCCTGCTGGTACAGACGGCAAAGGACTTTAAGTCGGACATATATCTGGAAAAGGGCAATGACCGTATCAACGGAAAATCCATCATGGGGATCATTACCCTGGGGGCGGCCTACGGGACCGAACTGAAGATCATTGCCGAGGGGGAGGATGCGGCGGCGGCGGTGGAGGCTATTGCCCGCCTTTTTGAGTCGAAATTTGAAGAGGAATAGTTTCCGGTGAAAACCCTCAGGACCCGTCCCAAATACGCCTTTATCAATGTCCGGGGGCTGATCTTCATCTACCTTATCCTCTGCATCATCACGATTCTCTTTTCCAGAACCTTTTTTACCGAAATCCTCAGGGAGGGGGCCGTCCCCTCCCCGCTCCGGCTTATCGCCTTTTTCACCATGCCCGGAGCGCTCCTCCTGCTGATGTCCTTTTCCCTGTTCGGCCTAATCCGGGATATAGCCGGCCGCAGGACGGGAAGCAGGTTTCAGGCCCGGCTGATGGCCTACTTTGCCGTTACCGTGATATTCGCCGCCGCTCCGGTTACCATCATTACCATCCAGTCCCTCTACGAGCTGGTCCGTTTCTGGCGGGGCATCAATATGGACGAAGCCCTGAACAATGCCCAGATCCTGGCCCTGGACAATTACGGCTTCAGGATGGAAAAGCTGGAAAGCCTGGTCCTGGAAGGGGGAGACCCGGAGGACCTGCTCCTCCGGGACGAATACCTCCTGGGTATCCAGGACTTCCGGGTCCGGGCCTCCGGGGGGGATTCCGGCGAAAGCCCGGCGGACTGGACGGAGGGGGCCTACTGGGGCAGGGCCGGAGTACGGCAGGCCGCGCCGCCGGATCTGCGGCAGGGCTTTGTCTCCCGGCATCTGCCCCGGGACGAGGACCTGATCCGGTACATCGTCCTTCCCCGCCCCGGAGAACTGCGGCTGTTCAGTTACAGCCTGGGGGAAGGCTTTGACCGGGCCCTGAAGACCATTGCCGGCGAACAGAACAATCTGGCGATTGTCGAATCCCTGCGGAAAAACATGCGGCCCCTCCTTGCGCTCTACTACGGGATCTTCTTCTTTCCCACCCTGATGATGACGGTGATAATCACCCTCTCCTTTTCCCGGAAACTTACCCAGCCCATCGCGGAACTTACCGAGGCAACCCGGCGGGTGGCGGAGGGGGACTTCTCCATCCAGATCATGAGCCGTCCCGGGGATGAGCTGGGGCTGCTGATCCGTTCCTTCAACGCCATGGTGCAGGATCTGGAGAAGTCCCGGACGGCCCTGGTTAAGGCGGAAAAAATTTCGATATGGCAGAGCATGGCCCAGCAGCTTGCCCACGAGATAAAAAATCCCCTGACCCCGATCAGGCTTTCCGCCGAACGCCTGCTCCGGCGCTGGAGGAACAAACCCGAAACCATAGGGGAGATCCTGGAATCCTCCATGCTGGCCGTTATCCAGGAGACCGAGGGACTCTCCGGCCTGCTTACCGAATTCAGGACCCTTTCCCGGCCCATGGACGTTTCCCTGGCCCGCGCCTCCCTGCGGGAACTGATCGGGGAAACGGCGGCCCCCTACCGCAGTTCCTTCCCGGCGCTACGTTTCGACCTTGACTATGTGGAGGATCTCTCCTTCAACATGGACAGGCGGCATATCTCCCAGGCCCTGGTCAACCTGATCGGCAATGCCATCGACGCCATGAACGGGAAGGGAACTATCGAGATACGAACTGACCTTGTCAGGAAACGGGAGATACAGTACTGCAGGCTGAGTATCCGGGATACCGGAAGGGGAATTCCAGAAGCGATCCAAAACGAAATTTTTACCCCCTATTTTACCACCAAAGCGTCGGGCACAGGCCTGGGGCTTCCTATTGTGGAACGTATCGTCAACGAACACGGCGGAACCATCTGGTTTCACTCCGCCGAGGGAATGGGCGCCACCTTCTTTATCGATCTGCCCATGGAGGGGTCCCTTGACCAGCATATTGATCATTGACGATGAGCCGGGGATACGCCATACCCTGGGATCTATTCTGGAAGACGAGAAGTACCGGGTTTTTACCGCGGAAGACGCCCTGGCGGGGCTTGAGATACTGGCCCGGGAAAAGATCAGCCTGATCTTTCTTGACGTGCTGCTCCCCAGGCTTGGGGGCATGGAAGCCCTGGAACGGATCAGGAAGAACTGGCCCCGGATTGAAACGGTGGTTATCTCCGGCCACGCCAATGTGGATATGGCGGTCCGGGCGGTAAAACTGGGGGCCTTCGACTTCCTCGAAAAGCCCCTTTCCCTGGACAAGGTGCTGACGGTCTGCCGCAACGCCCTGACCATGCAGAAACTGCGGAACGAGAACCGGGAGCTTAAAAAAAATATCCCCGATCTGCGGAAAGAAATAATAGGGTCAAGTCCCGCCATAGAGCATGTCAGGGCCCTGATCAAACAGGCTGCCGCCAGCGACGCCCGCATTCTCATTACCGGGGAAAACGGAACCGGCAAGGAACTGGCGGCCCGGGCCGTCCACCGGGGCTCCGCCCGGGCGGAGGGGCCCTTTGTGGAAGTTAACTGCGCCTCCATCCCGGACACCCTGCTGGAGAGCGAGCTCGTCGGCCACGAAAAGGGGGCCTTTACCGACGCCATAGCGGGCCGCCGGGGCCGCTTTGAACTGGCCGCCGGGGGTACCTTGTTTCTGGACGAGATAGGGGATATGTCCCTGGCGGCCCAGGCCAAGGTGCTCCGGGCGATTCAGGAACAGCAGATCGAAAGACTCGGCGGGGAGAAGACTATCAATGTGGACGTGCGGATCCTGGCGGCCACCAATAGGGATCTGGAAAAGGAATGTAAAGCGGGCCGTTTCAGGCAGGACCTCTTCTTCAGGCTTAACGTCATTCCCATCCGTATGCCCAGCCTGCGGGAACGGGCCGGGGACGCTCCCCTGCTGCTTGGAACTTTTTTGAAAGAATTGGGGGGAAAAGCGCCGATCCTTGACGAAAGCGCCCTGGAATTCCTCGGCTCCTACCCCTGGCCCGGTAATGTCCGGGAGCTGAAGAACCTGGCGGAGCGGATCGCGGTGATGTGGACCGGGGACCGGATAAGCGGAAAGGACCTTTTGGGGCTTCTGCAGAAGAATCCGGGGGCCGAAAAAAAATTTCAAAAAAACAGGGAAGGGACTGGTCAAAATCCGCTTCCTGAGGATATACTGGATCTATCTTACAATGAAGCAAAGGATCTCTTTGAAAGAAGTTATCTAACGTATCAGATTGCCCGGAATAACGGCGTTATTTCCCGTACCGCAGAAGCCATCGGTATATATCCAAGCAATCTGCATGCCAAATTACGAAAACATAAGATCGTCCCCGGCGGGGACGAAAGGACGGAGCGATGAAAGAGCTGACCCAGCGGCAGGGGGAAGTACTGGCCTTCATCAAACAGTTTATCAAAAACCATGCTTATCCTCCAACAATCAGGGAAATCGCTGATTTTTTCGGCATCTCCGTTAAGGGCGCCTACGACCATGTGGAGGCCCTGAAAAAGAAGGAACAGCTGAAATCGGGGGGCAAACGGTCCCGGACCATGGAACTGGTCAAGAGAGAGGAAGAAGCCGAAGGCTTTGTGGAGATTCCCCTGCTGGGTTCCGTGGCTGCGGGCTTTCCCATCCTGGCGGAGGAAAACTGGGACGGATCCATCCCCATGCACTGTTCCGGGCTCAAAAAAAACTGCCAGTACTTTGCCCTTAAGGTCCGGGGGGACTCCATGGAAGGGGCCGGAATCATGGACGGGGATACGGCGGTCATTGAAAAGCAGGACGTTGTCCCCAATGGAACCATCGTGGTCGCCGTGGTGGACGAAGCGGTAACCCTGAAACGTTTCTATAAGGAAAGCAACCGGATCAGGCTGGAACCGGCCAACTCCAAGTATCTGCCCATCTACAGCCAGGATGTCCGCATACTGGGACGTCTCTCCCATCTGCTCCGCGCCTACTAACGGTTTTCACCGGGCAGAACATGGCGAAAAATTCGGGCGCATGTTATCTCTTTCTGGGGCCGGAGACAGGCAAAAAACAGGACGCCATAGCGGACATACGCCGGGATTTAGAGCGGCGTTTTAACGCTCCCCCGGAGGAAACTTCTTTCTATGCGGGGGAAACCCCGGTAACGGCCATGACCGCGGCTATACGGAACGGCTCCCTCTTTGCCGAGGGGCGGCTTTTCTTCATCAAAAATGCCGAAGCGATTCAGAAAAAAGAGGACCTGGAGCTCCTTGCCTCCTGCATGGCGGTTCCCCAGGACGGCGCCGTGATCATCCTCATTTCGGAAGCCTCCGGCCTGAACAAGACTCTGGAAAAGGCCGTTCCCAAGGCGGCCAAGCGGATCTTCTGGGAACTTTTTGAAAATGAAAAGGCCGAATGGGTAAGCTCCTTTTTCCGCCGGGGGGGACGCCGGATAAGCGCCGAAGGCGTCGAGGCGGTGCTGGAAATGGTGGAGAACAATACCGAAGCCCTGGGCCGTGAATGTTCCCGGCTCATGCTCTTTGCCGGAGACGCCGGCAGGATCATCGAAGCGGAGGATGTGGAACGCTGGCTTTCCCATACCCGGGAAGAATCGGCCTTTACGCTCTTCTCCAGGATCGCCGCGGGGGATCTGGAAAAGAGCCTTGAAACGATGCGTATACTCCTGGGGGCAAAGGAATCCCCCCAGGCCATACTGGCGGGACTTGCCTGGTGTTTCAGAAAGCTGCGGGATTATCTTTCCCTGGGTCCCGGACAGAGGGCCGATGATTTTGCCTTAAAAAAGATAGGCCTCTCCTCCCTTAAAGTACGGCGGGACTATACCGCCGCCGCGGAACGCTACGACAGCCCCGGAACCGACCGCTGCCTCTCGGTAATCGCCGAATACGACATCCGCCTCCGGGCCGGGGGCGCTCCCCTGGAGGGGCTGCTGCTGGACCTTTTTCTCTATGCCATACACGGCCTCAGGGCCGCGGCCCGTTGAAAACCCGGAGGGCTCGGCCTGCCGCCGCGGCGCCGTCCGCGGCGGCGCTGTTCATGGCCGCGCTGTTCATGACGGCGCTCTCTTCCTGCGCCAGCTCCTTTTCCTCCGGCGTCCCCCGGCATATTCCGGCGGATCACCTCGGCATGGCCCACGGCGGCTTTACCCGCAGCCCCCGGGAGTACGCCCTGCTGGACGAACTGGGCTCGGTCTGGATACGCCGGACCTTTGACTGGGAGGACATAGAACCGGAGGAGGGGCGCTGGGACTTTGCCGAATGGGACGCCTATGTGGACGGCGCCAAGGCGGCGGGGAAGAAAATTCTCGCCACCCTGGCCTACGATGTGGGCTGGATCTACGGGGAACGGGAAGCCCGGCGGCATATCATACCGGAAAAAATTCCCTGCTATCTCCGCTATGTGGAAACCGTGGTCCGCCGCTACCGGGGCCGGATCGACGCGTTTGAAATATGGAACGAACCCAACAATCCCTTCTACTTTTGGAAGGGGCCGGACCGGGACTTCTTTGAGCTTGCCCGGGCGGCGGCGGCAAAGATAAAGGAAATCGATCCCGCCGTCCCGGTCGCCGCCGCGGGATTCTGGCTGGCGCCCAGAAGCTTTATCCGGGGAATGTTTGAAGCGGGCGCCATGGATCAGGTGGATATCCTCTCCTTCCATCCCTATGCGGGAAGCCCCCGGGGGGCGCTCAGGGCCTACGACAGGCTCCTTAAAATCATAGAGCCCTATCATTTCAAGGGACGGATCTGGATAACCGAAATCGGCTTTCCCACAAGGGGAATCTACATCGGCAACATCAGCGAAGACAATTATCCCGAATACATCATAAAAACCCTGGCGGGTTTTGCCGTCCGGGGGGTCGAGGTCAATTTCTGGTATGAGCTTTTCGACAAGCGGAACCGGGACGAGGCAACGTCCATAATCAACCCTTCCCCGTACTTCGGCCTGGCCTACCCCGACTTTACCCGCAAACGGGGGGCCGCCGCCTTTGCCCTCTGCGGCCGCTTTATCCCCGGCTCCGAGTACCGGCCGGAGCTGCCCCGGCGGATCCGGCTGCCCGCTTCGGTAAACGCCCTTTACTTTAAGGGGACCGAAACGGACGCCCTTATACTCTGGAACGACGGAAACCCCCAGCGGGTACGGGTCCGCGCTCCGGGCCCGGCGGGCAGGGAATACGACATCGTTTCCGGCGGGGGCCGGGACATCCCGGCCGAACTGATCCTGGATCTGGGCCGGGAACCCCGGATTCTAAGCTGGCCCGCTGCGGAAAACCCCGCCGTCGAACTCCGCGGAGACTGACGGAAGCCGCCTATTGAACAGGTTCCTCCGGGGGTATAGGTTTAAGGGATGTTTCCGGTTTTTCTTATCGGCCTCGGCCTGTCCATGGACGCGTTTGCCGTCTCGGTCAGTTCCGGCATCTGTATCAGGGAAATCAAGCCGTTCCACATAGTCAGGGCCTCCCTCTCGTTCGGCCTCTTCCAGTTTATTATGCCGGTCCTGGGGTGGTTTCTGGGGAAAACCGTCAGCGCCTTCATCGGCGGCTATGATCACTGGATAGCCTTTGCGCTGCTCTGCCTTACCGGCGGCAAGATGATAAAAGAGGGGATTGAAGCAAAAGCGGCCTGTCCCGCGGAGGCGGCGGGGGACATCAGGAATCCCCTGATCCTGCTGACCCTGTCGGTAACCACCAGCATAGACGCCCTGGCGGCGGGCCTTTCCTTAAACGTCCTCGGTCACGGCCTCTGGCTGCCTGCGGGGATCATCGGGGGCGTTACGTTTCTGGTATGCCTTGCCGGCTTTGAATTCGGCCGGCGGCTGGGGGTCCTCTTCGGGAAGGGCGCCCGGATTGCGGGTGGGATCATCCTTACCGGCCTGGGGTTCAAGATACTGATTCAGCACCTCTTCCCCGGATAACCATCAGGATCCACAAACCACCCGAACAGACACGAACCTGCGCTCCGGCGGCGTCCCCGCCGCTCGTGCCTGTCCGCGGGGGCGGACCGAAGGTCCGGCGCGGTTTTACACCGGCCCCCGGCGCCTCGTTTGCGCCATCCCGCCCGGGAATGACTCTCCCCGCCCAGAAATAAAGCGAATACGTGTTACATCCGCCCCTGGCGATATATACGCATATCGTCTATATCACCCCTCTCGATATATACGCAGTTCGTATATATCGCACCAGACCCCGCGTTAAACGCATTGCGTATAATCGCCCCCATCCCGTCTATATATGTATTGCGTATATATCACCGTCCTCCGCTTATAAACGCAATGCGTATAATCGCCCCTTGCCCGGATATATACGCAGTTCGTCTAATCGCCGCCTACTCGGCATATAGACGAAGTTCGTGTATATCGCCCCTGCTCGGCATATATACGTACTTCGTATATATCACCCCAAGCCCCGCGTTAAACGCAATGCGTATATATCCCACCCGCCCCGCATATATACGCAGTTCGTCTAACTGGCCTTTTCCCCGTCTATAGACGTACTTCGTATATATCGCCCCCATCCCGCAAATATACGCAGTTCGTATATATCACCCCAAGCCCCGCGTTAAACGTATTGCGTATATATCCCACCCGCCCCGCATATATACGCAGTTCGTCTAATCGCCGCCTACTCGGCATATAGACGTACTTCGTATATATCGCCCCGGATCCGTCCCAGACCCCTCACTTCCTACACTCCCCCGAGATGCCTCATTTAGAAAATGTTACCGTAGCTGTTGCTGCACCTGTGTCTGAATACGGTTTATCTGAGCAAGCCGCTGACGCAGGCGCAAAATAGCCTTGTTGACATTTTGCTGGAGTTCCACCGGGTTGTAAAG
>JAISPH010000022.1 GCA_031275035.1 Treponema sp.
GAGTTTCAGTCGCAAGCTTTAGATTGCTTTAGCAAAAGGTCTTTTTAGGAGGCTTTAGCCTCAAAGCGGCTTTCAGCCGCTATAAAACCCACCGCCTTTAGGCGGTGGTTGTTTAGTAATATTTTCAAAAAAATTGAAAATATGGATGATTGAACAATCAAAAAGCAAATATGAAGACGGCATCATTTGCGCTGAAAATATTAGAACTCCTGAAAAACCAAGATCAGTCAAAGAATGGAATTTGACTGAAAAAGAATTTGATAAAACCGTAAATGAAATTATAAAAGCTATTAAATTATATTTTATACCCATTGTGGAAATATTTAAAGACAAAAATAGCGCTATAGAATATCTTAAAAATAATGGAGCAAAGTATACGTAATGGACAGAAAGAACATTATTCCCGATGGCGTTTATGATATATTTTGGAGGAAAAGAAGCGGCAGAAATATTTTTACATGACTACATTGAAAATTCAGGAATTAAAGACAGAATAATAAATTTATATAACGAATTATCAAAAATTAAAAACAGAGAAGAAATAAATTTAAAATATGTGGAATTTGTCGGAGCAGAAAAAATAAAATTGGCATATATAAATGGAATAAGAATATTCAGGAAATAAAGTACGCCCCTACGTCACATAACAGGACTGTTTACGCTTCGCCGCCGGTAGGCGGCTCGGCCTCCGCAACGGCTAGGTCATTCCGCTGCGCGCAGACCTTTGGTCTGAACATTCCCACGCCGCTGCTCCGGCACATTTTGCCAGCCCTGGCCGCGTTCCTGCGGAACGATGCTTCGCAAGGCCCTTATCCGGGCTGCCAAAACCCCTTAATGCCGCGTAGCGGCTTCGATACAGCCGGGAATGTTATGCTTTATAGCGTTATTCGAAAGTCTGGTTTAATACCCCGCAGCTCTGCTGCGGCTCAAATAAAGCAACGCTTTCAAAAATTTGGTATGAAACCAGATGGTACTATAAATTTCCTATCGAATGAGCCTCCCCGCAAATATGGCGACGCTTAGGATACCCCATCGAACCTTTGATTCGCGCTCTGCTCCGGGGAGGCTCATTGACCCTATTGTCGATGGCGGCGCCGGTTTTTTGGAACGAAGATACCCAGGAGTTTTCCTGGGTATCTTCGTACTGCAAAGCATGAATTGTATACGGGGTTCATATCTATATCTACCTTGACTTTGCTCATTACAAATTACATCGCTCCGTTTACACTGTTTGGCAACAGGGGCAAACCCGAAGCAAGCGCGGGCCAAAGGTCTGATGCTTGCCGGTATGCGCCCCGCCTGCGAATCAAACGATGTTTAAGTGCCATAGGAAATTTCATACGTTGTTACTATAACGTATAAATGGCAGGGCGGGGGCGCTCAAACTGCTGTAAAGAAATGAACCTCCCCGCCCTGAAGGGCGGGGTATCCTGTAAGCGTTACATTGTTTACGAGGTTCGTTCTGGAAGGAAATTATTTAACCGTGGGATCTACTACCGGTTTTTTGTTGGTGTTACTAAGTCTAACCGCCCTGAAGCTCGTACACGAAAACGTGCAAAGGGTATTAGACCCCGTTGCGAATACGCCCTTCCGGCTGCATCCACACCGGAAGCCAAAAACAAGGCCGCCAGGATGCGGGAAGCGGAAAAGGCGCCGCCTTGGATATTTGTGTATGCCGGCGCTGGAAAAGGACAACAGCGGTCCCGTGTACTGGAAGAACGGTACAAAAACCATACTGCCCTCCCGCCGCCGCCCTGACTTCCCCTTGCGAATATCCCTCTTTAGCGTTATTTCTCCTATTCCCGTATCAATACGCCCCGGGAATGTGTCGAGAATATACAATGATGAAAATAGTTATCAGCGACGACCGGTTTGGCAGCAGCGATGAGGAGAAAGCGGTCTTTGCGGATCCCCGTTTCAGCCTGAGGACGGCGGATTGTTACAGCGAGGAGGCCCTTATTGCGGCCTGCGCGGACGCCGACGCGGTGCTTCTGAACCAGGCCCCCATGACCCGGAGGGTCATTGAACAGCTCCGCAGATGCCGGGTTATTTCCCGCTATGGCATAGGTTATGACAATGTGGATATCCTCGCCGCAGAGGAACAGGGAATCTGGGTTACCAACGTGCCCGGCTACTGTACCGAGGAAGTGGCGGAACATGCCCTGGGGATGCTCCTCTCCTGTATCAGGCGTATCCCCTTTAAGGACCGGCAGATCCGTGCCGGCGGCTGGAACCTGAACCAGCCCATACGGCGCATGTCCGGCCGTACCCTGGGGATAGTCGGTTTCGGCGCCACCGGCAGGGCCTTCTGGGAAAAGGTCCAGGGCTTCGGCTTCAGCCGCATTCTTATCGCCGATCCCCATATTAAGGCAAAACTGCTTCCCGGAATGCAGGGTACGGCCGCATCCTTCGATGAACTTATCGCCCGGTCGGATTTTATCTCCCTCCATGTTCCCCTGAACGAGCAGACCCGGCGCTGCATCAATGAGGAATCAATCTCCCGGATGAAGGAGGGGGTGATTCTTATCAACGTTTCCCGGGGTCCGGTGATCGACGAGGAGGCCCTGATTCCGGCCCTGCGTTCAGGCCGTATCGCCGCGGCGGGACTGGACGTATTTGAACGGGAACCCCCGGGGGCGGATCATCCCCTTCTGGGTCTGGACAATGTGATCCTCACGGATCACAGCGCCTATTACAGCGAAGAGGCGGTTTCGATCCTGAAAACCTGTACCGCCCTCAACGCGCTGGAAGCGCTGGAAGGCCGTATCCCCCGGACCGCGGTAAACCGGCCCGGCATACCAAAATCCGTCTCCATGGAATATACCGCCTGATGGCCCGCCCCAGAAAAAGGCCCGACATCGGCCTGCCCCCGGGAAGCCCCGTCTATGTGGGGGACCGGAATCCTCAGGAGATGGCCCTTTCCATAATCGGCTACGATCCCGTGGGGGCCTGGGTTAAAACCGCGGATACCGTGGAAGAGCTGCTCAAGCACCGGAATACCGGCGGGATTACCTGGATCAACGTAAACGGCCTCAAGGACAGCGGCGCCATAGGCACGCTTGCCCAATTCTACCGGATTCATCCCTTGACGGTGGAGGATATTCTCAATACTGAGCACCGCCCCAAGGTTGAAGAATTTGGGGAGTATCTGTTCATCACCTTTAAGGCCATACGGTACAAAGCGGAAGACGGAGGCCGCTACGAATATGAGCAGATAAGCCTGCTGTGCACCGTGGACACCATCATCACCTTTCAGGAAATTCCCGGCGATTCCTTTGACGGAATCCGGCGGCGTATTCTTAACAATGTGGGAAGGATACGGAAACTGGGGGCGGACTACCTGGCCTATGCCATTATGGATTCGGCGGTGGACAACTACTTTCTGGTGCTGGACATCATGGGCGCGGGGCTTGAGGACTTTGAGGAACGGGCCATTGACGAAGGCGACAATGCGTTTATCGCCGACATCCAGCGGGTAAAGCAGGACCTCCTCCGGGTAAGGCGGGCGGTCTGGCCCCTGCGGGAGAGCCTTTCCTTTCTGGTTCACCTTGACTCGTCCCTGATAAGCGATGAACTTGACCCCTTCCTCAAAGACCTCCAGGGCAACGTGATCCAGGCGGCGGAAACGGTGGAAAGTTACCGGGAACTGCTGGCGGGGATGATGGAGGTGAATTTTTCATCCGTCTCAAGCCGGATGAATAACGTGATGAAGGTACTGACCATCATCTCGACTATCTTTATTCCCCTGACCTTTATCGCCGGCGTATACGGTATGAATTTTTCCTACATGCCGGAGTTGGGGATCAGGTACGGCTATTTTATCGTCTGGGGGCTGATGCTGCTCATTGCCGGGGGAATGATGATCTTCTTCAAAAAACGGCGCTGGATATGAAAAAGGCGCCGGGGGCTAAAGCCTAAACGTCGGGGGCTAAAGCCCGGATGCCGGGGGTCAGGGCCCGCCCCTGGTTCTTCACCGTTTTTAGACGGGCGCTGCCGCCGCCCCCTGTTCCAGATTCAACAAGTAACTTATACTGGGCCCATGAACTGGCTGGATTTTATTCACGGGTTTGGGTTATGCGCTTCGATTGTGGTTGCTCTGAGCCTTGCTATGCGGAATATCAGAAACCTGCGGCTTCTCAATCTGGCCGGTTCTCTGGCGTTTGCCGTTTACGGGTATTGTATCAAATCCTATCCGGTTATAGCCCTCAACCTGTTTACCGCCGGGGTCAACGCCGTCTATCTTATCAAATTCCAGTGGAATTTTAACCGCCGCCCCGCTTTCGACATCCTGTTTGTCGATCCCCTGGAAGATCCCTATGTACAGCGCTTTCTCCGCTTTTATGGCGAAGATATTTCCCGGTTTTTTCCCTCCTTCAACCCGGAAGAACTGGACGGGGTAAAGGGTTGTTTTATACTGCGGGAAACGCTGCCGGTATCCCTGGTGCTGTTTAGAAGGGATATAGGCGATGAGTTTGCCATTCTGCTGGACTATGCCATCCCCGCCTTCCGGGACTTTAAGAATGCACGGTTCTTCTTTTCCACCGCCGCCGCCCATATTGCCTCTCCCGGTATGTTTTTCAGCGCCGTTGGCGAGGTTCCCGCCCATACCGCCTATCTGCACCGTATGGGTTTTGACGAGGTGGGCCGGCGGCTCGACGGAGCGATACTGTTCCAGAAAAAGGTCTGAATGTGCGTTTTCTTTCTATAAAGGAAGAGGTCAATATCCGGGCCGCCGCCGGGCTGATCCGCGCCGGGGGGCTGGCCGCCTTTCCTACGGAAACGGTCTACGGCCTGGGGGGGGACGCCTTTAATACCGCCGCCCTGGCCCGGATCTTTGAGGTAAAGCGGCGGCCCCGCTTCGACCCCCTGATCATCCACATTGCCGCCGCGGAGGATCTGGAGCTGGCGGCGGATCTTTCCGCCCTAAGCCCCCGGTCAAGGCAAAGGCTGGACAAGCTGCGGGGACTTTGGCCCGGACCCCTTACCCTGATCCTGCCCAAGCGGAGGGAAGTGCCGGATCTGGCCACCAGCGGCCTGGCCACTGCGGCAATCCGCCTGCCGGATCATCCCGCGGCCCAAATGCTTATCCGCCTGTCCACCGGGGCCATAGCCGCCCCCAGCGCCAACCTTTTTGGCCGCCTTTCCCCCACCAGCGCGGAGCATGTCCGGGATCAGCTTGGCGATAGGGTTGATATTATCCTTGACGGCGGCCCTGCCCGGGTGGGGGTGGAATCGACGGTACTGGATCTGGCGGGCGAAAGGCCCCGGCTGCTCCGCCCTGGGGGAACCCCCAGGGAACAGATTGAAGCCCTGATAGGCCCGGTCGAGACCGCCGGCCCGGTCCGGGCCGGGGACAGCGGCTCCGTAGCGGCGGAAGGTCTGGAATCTCCGGGGCGGCTTGCAGGCCACTATGCCCCCCGGACCCCGCTTTCGGCGTACCCCCGGGCGGCCATGACAGCCCTGGATTGCAGGCCCGGCGAGGGTTTCCTCTTCTTTGACGGCGCGGCCCGCGAGGCCTGGACCCTCCGGAACGGCGGCAAAACCCGGATCGCCGGAACGGCGGTGATGACCCTCTCGGAAACGGGAGATATGATCGAAGCCGCCGCCGCCCTCTTTGCTATGCTTCACAGGCTGGACGCCCTGGGACTGTCCTGTATACGGGCCCAGGAGGCCCCCGGCGGGAGCCTGGGGCCGGCCATAAACGACCGGCTCTACCGGGCCTCCGTCCGGTAAAGCCGGGCCGGGGTCCCGTACAGGTCTATTCGAAGGCCCGGTTTAATACCCCGCCGAATCTCCGGTTCGCGCTCCACTGCGGGGAGGCTTATTCTTTCTTAAAATACCACATTTTTTCATGAACAAATTATATCTCCTTCTGCAGGGGGCCGCTATAATCCATATCAGAACAGAATCGAGGAGTATATCATGCCAAACACATTTTTATGGACCGAAAGCTATTCGGTAGGCGTTAGTCTTCTTGACAGTCAGCACAAGACCCTCATGGAACTTGCCAATGCCTTTGTTTTGGACTGCGCTGAAGCGGAGCCGGATACTATCAAACCTTACTTCAAAAAGCAGATCGCCGCCATTCTGGATTATCTTACCTTTCATTTCAAAATGGAAGACCAGTGTTTGAGCGTACTCAGGTTCCCCTGCGCCGCCACTCACAGAAGAGGACACGCCCGCTGTATGGGAGAAATCTACTACTGGCTTAACGAGATCGATTCCTCAAAGTCCCAGGTGATGCGGAGCTTTACCCTGTACTTGAGGGAGCGGATCTTCGATCATGTTACCGGAGAAGATCAGGGGTACGGTAAATATATTCTGTCCCTTAAACACCAGGGATCTCAAACACTCCATTCAAAATATGCTTAGGCCGGTAGGGAAAACGGAGAATGTCGTTAAGCGTGGTAACCCCGGAGAGAACCAGGATGGTTTCGATATCCGCCTCGATTCCGGCGACGATATCCGTGTCCATCCGATCCCCGACGATGGCGGTTTCTTCCCGTTTTGACTTAAGCCGCCGGAGGCCGTGGCGCATCATCAGGGGATTGGGCTTGCCGACAAAATAGGCCTTGTTTCCCGTGGACAGTTCGATGGGGGCTACCAGTGAACCGCAGGCCGGAACAATGATCCCGCCGTCGGTGGGGCCGTTTAAGTCGGGATTGGTACCTACCAGCCGGGCGCCCCCCAAAACCAGCTTAACCGCCCGTTCCAGCGCCTCCAGGCTGTAGCCCCTCCCTTCGCCTACCACTACATAGTCGGGGTTTACATTGTTCATGGTGAACCCCGCATCGTAGAGGGCCTGAATCAGGCCCGGTTCGCCGATAACGTAAACGGAACCCCCCGGTTTCTGGGAGGCCAGGAATCCGGCGGTGGCCAGGGCGCTGGTGTAGAAATGCTCGGGGTCCACCATGACCCCCAGGCGGGACAGTTTTTGGGAAAGTTCCAGGGGGGAACGTTCACTGGAATTAGTTAAAAACAGAAAAGCCCTGTTGTTCTGGTTGAGCCAGTCTACGAATTCCAGGGCTCCCTTTAGAAGCTGGTTGCCGTGATAGATTACTCCGTCCATGTCGATAATGAAGGCCCGTTTTGACCGAATATGATCCAAATCTTTCATGATTTTAGTATAAACCCCGGCGGACAGTACTACAACCTTGCAGTCCGGGGGCCGTACAAAAAACAACGAAAAAACGGCGGGGTCTTGATTAACCGGATTGATTATAGCATAGTTTAGTAAACCCTGTACAAACATAAGAATCATGGGAAATAATGACATTGTTGAGTGGAATAACCGGTTTTTAATAGGTATTCCGCTCATCGACAAACAGCATAAAAACCTCGTAGACATGACTAACAAGCTCTATATGGGCTGTCTCAAGGGGAACGAGGAGGCGGGGTCTCATTTTTTGAGAGCTATCCATGAGGCGGTGGATTATACCAGGTATCATTTTTCGACAGAAGAACAGCTTATGCGCCGGATAGGTTACCCGGAGCTAGCGGCCCATAGAAGACAGCATGAAGACTTTATCAGAGAAATACTCCGGGAGGTTAATACCTTTAAGGACGGCAAAAAGTTTGTTCCCAACTTGTTTGTCCGGTATCTCCGGGATTGGGTATTAACGCATATCGCCGTATCGGACAGGCGCTACGCCGCCTACATCCATGCGCTGAAAAAACAGGGCGCCCTCGGGTTCGTGGAAACTGTCCGGCCCGGGTAAAAGCTCCGTAACAAGCCGGGCCGGTTTCCTGCCTCCGCCTTAACGTCCCATAATCCATGCCCCAAGCGGCTGGCGGAGAACCGTTGGTTCGGCGGAAACTGAAGTTTCCGAACAACTATACTTATAAAGCGGCCCGTTCCCTTGTTTTTTTTGTCTATTGCCGGTAACATACACCTTACCGTTTTATTCCGCTGTTCATCGAGGGTTCCCTATGATTGTTGTATTATCCGAAAGCGCCTCCGCCCATGACAAGGACATGATCCGCATTTATCTTCGGGACCGGGGCTTTACCATCCGCGAACAGACCCTGGGGGAGGATGAGATTATCGGCGCCTCCGGCAAGGGGGCGGTGGATATCCGGGAGCTGGGCCTCCTGCCGGGGGTGATGCGGGTGGCGGCCACCTCCAAACCTTATGAGCTGGCCTCCCGGGAAACCAAGGGCGAAGATACCATCGTTACCGTAGGGAAAGAGGGCTTTGTTAAAATAGGCGGTTTCCGGATCACCATAATCGCCGGTCCCTGCGCGGTGGAAAGCCGGGAACAGATAATGGAAACCGCCGCCCAGGTCCGGGAATCCGGCGGGGTTATACTCCGGGGTGGGGCTTTTAAGCCCAGGACCAGTCCTTATGCTTTTCAGGGCCTGGGGATGCAGGGGCTGGAATACATGAAGGCCGCCGGAGAAGCCTACGGTCTCCCCATCGTTACCGAAGTGGTTTCCCCGGAACTGGCCCTCCAGATGAAGGATCTGACCGATATGTTTCAGATTGGCGCCAGGAACATGCAGAACTTCGAGCTCCTCAAAAAAGTGGGCTCCCTGGAAAAGCCGGTGCTCCTCAAACGGGGCCCTTCGGCCACCATAG
>JAISPH010000089.1 GCA_031275035.1 Treponema sp.
CCCCTGCCGCTAAACTTTCTTATGCCGGTTTTCAATATATTTATCGCTGACTATGATAAGCAGCAGGATGATGCCCCTGATAAGCTGTTGAAAGTTGATATACAGGCTGAACATAGTCATGGCGTTATAGATGATACTCATAAGCAGTACGCCGTAGAGGGTTCGCACCGCGCCGCCCTTCCCGCCGGAAAAGGCGGTGCCTCCCACAATTACCGTGGGTATTACCGAAAAGAGCGCCTCACTGGCCAGATTCCCCGAGGCGCTGAAGGTGCGGGTCATCATGATTATGCCCCCCAGGGCGGCGCAGAGTCCCTGAATAACAAAGACCGCCCAAAGGTGGTTCCGCACCTTAATGCCAATGCTGTCGGCCACATTGATATTTCCGCCGATAATAAAGAGGTTTCGCCCGAACTTTGTCCGGGACAATACAAACTGGGCGATTATGACGATAAGCACAAAGATAAAAAAGGCAGCGGGGATATTGGCAATGTGGGCCCTGCTTATGGCCCGCAGCGTCGCATCGTTCGGCACCGATACGGGGGTGTTTTTTGTTATGGTCAGGGCCACCCCCCGGTAGGCAATCTGCATACACATGGATACGATAAAGGGGGATAAGCGGAAAAAGGATACAAAAAAACCCGTTATCGCGCCCAGGACGCACCCAAGCGCCAGCATTGCCAGGGCGGAAAGGGCAAACCCGTAAACCGGCAGCATCTGCATAAACACACAGGAAGTAAGGGCCATGACCGATCCGATGGATATGTCCAACTGTCCGCAGAGCATGACAAAGGTCAGGCCCACCGCCGTGATGCCGTAGGCGGCCATGGAATCGAAAAGGCTTGACATATTAATGGGCGATAAGAAAATGGGTTTGATTATGCCTATTGTGAAAAATATGACAAGCGCCAGAAGAGGTATTCTGTTTCTGCTTATAAACGGTATGGCGCCTTTTGTCAGTATTGAAGTATCCATCTTTCTTACCTTCTTTTTAGTTTGTCAAGACAAATGGCAAATAAGAGGACTATGCCCTTTACGATATATTGGACCACCGTTTCTATGCCCATTAAATTGAGGATGTTGGTGATAAGGCCGTAAATCAGCACGCCGATAAACACCTGCACCATGCCGCCCTTTCCGTCTATAAGCGAATTGCCTCCGATGATGGTGGCCACCGCGGCGTCAAAATCGGCGCCCGTACCGGAACGGGGAGACGCGGCCGTTGTACGGGCGGCCATCACGATACCGGCTATGGCGGCCAGCATACCCGCACAGGTAAAGGCGATTATCTTTATCCGCCCCACATTCACCCCGGTCAGGAAAGCGGCCTCTTTGTTTGCCCCCGTAAGCAGCATATTACGCCCAAAAATAGTTCTCTTGATAACTATCTGGGCGAGGACCATTATCCCTATCCACAGGAGGGACGCCGCGGGTAATCCGGCTATCTGGCCCTGCCCGAGCATTCTGTACCAGGGGGCGTTGGTTCCGTATAAGTCGAGGCCGTTACAGACGCTAAGGGCCAGACTGGTACCTACCAGGGAGGTGCCCAGGGTTATGAGAAAGGCCTCCCCTGTCTCGCCCCGGGTGATCTTCATCAATATACCGTTAAGCAGACCCATGGACGCTCCGGCGCCGACGGCGGCCATCATGCCGGCGGCGGGGGAACCGGTGGCGGTCTCAACGCTGATGCAGACAATCGCCGCCAGGGAAAGGGTAGCGCCGATGGAAAGGTCAAAGCCGCCCGCCAGAAAAGTAAAGGTAAAGCCCACCGCCATTATTCCGTTTATGGAAACGCGGTTAAACAGATTCATCAGGTTTCTCCAGGTAAAGAAACTTTCCGTAACCATGGCGCCGGCAATAATCATGACCAGGAGTAACAAGAGATTGGTGTTGTCCCGGGCCCAGACTTTTACTTTAGAGAAAGTAAACCGCTGTTCTGTTTTTATTGCCATCATTTATACACCTTATAACGCATACCGCATGACCTCTACCGCATTGAGCTTTTCGCCTTCCAGTTCGGCGGCGACCAGATCGTCTTTCATGACCAGGACCCTGTCGCTCATACCAAGGACCTCGGGCAATTCGGAAGAAATAAAGATCACCGCCTTACCTTCGCCGGCCATCTTATTGATAAGCTCGTATATTTCCAGCTTGGCCCCCACGTCGATACCCCTGGTGGGCTCGTCCATGATAATAATATCCGAATTGGCGTTAAGCCATTTGGAAACCACCACCTTTTGCTGGTTTCCGCCGGACAGGTACAGCACTTTTTGGGACAGGGAAGGAGTTCTGATTTTTATGAGCCTGATAAACGTCTCCGCTATGGCGTTTTCCCGCCGGGGGTGCAGGAAAAACAGGGAGGCGCACTTTTCGAGGCCCGCCATAACAATATTACTTCTAACCGAAAAATCCACCGCCAGGCCTTCTTTCTTTCTGTCTTCGGTCAAAAAGGCCATCCCCGCCCTCTTCGCGTCCCGGGGACTTGCGATCTTTACCCGTTTGCCCTTGACATACACATCGCCCCCGGAGGAATAGTCCACCCCGAAGAGGGCCCGCATGGTTTCCGTCCTGCCGGAACCCACAAGGCCGGCAATGCCCAGAACTTCTCCGGCCCGGAGGGAAAACCCCACCCTGGCGCCCTTTCCCCTCTGCTGAAGCCCCTCTACCCTAAGGACCTCGTCGCCGGGGGCGTGGGCCCGCCTGGGAAAGGTTTGGCTTACCCCGCGGCCCACCATCATTTCTACAATTTGGTCCCGGTTTATATCCCTTACCGGTTTGGTGTCTATCATATTCCCGTCCCGCATGACGCTGACGGAATCGCATATTTCAAAAATTTCTTCCAGACGGTGGGAAATATACATAACCGCTATGCCCTTGGCTTTTAAATCCCTGATTATGGAAAACAGCTCCGTCAGTTCCTTCTGGGTAAGGGTCGCCGAAGGTTCGTCCATCAGGATAATCCGGGAATCGTAACTGAGGGCCTTGGCGATTTCCACCATTTGTTTACCGGCGATGCTTAACTGTCCTACCGGGGTTTTTACATTCACCTTAAACCCTATGCGGTCCAGGAGACGCTCGCTTTTTTCATAGATCTGTTTCCAGTTTATAAACCTGCCCTTTTCGCTTAACCTTCCCGCAAAGATATTCTCCGCCACCGAAAGGCCGTTCACCAGATTCAATTCCTGAAATATGATGCTTATTCCCAGTTCCGCCGCCCGCTTGGGGTTGCTTATCTCTACTTCTTTGCCGTCAATAAATATGGCGCCCCCGTCCATCTTGTAATTGCCGTTCAATATTTTTACCAGGGTGGATTTTCCGGCCCCGTTTTCACCCACCAGGGCCCGGACTTCCCCGGCCTGCATAGTCATGGAAACATGGCTCAGGGCCTTGACTTCGAGGAAGTTCTTGCTCACATCCTTAATTTCAAAAAAGACGTTCTCCATATCGATCTCCCTGACGCCGCGGGGCGGGATTAATCCGGACTCACAGGGGAAGCCGGGAACCCGGACGGGGTTCCCGCTTCCCCGTTCATGAATCAGAAGGGAGCGACGTCAACATTTTCCTTGGTTACCAGTTCCATCCCATAGTACTGGATCCGGTCCACCTGCTTACCATCCGAAACGGCTTTGAAAGTCTGCATCATATCCCTGGCCGCAAACTTCGGCGGATAGGTGATGGTGAACATGAACTTATCCTCCTTAATCGCGGGAATGCTGCTTTCGTAAAAACCCTGGGAGGCTATTTTTATCTGGCCGGCCTTGCCTGCCGCCTCAATGGCCGCATATACCCCCCAGGACATCTGATCGTCCTGGACTATAAAGGCCTTTAGATCCGGGTGGGCGGTGATGATATCCTCCGCGGCGGCCATGGCCTTTTGCCGGTCCCAGTCGCAGAACACCTCCTGCACAATGGTGATCCCCGGATACTTTGCCAAAACCTCCCGCATGCCCTCGGAGCGCCGGCGGGCGTTATCCGCGCCGGTCAGCCCGCCGATAAGGGCCACCTTGCCCGTATCACCGGCCAATTTAACATAGGTTTCCGCCTCCAGAACCCCGGACTCCTTCTGCCCGAACAGGACCTGGTAGATCTTCTTACTTATAGGATCGTTGGCATCATAATCATAAGCGCTTATAACTATAACCCCCGCGTCCGAGGCCCGTTCCAGGGCCGGGGCCAGGGCGGCATTATTCACCGGTTGAATTAACAGGAAATCAAAACCCTGGGCCGCCGCCGAGTTAACCATGTTTATCTGCTGGTTCACATCCTGGGCGGCGTCGAAGGTCTCTATCTCCCAGCCATACTCGTCGGCGGCCTCTTTTAATCCGGCAAAAAATATGTGATTCCACTCGTTGTACTCGGCAACCACATTCGCCACCCGTTTTGTCCCGGATGCCGGGGCCGCCTTCTGCCCGCCCCCAAAGCCCTGGATACCCGCCAATGCAATACAAAGGACTCCAAGAATCAACTTCTTCATACTTTCCTCCTGTTATTTTAACCGGATAACCGGTCATTGAAGATTATTATAAACCCACAAATTTTGATTTGTCAACATAAATATATATATTATTTATATATTTATTTGTTTTTATGATTATTAAAATATATTTTAAGAAATATAATCCCTATTTATCCTTTTATTTTATATATTTAATATATATAAATATCGAATTATTAGGGATATTTAATAATAAAACTTTACATAAATTAAATCCTGGTTTATCATCAAAATATCGCTTAGAATATAAACAGCCAGGGTTTTCTATTTTAACCGCCCCGGGGGTGGAACCCGCTTACGAAAACAAAGAGAGGTAATTACCGATGAGTGATTCTTACAATCCCTATGACAATGTTATCGCCACCATGAAAAAGGCGGCGGATGTGCTGGGCCTGGACGAAAACGACTATGCGGCCACCATGTACCCCGAACGGGAACTAAAGGTATCCTTCCCCGTCCGGATGGACGACGGCAGCGTGCGGATCTTCGAGGGGTACCGGGTACAGCATTCCTCCTCCCGGGGACCCTGCAAGGGGGGCGTCCGTTTCCATCAGGATGTGAACAGCGACGAGGTAAAGGCCCTGGCCGCGTGGATGACCTTCAAGTGCGCCGTGGTGGGCATCCCCTATGGCGGGGCCAAGGGGGCGGTTAAGGTGGATCCCTCCACGCTTTCCCACGGAGAATTGGAACGCCTGACCCGCCGTTATACGGCCATGATCCTGCCCATGATAGGCCCCGAAAGGGATATTCCCGCGCCGGATGTGAACACCAACGGCGAGGTAATGGGGTGGATCATGGATACCTATAGTATGCTGAAGGGCTATGCCGTCCCGGGGGTGGTCACCGGCAAGCCCCTGGACATAGGCGGTTCCGTGGGACGGGCCGACGCAACCGGCCGGGGGGTCATGATCAATACCCGGGAATTTCTGCATAAAACAGGTTCCTCCATCGACAAGATCCGCGTAATTGTCCAGGGCATGGGTAATGTGGGAGGCGTTTCCGCCCGGCTGCTCCACGAGGAAGGCGCCGCCGTGATCGCGGTCAGCGATGTCTCGGGGGGAATCGCCAAACCCGGCGGCCTCGATATCCCCGGGGTGCTGCGGTACCTTTCCACCCGGGGCAGGCTCCTGAAGGATTACCAGGCGGAGGGGATAAAGCACATCAGTAACGAGGAACTATTGGCCATGGATGCGGATGTCCTGATCCCCGCGGCCCTGGAAAACCAGATCACGAAACAGAATGCGGATACCATAGGGGCAAAAATGATCGTGGAGGGCGCCAACGGCCCTACCACCATAGAGGCGGATGCAATCCTGAACAAAAAGGGCGTTACCGTCGTGCCGGATATCCTTGCCAATGCCGGAGGGGTCATTGTTTCCTATTTTGAGTGGGTCCAGAATATCCAATCCCTTACCTGGGACGAAAAAAACGTGAACCATGAACTAAACCGCATCATGGTAAACGCCATTGAGGAAGTATACGCCCTGGCCTCGGAGAAGAAGCTGTCAATGAGGACCGCCGCCTACGCCCTGGCCTTAAAAAGGCTGGTCCAGGCAAAAAAGATCCGCGGCATTTTCCCCTAAGGGGCGTAACAGACCGCCGGTGATCATTTTGCGGCCCTAAGCGTACTAAGTCCGGCCATCGAATGCTTGACATCCTAAACAACCGTGGGGTATATTTTATGTATGATCCATGAAAACACCCGGGAACCCCAAATGGGGCTCAACTTTGAAAAGGTCTGGGCTCTGTTCCAAGAGACAGACCGTAAGTTCCAGGATACAGACCGTAAGTTCCAGGACACGGACCGTAAAATCAGCAAACTGGGTGACCGGCTCGGAGATTTAGTGGAACATCTCGTGGCGCCCAATATTCTGGAAAAATTCAACAACCTGGGGTATCGGTTCGGAAAGGCCGGCACCAATGTGCGTTTCAAAGATTCCAACTTTATGACAATAGCCGAAGTTGATATCCTGCTTGAAAATGGGGATATCGTTTTGGCTGTGGAGGTGAAGGCAAAACTGACCATTCCCGATGTCCAGGATCATATAGCCCGGATGGAAAAATTACGGCTTTATGCCGGCGAACACAAGGACCCCAGAAGGCTCATGGGCGCGGTGGCAGGGGCGGTTATTCCCGAAGGGGTAAAACCCTTTGCGATAAAGAATGGTTTTTATGTGCTTGAACAGACGGGAGATACGGTAAAGATCGATGTCCCCCCGGACTTTATTCCAAAAGAATGGTAAGGACAATTTTGTAACCGTACCAGAAATAGATAAGCTCCCGGCTGAGGGTTTCAGCCATTCAGTTTGACCAGCTCATAGGCCTTGCTGCCCAAACCAATCCGCGCCCCGTGGTCGATGGTCCGGATCCCGTTTCGGGATTCCATGCGCTGTATCAGGGAGCGGCCGTCCGGCGCGGCGTACACGAGGTCAACGCAGGCCTGATCCGGCGCCACCGGATCGAGGGATGCAAGGATGCCTATGTCGTGCATGTCGGGGGCCGCCGGATTGCCGTTACAGTCGCAGTCCACCGAGAGGCGGTTCATCACATTGATGTAGAGGATCTTACCCTGCAAACTATCCACCACGGACTTTCCCGCCTCGGCCATGGAATCGAGGAAGGCGTCTTGATCTCCGCCCCAGAAATTGCGTTTGCTGGTGCCGCCTGAATGGATCCAGCCCTTCCCTTCGGAGGAAGCGATGCCGATGGAGATGTTTTTTATGGCGCCGCCAAAACCCGCCATGGCGTGGCCTTTAAAATGGGAGATGACCACAAAGTAGTCGTAGTTTTTAAAATGATCGCCGACAAAATTTTCAGAGAGCCGTGTGCCGCCCCGGACCGGCAGGCTGGCAGAACCGTCCTCATCAAGAATGTCAACCGGCGCTATGGCCGTAAATCCGTGATCCCGGGCAACCTGCTTGTGAAGGGCCGTGCTTGCCCGTCTTCCGCCGTAGGCGGTGTTAGACTCAACGATGGTTCCCTTTAGCGACTGCACCAGGTCTTTTATCAGTTCCGGCCGGAGGTAATTGCTGCCCGGCGGCTCGCCGGTGGAGATCTTCACCGCCACCTTGCCGCCCGGCCGCTGTCCCAGGGCATTATAGGCCGCCGTCAAGCCTGCCGGGCTTATGTCGGCGGTAAAATACACCTTCGAGCCGCCGGATGCCCCGGCTTCTATGGGCGCAGCTGCCGCCGCAGCATCCCGGGCGGGCAGGGTCTGGGCCTCAAGCTTTCCGGCGCAGCCCGCGAAAACCAGGGCAGATACAAGGGCCAAACCCGAATACCAGCACCGCCCCTAGAGAAAATCGGTTCATTTTCATGGCAAAGCTCCCTAGCCGTGCTTTGTTTTGACACAGAACGTGGAGACCGCTGTTTTTACGCTGTCATATATCGTTCACCAGGTTCTTCATGATATAGTCCCGGCGTTCCGGCGTATTCTTGCCCATATAGAACGTAAGCACCTGGGGAACTACCTTGAGGGTGTTCACCGACACCGGCACCAGGCGTATATCCTCGCCGATAAACTGGCCGAATTCCTTGGGGCTGATCTCCCCCAGCCCCTTAAAGCGGGTTACCTCGCTCTGGCTTCCCAGGGCCCCCAGGGCCTCATCCCGTTCCTTTTCATTATAACAGTACCGGGTCTCCTTTTTTGTCCGGACCCGGAAGAGGGGGGTCTCCAGAATAAAGACCCGACCGCCGGTGACCAGTTCCTCAAAATAGGAAAGGAAAAAGGTCAGGAGCAGGTTCCTGATATGGAAACCGTCAAAGTCCGCATCGGTGGCGATTACGACCCGGGCGTACCGGAGCCCCTCCACATCATTTTCGATCCCCAGGGCCATCATCATATTGTATAGTTCCTCGTTCTTGTAGATGGCCGCCCTTTTTTTGCTGTACACGTTTTCGATCTTTCCCCGAAGGCTAAAAATAGCCTGGGTCATTACATCCCGGCTCGAGACCATGGAACCCGCGGCGGAGTCCCCTTCGGTAATAAAAATGGTGGAATATTCCCCCTTTTCCCCGTCTTCAAGATGGTACTTACAATCCTTGAGTTTGGGAATTTTAAGGGCTATCTTCTTGGCCGCTTCCCGGGCTTCCTTTTTAACAACGTTCAGCTCGGTCCGCAGTTTTTCATTGGCCACGATCTTCAGTTCCAGCTTCTTGGCCGCCTCCTGGTTTTTATGGAGCCAGTCCTCCACCGCGCTCTTGGTCTCCTGCACCACCCAGGTTCGGATATCCGAATTACCCAGCTTGTTTTTCGTCTGGCTCTCAAAGACCGGGCTCTTCAGTTTTACCGCCACCGCGGCGATGGAGCCTTCCCGGATATCTTCGCTGCGGTAATCTTTTTTAAAATAGGCCTGGATCCCCTTGAGGAACCCCTCTTTAAAGGCCGAAAGGTGGCTTCCGCCGTCGGAGGTAAACTGGCCGTTCACAAAGGAGAAATACTCTTCCCCGTAATTATTGGTATGGGTAAAGGCGAATTCGATCCGGTCCCCCTTGTAGTAACCAATGGGATAGATACACTCCTCCCCGGTTTCCTCGCTCAGGAGATCAAAGAGCCCCCGCTGGGACACATAGGACTTGCCGTTTAAAGAGAGGGTAAGTCCCGTGTTAAGGTAGGTGTAGTTCAGGATCCGCCGTTCAATAAATTCCAGGTTGAATTCATAGTCCCCAAAGATATCCCGGTCCGGGGTAAACTCCACATAGGTCCCGTTTTTCTGTTTGTTCTTTAGTTTTCCCTTCCGCTCGCTCTTGAGGGCTCCCCGTTCAAACACGGCCTCGGCGAAGTCCCCGTCCCGGATCGACGCCACCCGGAAATGGGAGGACAGGGCATTCACCGCCTTGGTCCCCACCCCGTTAAGGCCCACGGAAAACTGAAACACATCGTCGTTGTACTTGGCCCCGGTATTGATCACCGAAACACATTCCACCAGTTTCCCCAGGGGAATCCCCCGGCCAAAATCCCGGACCTTGACGATGGGCGACCCCGGCTGCCCGCTGTCCTTTATCTCCACCTCGATCAACTTGCCGTTTCCCATGATATATTCATCTACGCCGTTATCGATAATTTCTTTAAGCAGCACGTAGATTCCGTCATCGGGATTCGAGCCGTCTCCCAGGCGGCCGATATACATACCGGTCCGCAGGCGGATATGTTCCAGGGAGGAAAGGGTCTTGATCTTGGATTCATCGTAGACCGCCGTTTCCTGGGCGGAGGAAGGGGCCGCCCTTTCTTTGGCCGGCGCGGGGGGTGTCTTGGGGGCCGCGGTCCGGGATATTGCCTGCCCGGCGCGTTCCCGCGCCGCCGTTTTTACCGGCGCCGCCTTGGCCGGGGCCGGTTTTTTAAGGGCCCCCGGCCCGGCGGCCTTTTGCGGTCCCTGGGTCCCCTTAGCCGCGCCGGTTCTTTCAATTTTTGCTGCCATAATTACCTATACTTCCATCAATTCCTGAATACGGCGGTTTGATTCCTCAATATGACGTTCCAACTCGCCTATGGCCTCATTGCTCACGGCGATCCGCTGCCTGTGGGCCTCAATGGTTTTTTCCATCTTTGCTATCTCGTCCCGCTCCTCATCAATGGCCAGAGAGGCCTTGAGCTTCTCTATGCTTTTATCGTACTCCCCGATAGTGTTCCGCAACTGCTTGATCTTATCCAGAGCCAGCCTGTCCTCATCGGTCAGCAGGGAGGCAGGGCCCTTTTCCAAAACGCCAATGGCGCCGCCCGCGACGACCTCGCCGATAACACCGATGGCGGCGGCGTCTTCGGCGATCCTCCCGCCATAGCGCAGATACAGGGAACGGAGCTGTTCCCGGGAATGGGCGATATGCCGCTCCAGGGAATGGGTCCGTTTAGCCGCCCCCCCCTCGGCGCCAAAGGAGTCGCCGATCTTACGGCGCTCATTTCTTAGTACATTCAAGGAGGCATTCTGTTCCAAAACCCTCTGACGGATGCCGTCTATTTCTCCCCATACGCTGAGGACCCCCGGATTGGCGATAGCTTCCCGGGAACCGGCGGAACTGAATTTTTCCCCCACGGCCAGATAGATCCGTTGTAAATTACCCTGGTTTTTCCCCAAAAAAGAACGAATTACCATGCCCTGGGCGCTTTTTCCAATCCAGGTAAATACATTATTCTGATTCCCGTCCTCAAGTTCCTCCAGGCGGTTCTCCAGGGATTTGATCTTAGGGACCAGGCCCTCTATTTGCCGTCTAAAGGGTTCGGTAAAATCCGAAAAACCGGGGTCCTCCAGGAGGAGTTCCCCCAAACGGGTGTATAATTGGGATAATTCCCTTGCATCTTCGGCATTATGCTGTTCTTTCCTGAATATACCCTCCTCCAGTTCCCTTAAACGAAGGGCATCGGCCTCTATTGATTTTATATATTCCTCGGAATCCGCTATTTCTTTGAGGATCCGGCGGTATTCGGCCAGATCCTCCAAAGAAGAGGGGTCCCCCGAAGTCCCGGTTAGCGCTTCCCGGGCATCGGCGCTGCCATCAATCCGCAGCAGAAGAGTTTTTCCCAGGTCTTCCAGTATCAGGTCAATGGCTTGCAGGTCTTCCCGCTTTTTTCCATCCAATTCCCTAATGGTTTTTCTTCTTTCATCCATGTTTTTACTATACGATAAAGACATTTTTCTTGACAATCCGCCAAGACCGCTTCATCATGATTATATTCAAAGGGCTGAAATTATTCTATATATATAAGAATCATCTATCACTTCAAGGAGAAAGGAGAATTGTATGAGTTACACCACGGATCTTATCAAAAATGTCTCTATTGCCGGTCATGGGGGGACCGGCAAGACTACCCTTTTTGAACGGCTGCTTTTTGCGGGGGGTGTAATTCCCAAACCCGAGACCATCGAATCGGGCAAAACCGTTGGGGATTCAAGCCCGGAAGAAATCGAGCGGAAGATTTCGATCCATGCGGCTTTAGCTCATATTGAACGAAAGGGAAAGAAGATCAATATCTTTGATACCCCCGGTTCTTCGGATTTTACCGGGGACGTTATTTTAAGCTTCCGGGCCGCGGAATTTGCCCTCCTTACCGTGGACAGCCGTGCGGGGGTACAGATCGAGACCATCAAACTCTGGAGGAACCTGGAGGGCCGGAACAAGCCCCGGGGAATTTTTATTACGAAAATGGATGATGAACGGGCGGATTTTGCCCGGACCCTGGGGGATATTAAAGAAAAATTCAAAGCGGACCCCGTGCCCTTTACCCTGCCCATGGGGGCCGGCCCCAATTATAAGGGTGTTATTGATGTGTTGAACGAAAAGGCCTATTTTGTCCAGGAAAACGCCGGCGATGCGCCGGAAAAAGAAGGGCCCATCCCCGCGGAATACGAGAAGGAGGCCGCCGCGGCCCGGGAACGGCTCATCGAGGCCGCCGCCGAGGGAGACGACGCCCTGATGGAGCAATATATTGAGAAGGGGGCCCTGGACGCCGAAGAAATTCACCGGGGGCTTATTGAGGCCCTGGCGGAAAACAAGTACGTCCCCGCCTTTGCCGGGGTCGCGCTGCGGAATTCCGGGCTTATCCCCTTCCTGGAATTTATGGCCGACATCGGCCCCAGCCCGGGGAGCGCCAAGGATACCGCCCTGGACTCGGCGGGGGCCGCCCGGGAAATCCCCATCGATCCCGGCAAGCCCCTGGCGGCCCTGGTGGTTAAGACCAGCTACGATCAATTTTCGGGGAAACTCTCCTGGATCAAGGTGATCCAGGGGAAGCTGGCCGCCGACTCCGAGGCCTTGAATGTGTCGGAAAACAAAAAAGAGCGGATCGGGAAACTCTATACCTGCCAGGGGAAGAAACTTGAGGAAGTCCGGGAACTCTATGCGGGGGATGTGGGGATCGTGGCAAAGTCCGCCACCCTAAAAACCAACGACACCCTCACCGCCGGAGATGCCTCCCTCAACTTTGTCCACCTTAGGCTCCCCGAGCCGGTTCATTCCGTGGCGGTAAACGCGGCGGCCAAGAAGGATGATGATAAGCTGGGCGAGTTCTTGCTCAGAGCCACCGAAGAGGACAAGACCTTCCGGTATGTTTTTAACACCGAAACCAAGGAAACGATGATCTCCGGCATGGGGGAACTCCAGGTGAACATCATCCTGGATAAGATCAGGCAGAACCAGAAGATCGAGGTGGAAACCCATATCCCCCGGGTGGCCTACCGGGAAACGATCACCAAAAAGGCCTCCGCGGAGTACACCCACAAGAAGCAGACCGGGGGCCACGGCCAATACGGCAAGGTGGTGCTGGAAATAGCCCCCCTGCCCCGGGGGGAGGGGTACAATTTTATCAATGCCATCTTTGGCGGGGCGGTTCCCAAGAACTACATCCCCGGGGTTGAAAAGGGCATCGCGGAAGGCATGGACCGGGGCACCATGGCGGGTTATCCCGTGGTGGACGTGGAAGTAAAAATCGTGGACGGCAAGTACCACCCGGTGGATTCCTCGGAACTCTCCTTTAAACTGGCCTCCCGCAACGCCTTCCGGGAGGCGATGAAACAGGCCAGCCCCACCCTTCTGGAACCGATCTCGAATTTAACGGTCTTTGTGGAAGATAAATACCTGGGGGATGTCATGTCCGACCTTTCCGGCAAACGGGGAAAGATCCTGGGCCAGTCCTCCGTGGGGGGGGGGATCGAAGAGATCCGGGCCCAGGTACCCCAGGCGGAACTGCTGCGCTACTCCATTGACCTTAGGTCCATCACCAGCGGCACCGGTTCATTCAGCGTGGAATTCGACCACTACGCCCCCATATCCGGCAAGATCGCCGATGAGGTAATCAAGGCCGCCCAGGCCTTCCGGGTGAAGGAGGAAGAGGAGTAGGCCGTCAACAAGCCCGCCGGCGGGCGGGCTAAACTTGACCTACCGATACGGATGAAGATAAAAACCGCCCTTGTACCTGTTGTATCTTTGCGGTTAAAATTCCGGTATTTGTCCGCGGAAATAGTAAGAATTATTCGGTGAATCTGTTCGTGTGGTCCGTGGTCCTATTATTTATTCAGCGATCCTCCAGGGGCGTATAGTCCAGCCGCTTTTGCACGCACTTGTACGCGGGGCGGATGATCCGGCCCCCGGAGATGATCTCTTCCATGCGATGGGCGCACCAGCCCGCTACCCGGCTGACCGCGAAGAGGGGGGTGAATAGCTCCGTGGGGATGCCCAGCATTTTGTAGACAAAACCGGAA
>JAISPH010000170.1 GCA_031275035.1 Treponema sp.
CTCCGGTGAGGTTATCCACCGAATAATCCGCCGGATCCAGGGTTATCGTACCCAGGCTGTCGGTACCCGTAACCGATGTTATCTTCGCCTTAATAGCCGCGCCGCTTACGGCGCCGCCGCTTTGGGTGAACCCGTCGGCCCCGGTAAAATTCCCGCTGACCGCCGTTACGGACGCGATTTTCGCCGCCGTTACTGTTACCGTATAAGTTCCGGTACCGCCGTCTTCCGCCGTTACCGTGTAGGTTTGGGGTGAGGTAAAATCCTTCGCCGTTCCCGGCGGCGGGTCAACCAAAGCCCCGGCGGAAACGGTAACGGCGGGCGCCAGGCCGGTAAGGGCCGTCTTGTAGGGCACCTTTACGTTTATCGCCGTCCCGCTTATGCTCCCCGAACCGGCTTCCGCCCCGGTTCCCGCTCCGTATTTTTTTGAATTAAGGGTAAAATAAAATTCCGTGATCTCCTTGGCGGAGTTTTGCGCCTCCGTTACCGTTACCGTATAGTCCATGGCGCTGCCGTCTTCCGCCATTACCTGGTAGAACCTGGGAACGGCAAGGTTCTGGCTGTCAAAGCCTGCGGGACTGCCGGTCCGCTCTTCATGGGGGGAGAGGGAAACAATCTTGACCCCGGTATGGATAATTTCAACGCTCGCGTTGTTCAGGGCGCTTATGTTCGTCCCGTAGGGCACGGTAACGGTTACCGCCGTTCCGGTTATTGTACCCGCCGCGTTTACCGGGCTGGTAACGGTAAAGGCCGTTATGGCCTTGGAAGCGTCCCCTTTGAATATTTTAACCGGGTAGACCTTGGTATCGGTAGACGCCGCGGTTACTTTAACGTAAAACGTATTCATCCCCAGGACGAGGGGTAAAGACTGCTCGACGGCGGAAGAGCCGCTTGTCAAAGGTACGGTATTATTGGGGGACAGCGCCGCATACGGAGCTTCCAGCGTTTCCGCCCGGAGGGTAACGGCGGCGGCGGCGGCGGGAACGTTCAGTTCAAAGGCGCCGTCCTTTTGGACCGGATGCACGGCGCCCGCGCCCGGTATGTCCACGCTCAGGTCTTTAAGGGCCGTATTAAACGACACGCACCGTACCGGAATATGATAGGGGGTAAAGTCCCGCAGTCCGTCGGGGCTCTTCATGGCAAGGGTAAGGTCGTATTCATCATCCAGCTCCGCGCCGGTAATGTCAATCTCGATTTTGTTTGGACCAGTCTGGTCTACGGTAATGATTCCGTTATCGCTGGTTACCACCGAAAGAGTATGCCGGACCGTAAAATTCCGGGGATTGGAAAGGGACAGGGTGAGGGTCGTCGTATCTCCCGGCAGAACGGCCGGAGGGATAAGGACAGTTTCGTTGGCCATCATCCTGATGCCGGACGCCGGCACCACTCCCTTTACTTCCGCAACGCCGGTATTGTCTTCAAAGTAGTCCACCATGGAGTTGTTAAACAGATCGCAGCCGGCGAAAAAGGCGGAGACGGAAAGAAAAAGCGCAAAAACGGCGCGGGAAAAACGTTTGGGGGACCGCCGGAATCTATATAAAAAACCGTCCGCTCTTTTCACATTTCACCCCCCTGGAATTAAGTGAAGCGTTGAGAGAGGAGCTCCCCGCTCTTTTCTCTTCTCACCTTATTCCTCACAGTCTCTTCTTTTTACATCCCCGCAGTGTACCATAAACAGGGGGGCCGGATCAAGAAAAACACGAAAGGGACGTTAAGGGCCTTTCCCTGCCCCGCCCGGGGGATTTTGCAAAACAAAATCCCCCCTCACCTTGAAGGGGCTGATGGAATTTTCCAGTTCCCGTACTCCCGTTTTGGCCTGTTCCGCCGCCAGAACGACCAGTTCGGAATTGGCGGTCAGGGATTTGGCGCCCTCTTCGCATCTGGACACCTTGTTGTCTACGTTGCGGCTTAGTTCCGCCAGGTTCCGGCAGCCTTCGACCGCGCCGGCGGCGCTGGTTTTCATCGCCGCGGCCCCGTTTTCCACATCCCGGGTAATGGCGTTAAGGGCGGCGATAGAGTCCAGTAACTGTTGGGAACCGAGGTTCTGTTCTCCGGCGGCGCTTTTCAGATCCAGCGAGATCGTTTCAACCCGGCGGATCAGCTCGATCATGGCGTCAAAGGACTGTTCCACGTGGACCGAGGCATCGGCTATTTCCTTGATCTGTTTCTGTATCGACAGCAGGGCGTCCCCGGAACTTTTCGCCTGCTGGGCGGTGGTTTCCGCCAGCTTGCGGATCTCCTGGGCCACCACGGCAAAGCCCTTTCCCGTTTCCCCCGCGTGGGCCGCCTCAATGGCGGCGTTCATGGAAAGCAGGTTCGTCTGGGTCGCCACATCGGAAATAACCTTGTTCATCTCCGCCAGGGTATGGGACTGCTGTTCCACCAGCCTCGTGGCCGCCGCGGTTTCGGAGAGCCGCTTTTTTTCTTCCAGGGATGAATGGACCAGTTCCTGGATATGGCTGTTGACCGTAACGGCGCTGGTTTCGATGGAGTGAATGCTCGCCGCCATTTCTTCTATTGCCGAAGAGGCTCCGCTGATCTGGGCGCTCTGTTCCCGGATCTTTCCGTTAAGCCGTTCAATCCCGTCCATCACCTGAGATACCGAAGATTCGCTGCGGAGGATGGATTCGTTTTCCCGGCTTATGTCCTGCCGGATTGATTCTACCGCGTCTTTTACCGAGGAGACCGTTTCCCTGGTTACCGAAATGGACCGGGAAAGATCCTCCGCCACGCTGCTGATGCCCCGGGAGGAATCTTTGATATTTTTTATCAGGACGCTTATGCCGGAGGCAAATTTATTAAAACCCGCGGAAAGGGCGGAGGCTTCCCTTGAGGCATAGTCCGGGGGAGCGGCGGTCAGATCCCCCGCCGCTATAACGTTGAAGGAATCCACCAGTTTCTTAAAGGGGGATGTCAGGGTATAACTGAGGATAAAGGCGACAAGAGAGGAGCCCGCCGCCAGAATGGCGACCAGGATCATCACAAACGAAAGGATGGCCAGGGAATCGGTCTTCAGGGCTTTGAGGGAGCCTTCGGAAACCAAAAACCAGTCCGTTTCCGGCACCGGGGCGGAACAGACAAACCTGTCGCCATAAAAGGAAACCTGCGTGTCCCCGGCGGTGATTGTATTTTTATCAATCGCATTGCCGGACTCTTCAAAATAATTTTTCGTCATCACATAATCCGCATCGGGGTGGACGATGAAGGTTCCCGTCCCGTCAATCAGGTACGTGTTTCCGTCTTCCGTTATTTTCCGGGAGCTTACGATATCCCGCATCCTGTCCAGCAGTACATCGGCGGCGGTAACTCCGATTATCTCTCCCGCCTGGTTTCTGGATGTCCGGGCAAAGCTGATGATAATACCCCCCGTGGAAGAATCGAGGAAGGGTTCGGTCATGATGACCTTATCGGGATTCTGCAGGGCCATAATAAACCAGGGCCGTATGGTCTGATCCCAGCCGGAAGGAGGCGTCCAGCCGCTGCCGTCCACAAAGTAACCGTCCGGCCTGGTCTGGGAAACAAGGGTGGCGAAGTACAGATCTATGGCGTCGGGATTGCCGCGGAGGACGCTTGAAAAAACTTCGAACAGCAGTTGGCGGCCGGGAATGGTATGAACCGCCGCTGCGGCATTGCCGGTCATGGCAAGGGACGGGGAAAGGGCGCGCTGTATATCCGTGTTGATATACCGCATGGTTACTTCCGCCAGGGAACGGAGGTTCCGCAGGGCTGCGCGGTTATTGTTGGACATGAAAACCGCCGAAAGGACGGCCGAAATAAGAACAACCAGGCTCAGGCACAATACCAAAATCTGGAATGCCAGAGAGGTATGTTTCTTTTTCATGTATTCTCCTTTGGATATTGATGGATAGTATGGAGGTTTTTATGCTCCTCCGCAAGGCGTTTTTGGCCGCCGCCCGAAGCATGTCCGGTTTATGGCCAAGTTTGACAGAATCGTTTAATTTGTTGTTTTTTAATTAAATTATTAGTATATTTACTATATGAGCTGGTTCCAAAATTTAACATTTTGGAACCGCCTCAAATGCCAGGAGTTAAAAATATGAGTAACGGACGCCTCTTTGTTCCCTTTATCGTTTGTATGACGGCTCTTGTTCTGGCGGGCGTAACGGGCTGCGGCAATACGCTGCTTTCCGGTTCGGAAGAAGATCCGGCGGGTAACCCGGCGGATAATCCGCCGCCCAATCCCGGCCCGGCGAGTCCTTCCCCCCAAAATATGGTCTGGTACGTCTCCGCCGGGGGAAACGACGCTACCGGGGGAACCGATCCCGCGCGGCCCGCGGCCTCGGTACAGGCGGCGCTGGACCGGATAAAATCCCTGTACCGGAGCGGAAAATGGCCCGCCGGGGAAAACGCCGTCATTGAGGTCAGC
>JAISPH010000226.1 GCA_031275035.1 Treponema sp.
GCCTGCGGCGCCATGGGGCTTGAGGGCGCGCCGGGCCTGAAACAGGAACATTACGGGGTCTTGCCCATTAATTGGGATTTTTTGCTCATCAGTGTATGACCTTCTTTCTCGGTTCTAAAAAAAACAAGGCCATCGGCGCCGGATGGGCGATCACGGCGAGCGTCAACCGCGCCGATGGTTCTCATGGTTAGAGTGCTCTTGCCAAGTGGAAGCCATCCGAAATTGCATGCATAATTTTTTGGGCCGCCAGGGCGTCGCCTATGATGTATACGTCTGTTTTGATTCCTTCCAATTCATTTTCAAGATCCGTATCGGGTGTTGTGCCCACCGCAACGACAACCGTATCGGCGGCAATGTTTGTTTTCTTGCCGTCCTTATCAACCACTACTACCCCGGAATCAGTAATTTCTTTTACCGTGGCGTTTGTCAGGATTTCCGCGTTCTTCTCCCCCAGTTTTTCTATCACCCAGAACAATGTGGCGGGATCCATGGTCCGCGCAATTCTTGATTCCATTTCAACAATCGTTACCTTTTTCCCCTTTTCGGCAAGGCTCTGGGCAGCCTCCGCTCCGATTAAGCCGCCGCCTATAACGACTACGCTGTTTCCCGCGCTGGCCTTGCCGGAAAGCAAATCAAACACCGAAACAACCTGCTTCTTGTCGCTGCCGGGAACCTTCAGGGAAATTGGTTTGCCCCCTGTGGCTATGATAACCGCGTCCGGTTCTTCCGCGTCTATGAGCTTCCTATCAACCTTTGTGTTCAGTATCACCTTTATGTTATCGTATTTCGCAATGGTGTTCTTGTGATACGCAATGGTGTTCTCAATATCGTCTTTACCCTTAATGTTCAGGGCAAGCCGCAGTTGTCCGCCCCCCAATTCACCTGATTTCTCGTAGAGCTTGACATTATGCCCCCGTTGGCCGGCTATCAAAGCCGCTTCCATTCCTGCCGGACCCGCCCCGGCTATCAGTATATTTTTTTTCTCGTCCGCGGGCCTTATTTCGCTCTCCTTTTCCCTGCCGAGAGCCGCATTGACCGCGCACCGGAGCTGTTGATTGACCTCGATCTGCATCATACAACTGTTACAGCGGATACAATAACGGATATCACCGGCCTTATGGGTACGTAATTTTTTCATGAAATCCGGGTCCGCAAGGGACTGCCTGCCGAAGGAAACAAAATCCGCGCCGCCCTCATTAAGCGCGGTTTCGGCAAGATCGGGAGTTATTCCACCCACCGCAATAACCGGGATATTCACCGCCTTTTTCAGGTCCCTGATATCATTAAGAAGGAAACCGTGGGGAATATACATGGGGGATATAACTTTATAAACCCCGCCTAAATCATAGAAACTGCCCGTGGTAGAATGGATAGCATCGGCGCCGGCTTCTTCGGCCCATTTTGCAACCCTAAGCATGTCCGATTTGGTCCAGCCGCCGGGTCTTTCCTCAGAAATACTGAATCGTGGAATGACAGGATAATCCTTGCCGCATTTTTGCTTTATGTTGCGGATAATTTCCAACATAAAGCGCGCTCTGTTTTCAAGGCTTCCGCCAAATTCATCCGTTCTTTGGTTGGATAAAGGGGAAAGGAAAGAAAAAACCAGATACCCATGTCCGCCGTGGATCTCCACACAATCACAACCGGCTTTCTGCGCCCTTTTTGCTCCGTCCCCAAAGGCGTCAATTATTTGAATAACCTCATGATGCTCCAGGGCCCTTGGAACTTCGTTCATTCCCGCGGCCTTTAATTCAGAGGGGGCCACCGGGCGCTCGCCGGTGATATAGGTTCCGGTGCCCCTTCCGGCGTGATGGAGCTGTATGCAGCAGCGGCCGCCCCGTTCATGGATTCCCCCGGCAAGCCGTCCAAGACCCGGGATAAATTTATCGTGCCAGATACCCGGGCAGCACTGCTGACCCTTGCCCCTTTCTTCCACGGAGGTGATTTCTATGACATTCATCGCGATTTCACCGGCGGCGCGGGCAAAATGGTATTCAAGAAAATTTTCGCTGATCGTCTGATCGGCATTGGTCATGATAGTGCCCATCGCCGGCATGACGGAACGGTTTCTTAACCTCATTTTCCCGATGTAACCGGGATTCAACAGGTTCTCGTAATCCTTATTGGTTTCCTTGTAACATGCGTGTTTCATACCTCTCCACTCCTTCTCACTGAATTATGGGTTTACGGTTAATGTTACAATCCATCCGGCGAGTACGTAAACAAACACTATTGGCTATCTGTTAAAAAATCAGACAAACGCTAAATTCTGTATAAAAACTTGCTTGACAAACTATTCCCTGGTATAATACCAGACGAAAATCGCTCGTTCTTTACAATATCAAGACAAGAATTAAGGAAACCATGCAAAAACCGGACACCAAATTCCTTTTAGCCCAATCCCTGCTGGAACTGGCCAAAAAGAAGCCGGTTGAAAAAATCACGGTTACCGATATTACAAATAACTGTTCTCTCAAACGCGAAGCCTTTTATTATCATTTTTATAATAAATACCAGTTGATTAATTGGTTTTACGGGAAAAATTTTGTTGAAATCCTGAATAACTATATAGGAAAAGAACCCTGGGGCGTGATGACTGCCCGTTTTTTGAAATTGCTGCGGGAGCACAGCGAATTTTACACCAGCGCTTTAAACGATCAAAACATAAATAACCTTCGGGAGTGTATATTCAGGCAGGGCGTTAAAGTTATGAGCAAATTTGTCTTGGGCAAAACCGGAAAAATCCTATTGCCCGATGATCTGTTTTTCTCTATCTCTTTTCATTGCTACGGAGCTATTGACATGATCCATGACTGGCTTAAAAACGGCATGAAACAGGATGAAGGGGAAGTAGGCCGGCTCATTGAAGAGTCCATGCCGCAGGGGCTTAAAGTATTTTTTGCAGATACCGGGTAAGCCGGCCCTGCTTCTCCCATAACGATTGTTGAACCGGATACCGATACCTTTCTCCATGAAGCAGGGCAGTTCGACAATGGAAACACCCCCGCGGCAGGAAGCGGCGCCGCCGTTCCCGGCAAAAGTCTTTCCCGGGGCGGCCTGCTAGTTAAACAGCAGCCCCGCCAGGGAGGGGATTGAGATGAAGTTCCCGACGGCCCCTCCCAGGGTGGAGAGGAAAAACACCAGCAGGGCCTTGGTGATGCGGTTCCGGTAGATCCCCCTCAGGCTTGAGATGTCTTCGGAAATGGTCTGAGTGTCCGAGACCCGGGGTTTACGGACCCAGGCTTCGATGATGCCGGAAAAAAAACCCACCCCGATAAAGGGGTTCAAGGTGGCGATGGGGGCGCCTAAAAAAGAAACGATGATGGAAAGGGGATGGCCCAGGGCGGCCAGGGCTCCCAGGGCGGCCAGGGAACCGTTCCAGAGGAGCCAGTTACGGAGCATGGCAAAGCTTACCTCCGCGCCGGACCGGAAAAATCCCAGGAAAATCAGGGCCGCGATAAGGAGGGGGATGATCCAGCCTGCCGCCTTGGAGAGGAAGCCCGCCGGGGGGACGGTATCCAAATCCGCGGTTTCCGCGGTTTCCTTTCCCGCGGCTATCTGTTCCAGATGGGCCTTGAGGCCCGGCAGGTGCCCCGCGCCCACCACCGCCGCGGTCCGGAAGGGGCTTTCCGCCCCGGCGGCGGGGGAACCGGCGGTCCAGATTTTTGCCGCCAGGTAGCGGTCCCGTTCGTCGATAAGGGTCTCCTTGACGCCGGGGAGGTAGGCGGCCAGTTCCGACATCATCCCGTCAAGCTCGCTGCGGTTTTTCAGGTTTTCTATTTCCGCCTCGCTTAATTTTTCCGTGGTAAAGGCGCTGGACAACAGGGACGCCAGGAGCTTACATTTGCTCCAGAAACCGCAGCGGGTCCAGGCCCGGCGGAGGGTGATCTGGACTTCCCGGTCGCAGAGGGCGTAGGGGATTCCCAGTTCTTCGGCGGTTTCCACGGCGGTTTTCATTTCCTCCCCCGGTTTGACCCCCAGCTCGTTTCCCATCCGCCGTTGAAAACCGGAGAGCACCAGGTTCGCGATGAGCAAAAACCCCTTGCCTTCCTTAAAAACCTTCACCACGTCAAGCTTTTCCCAATTCTCCTTTTGGGAGATGGAACTGTACCGCCCCTGATCCAGTTCGACGCAGACCACGTTGGGTTTTGTTTCCCGGATAACCCGGCTTACTTCGTTGATGCTTTCCCGTGACACATGGGCGGTTCCGATGAGGGTTATTTCCCGGCTGTTAAGGCTGAGGGTGATACAGTTGTTGTTCATTTTTTCTCCTCTATAAATTAAAAAGCATCGAGTTTTCAGCGCGTCCCCAAGGCGTCCAGGGCGGCGGTAAAACGCCGGAACAGCTCGTCTTCGCCGGCGGCGGCGGAGGGGTTCAAAAGGCCCCCGGCCATGTAGTCGTGGCCGCCCCCTTCGCCGATGTCCTCCAGAGCCGCCCGGATAAGGGCCGCGGCGGAAACGGCGGTATCCCGGGACCGGACCGAAACATGGCGGGAGGTTCCCTGGTTTTCAATGATCACGGTTACCAGAATCTCCCGGAACCGCAGAAAAAAATCCGCCAAAATTGATATGACTTCCTGGGTGGTGTTCAGGGGGATCAGGGCAAAAAGCAGCTCCCCGTGGATCCGGGAATTGGCCACCGCTTTTTCAAAGGCGGGAATATCCTTTTTTGAAAGGGAGGTCTTGATAACCCGGGTGCCGAATTCCCAGTCGCCGATAAAAAAGAGCCGGTGCAGGGCGTCTATGTCGGGCTTGCTCACCCGCCGGGAGAGAAAATCCGTGTCCATTTCAATGCCCATGAGCAGGGCGGTGGCCACGTCCCTGTCGGGGGTAAGGCCCGCCTCTTCCCAGTAACCGGCGGCCAGGGCGGCGCAGGACCCGTATTCGGTCCTGATATCCGCGAAAGGGCAGCCGGGAAGACCCGTTTTGGGGTGGTGATCCACGATGCCGAAAA
>JAISPH010000232.1 GCA_031275035.1 Treponema sp.
ATTTCTTAAATATGCTCTGGGATTACCGGCCCGGCCATTCGGGTTTTGCGGGAATCGTGATGCAGGAACTAGACCCCGCAAACATGAAACTCACCGGTGAGCAAAAAAAGATATTTGAAGTGACCAGCCTGGGCGTAGCCGAAGGGCCGCAGATTATGAAAAAAGACGGCCGGTATTACCTGCTGACCGCCGCCGGAGGCACGGGCTTCCAACACGCCGCCGTTGTTGCGCGTTCCCAATCGGTATGGGGGCCTTATGAAATTTCGCCGTATCATCCGCTGCTTACCTCGGCGCCATATCCTGACAACCCCCTGCAAAAGGCCGGACACGCGAGTTTTCTTCATAAAGGCGGCGACTGGTACATTACGCATATCTGCGCCCGTCCGCTGACCATGCGGGGAAATTGTCCCCTGGGGCGGGAAACAGCTTTGCAAAGGATTGAATGGGCGGACGGATGGCCCCGGCTGGCCGGTGGCGGCAACGAACCTTTTTTGGAAGTAGCAATAACGGCAGACCGCTCAACCATACAAAAAACCGATCACAGTAAACGGACTGATTTTGATGAAACCCTGTTGCCAGACTGGTTTCAGACCCTGCGCGGTCCTTTGGATGACGCCATGTCCTTGACCAAACGCCCCGGCTGGCTCAGGCTGTACGGACGGGAGAGCCTTGCGTCTTTGCATTGTCAGGCTTTGGCCGCTACCCGCTGGCAGAGCGTCCATTTCCGGGTGGAGACCGTGATGGAATTTACGCCGAAATCATTCCAGCAGATGGCGGGACTTGTGTGTATGTATAATACCGAAAACTGGATGTACGCCCATCTTACCGGGGAAAAAGACAACCCTTTCTTGAACATATTAATATGTGATAACAAGAAACTTACCTATGCGGTTGAGGGCATTGCCGTTCCTTCTGAAACTCCCTTGTATTTGGCTGTAGAGGTACATAAAGAAACACTTCGGTTTTTTTATTCTATTGACAATATGGAATGGCAGTCCCTTGGAGAAATGCTTCCCGCGGATCATCTTTCGGATGACTACATTGAAAAAAACGGCCTTGCGTTTACCGGTGCGTTTGTCGGAATTTGCTGCCAGGATTTGGATGACCGTTCAGCTTTCGCGGATTTTAATTTTTTTGCCTATCAGGAGATGTAAGATAATATGGGAGAAAAAACGAACTGCCATTTAACGGATACCGAAAAGGAATGGGCGGAAGGAATTTTTGAAAAGATCGGAATCAAATTGACTGCGGAGTGTTCGCGGCTGGGAAATAGTATCCCCTATATTTCCAAAAACGGCCATTACCATGATCTTGACACGCCTGACGGTATCTATTGGTGGACTAACGGTTTCTGGCCGGGTTTGCTGTGGCAGATGTACCATGCAACGAAAAATGAAGATTTCCGTAGAACCGCCGAAGCGGTGGAAGAACGGCTGGATGAAGCGCTGGAAGGCTGGGAAGGGCTGCACCACGATGTTGGTTTTATGTGGCTTCATTCGGCAGTGGCAAATTACCGTCTTACGGGGAATAGGGATTCCCGTAAACGCGGATTACACGCCGCAAACCTCCTGGCGGGCCGCTATAACCCGGCGGGTAAATTTATCCGCGCCTGGAACGCAGATCGTACTGGCTGGATCATCATTGACTGCCTGATGAATATTCCCCTGCTCTATTGGGCGGCTAAGGAACTGGCGGATCCCCGTTTCACGTATATAGCCCAAAATCACGCCGATACGGCGGCAAAGCTCCTAGTGCGTCCCGATGGAAGCTGTAATCACATTGCGGTTCTTTCCCCCGACACAGGCGAATGTCTTGAAATGCCCGGAGGTCAGGGTTATGCTGCCGGTTCTTCCTGGAGCCGGGGACAGGGTTGGGCGGTTTACGGTTTTGCGTTGAGTTTTTTTCATACCGGACAGAAAGAATATTTGGATGTGTCCAAATCAGTTGCCCATTATGCGGTTGCCAACTTTGCGCTGAACGATTGGCTTCCCCTGGTTGATTTCCGTGCTCCCGCCAAACCGGTTAAGTACGATTCCACCGTAGCTATGATTACGTCCTGCGGCCTTTTGGAAATAGCCCGCCATGTTGGGGAATATGAAAAACCGCTTTACACCAACGCGGCGCTTAACATACTGCGTTCCGCTGAAACAAGGTTCGCCGATTGGAATATGGAAACCGACGGTATCATTGGTAAAGGGACCGGTTCTTACCACGGCGGACCGGATGATACGGAAGTTCCCATAATCTATGGGGATTATTTTTTTGTTGAGGCCGTCCTCCGCCTACTGGGGAAAGATTTTTTAATTTGGTAATTTGGACGGTGGCATCATGGAAAATCAATACAAGAAGTGGTTTGGGGAGAAGCGGGGAAAAGCCGCCAGTCGGACTTTTGCGGAAAAGGGCTGGGCAACCAATTATACAGAAACCTTGGATGCGGCAAAGAAAATTCTCTTTGAAACCATACTGCCCAAGGGTGTGTCGGTAGGGCTTGGGGGAAGTGAAACGCTGAACGCCCTAGACATATTACCGGTATTGAGAAACGGCAGCTATCGTTTATTTGATCGGTATAACTGCGTGGATCATTTTGAAATGTGCCGGGACAGTCTTATGGCGGATTATTTCATCACCGGGGCGAACGCTTTAACCATGAACGGCGAAATGGTGAACATCGACTGTTCCGGTAGCAGGGTTGCGGCAATGGCCTACGGTCCCCGGCATATTGTAGTGATTGCCGGGGTGAACAAACTGGTGGATACCCTGGAGGAGGCGGTAGCGCGGGTTCACCGTATCGCCCTCATGAACTGCAAACGGAACTGCCACCAAACACCCTGCGCCGAAACCGGGTTTTGTACGGACTGCAATATTCCGGCGCGGATGTGCAACCAGCTTCTTATCACGTATAACGCACAGAAATTTTCCGGTAAATATACCCTCGTTATTATTAATGAGGAATTAGGCTTTTAGGAGAGAGAAACTATGAAATTTGAAATTCGTTATGCCGAACCTCCCGATGATGTAAAACAATACGGTACAAAAGAATCACGGAACTATTTTTTATGTTCAAGTCAAAAAAAGGCTTCAAAGGCGGCGGGCTAGGGGCCTAACGCCTTTTTCTGTAATTATGATTTTTCTATGTTCCACGCTGTGTTACCTTATTTAGAAAAACAGGCTCACTGGTTTGCCTACACTACTGGGCGTCCGGTGGTAAAGATTATCCCCCTCCATCCGGCAGGCTATGCCGTCTTTCCAGCGTTATTTCGTCTATTGATTCCTGACTGTTGGGGATTTCTATTACCGGTTGTATCAAAGAAATAACGCAAATTCCTTTAAAAACATGACAATTTATACATTCACGGCGGTTAATCCGGGCGGTAGACTTGCCCTATGGATAACGGACAAGCCCTGCATAATACCCTTGTACCCCTAGCCGACTTCAAGGCCATCCTCGGCATAGATGACCGGGAGGATGGCCTGGATTTCACGTCCGTGCGAAATCCAGGCCATGAATTTTTGCATGGCAAAAACTCAGCAAATTCATTTCAGCCGCCATCCCTGGCGGCTTTCTGCCTTATCACCGCCACTTATACCATCGAACAATACTGTAAACGGCGGCTTTTACGCAAGAAGCGGTTTGAATTCCTCCCCTTCTATGGGGACTATATTTTCCCCCTGCGGGATTATCCGGTACGGGAGATTTTGGTGATCTATCAAACCCACGCTCTGAAAGAAGCAATCATCGTTGAACCTGATTTATACCACACCATACCGGATTGCGGGGAACTTGA
>JAISPH010000003.1 GCA_031275035.1 Treponema sp.
CCGGTTCCCGCAGCCGGAGGCCCAGGAATTCGGCGTCCGCCCCGAATATCCAGGCGGTCCGTGTTACGCCGATAGCGGCCGCCTTGAGTTCTATCTTTTGGGTGTTGATGTCGTCGCAATGATGATTGCGGACTATATCGGTGTTATGGGGCAGGGGCAGTTCCCGGGCGTAAGGCAGGGTGCGGTTCCGGCAGCTTGTTTCAAGCAGGGTTTGCAATTCTGCAAGCCATTGCGCGGGGGAATAGGGCTTGAGGGCTTTCATGACAACCGAGGCTTTCATGGGGCGGCTCCTTCGGCGCGGGGCGCGTAAAGGCCGCCTGCCGGCGCTGACGGCATCGCGGGTCAGCGTTCCATAAAGGGATCGGCGGCGGCAGGCGAAGGGCTTTTTTGCCGGTTTTCCCCGGATCGTTGTTTCGTGATTTCCGGAATCATCTGTTTGCAGTAGCTTGACGCCTTGCTTCCCAGACGGTTCAGGTTAAAAGGATTTATGTGCCCCTCGGTGTTGCGCTCGAAAATGAAGTCTTTAGTTTTCCGGGCGAATTCCGCCGCCTGTTGGGGGGAAACCCTGAAAGGCCGCTCCAGGGACACGGCGGCCAGGTACTGCCCCAGGTAAACTTCGGGGTCGGAAGAGGAACAGGTAAGCGCCGGCCCCTTCGCCGGTTTTCCCGCGGGCTTGTACTGTTCCCCGTATTTCTCCCTGAGATAAGTTTCCCGGTTTTGGGAAAGATATTCGGCGTAGGAACGGATCGCTTCGGGGTTGTTCACCTGGGCGATGTTGAAAAGCCTCACGCTTTTCTGTTCGCCTTCAATCCGGAAATTAAGGGTAATGCCTTTCGAGCCCTTTTTGAGACGGGTTCTCTGGCCGGTGAAACCGGCGGCCTTCTCCACCTGGTCAAAGGTGCAGTATTCGGCCGTGGGGAACCCGTTCAGCTTCTGGAAAATCTTCAGTAAAAGCTGGCTGGAACCGCGGTAGGTGGTATTGTTCACCGCGTTGCGGGCCGGCAGGGTGTCGGCGAATCCGTTCTTCCCGGGGAGGCAGGAAAGGGTGCCCGAGTCAAGGGCGGCGATAAACTGCTTGCGTTCATACTTGGCGCGGATAATCGCCAGGTCGTTTTGGCTGGCACCGGAAAAGTCGGCGGGAAGGGCGTTCTGTTCGCCGGGGGAAGGGTTGGGGGAATCTGGCATGGGAAACCTCTTACTTTCGCTTTCGGAGTGGTTGGCCGGCTTTTACCCGGCCAAACGTACAACGTACTCTCCCAAAGTAAGGGCGTCCCGCACATTAACCAATATGGAAATTATTCCATATTGATGAAATTACCGGATGGGGGAAAATAAGATCGCCATGCTGAACGTGCATATACCCAAGAATTCCTTCTTTACCCTCTACGCGAAGGGAAAAATCGAATACAAACAGACCGTGGAGTACCTGGGAACCTTCATCCGCTTTGACGGGGTAGTTATCCTCTTTTACAAATACCCCCACCACCGCCGCGCCTATATCGTGAGGAGCAGCGGGGAACTGCGGAACTACCCTGCCGTAAGCCTCCCCAACGTGAAACAGCAGGTCGGCGTCATCTACCGGGCGACAGGCCGCCGGGTGGACATACTGCGCAACGTCTACTGGAACCTGGAGCAGGAGGGCGGGGAAAAAGTCTATACCTACGGCACCTTATTCTGGCAGAAGGTAGGCTGCCTCCTGGATAATTTCCATAATTTGAAATCTGCGGCGAGCAAGGGGAACCTTATTTTACTAAACAGGGAATACAGGCGGGATTATCCTTGCCGGGCGGCGTCTCCGGCCGGGGCGCGGGGCGAACATATAGGACAAGAGGAGTAATTTGGCTTAAAGTTTTTTCAGAGTATACCTTGACATTGAAGATATAAATTATTATAAACAACGGCAGCTGTTCGGTTGCCCCTTTTTGGGGCTGCTTTAGGCGGTTAGGGACTGAAGACTTTACGTTTAAATAGAAAACCGTACTGTTTATCGCAGGAATTCGGGCAGAATTCCTATGTGCTTGAATAGAAGTTACAAATAATGGAACATGGAGAATGTTATGATAATGGAACAGAAAGATATTGACAGGGAACTTGAGAATTCAAAAATTGGTGATGAAGTGGTCTTGGATGTACGGCTTTCTGATTTTCGGAAGGGAATAAAAATAACAAGAATGTGCCGGAAAATTGTTTTTATGTTACATACTACCATTCAGGTGGAATTAGAAATCGATCCGCGGGATGTTTCTTCATTCGAGGACAAATATATACTGTTCAGTACCGATGAAGCGCGGTCTTATTATAAAGAACTTATTGTAAAAGATGATAAAATCAGCGGTGATCATAAAATAACGCTTGAATATGATAGAATTAATAAGGATTTACGGTATTCATTAAAAATAGATTTAGGATCGGAGAATGAAGCATATTTTCTTTTTGAAGATATGTCTTACACTGAATTATCCGGGTAATTTATTAGGAGGGTAGAGTTATGGCAATAGGGGTGTGTCCGACATTTTATGAAGAAGGGTTTTTTAATTCTTTTCATGTAAAACAAAGACGGCTTATAAAGAATAAATACATATACTCTATAGACCGCTTCCACATGGGCGGGCAAAGATACACGGAGGCTTATTTTGCTGACGACAACGGTAAATTAACTAAATCAACGCATCGACAAATTATTGCTCCAATAATGCCGGGAACATATTATTTTTTTGTATCAAAGTATGCTATTTCCAATCATGATTCTGTTTTGAATCGAAGCAATAGTGAAGAAAAGAATATAACCAATCAAATGGGACAAGAAATTATATTGTCCTGGCCAATGTGTTATCATTCACCTGACGGCATCGAAGAAGTTGCGAAATATATTCTAGGTGAAATACAACGGAATTCTAACAGCGAAATAATTAAAAGCATCTATTATTTTAATGACTTTGAAGGCAGGCTTAAGGAATATAATAAATTACTTCCCATGCGGCAAATGTTAATAGGACCACCAAAACCCATGAAAACTGAATCCCTTGCTTCATGGGCGCTTCAAGTTGGCCCGGGGCGTGTATGGGATCACAAACCGGATATTTGTGGAGAGAGAGGGGATTGCCATTTAGAAGATTTTGCTGTCCTGCGGCCTCTGAGAAAAGGTGATACTCCTCATCAAAGGTTCCATCATAAATATAAGGATTATGATTACTATTTTGATATATGGTCCAATATCCATTATGGATATGTCGGCAAAGTTGGCGGTTTTGCGGACGCAGAACTTTTTAACGGAGCGGGGCTGGCACAGCTGGCCAGTGATTTCCCGGGGCATAAAGTTCACGATGAAACCGTTACAGGTCCGCGAAAATATGATTCTATACCTGATCAAAAGACTATTGAATTTGGCATAAAACTCTTTGAAAGAACAGCAGGAAATGCCGAAAAACTGACTGTGCAAATGATTTTAGACGGACTGGAAGAACTGGGTGATACCGGTCTGTTGCGCGACTGCCGGGTAAAGCATATCTGTTTTGATGATGAAGAATTCACGCCGGCCTGACAAGGCAAGAACATGAAGGAGAACGAAAATTTGTGTAAAAATTTTGTTGCCGTTTTTCTTATAACGTTATTACATTTCGGGATATTTTCCGTCTTACAGGTTCAACATTTCGATCTAATGGTTCTTCTTCTGTTTGGATTATTATTTATAATGCCAACCTTTGCGGGAACAATTATTTCGATTATTTTATTTCCAAAAACATATTTAGTAATTATAGCGCAATTATTATTTATTGCGGTTGTATATATATCGAAAATATACCTTAATAACAATAATATAAATATACTCAAAACAGTATTTAAGTGGGCAATAATTATTAACATTTTTTCAATCGTAATTGCTGCCTGTATTAAATTGGTCTATCCATTGTTTCGCAAATCAAGTGATTATTAAATAATTGTCTGAAAAATTACCGCAAGGCACTATTGACATTTCACCTCAATAAAATTGCAATTATTTAATTATGGAAAATATATCCTAAATCAATACAAAACAAAAAATGATTTGTAATATTCATTCCTGTAAATCTTCCCCTTCCATGTAAGACAAAAGTTTGGTTTGGATCATAAGCCCCGCCATAATAACCGCGCTTGCCGTTCGCTATCCGGGGAACCGGGTCCTATTCGGCTTCCGTTTCCACTTCCACATACATTTTTGTACCTTCGTCCCAGCGCAGGCGCGTGAAAGGGGGCCAGTCCCTCCTGGAGTCTTTTAAAATGAGCAGCCCGGATTCCGTATCGTATTTTTCTATGTATGTATTAGGATAATTCCCGCTTTCAATAATACTTTCAAATTGGTCCGTATCAGGATCGTATTCAAAAAAGAGTAGGAAGGTTCCATTACCGCCATAGCCAGGGAGGTATACTTCATCCCTGCCGTTCCCGTTTAAATCGCAGGCATATCCAAACCGGTAACCTTTGTAGTCAATCCGTTTGCCCAAACCTTCCAAAATCACAATGGATGAATCATATAAGTATGCGCCGGAACTATACGGAATTTCATAGGGTTTTATACTCCCCCTATCGCCTCCGGGAATGACAAAACAAACGGCTTTACCTATCTTCGAGACACCTCGCCTTTGGGTGTCATGGTACAGGCACAATACCTCCCGGTAACCGGAACCGGTAAAATTCCCTTCCGTCTGCGACACAATCTCGTGTCCGGGAAAATAGCTCTCCAACTGTTCCTGCTCCCGGTTTGAAAGGCCCTCCCCAAACAGCCGGCTTACGGAAAAAACCAGAAATAAAACAAGCCATTCTTTCCTCATGATTAACCCTCCTATTGTATACACTTTATCTTTGATGTATCAAAGGTAAAAGTTTGGTTTGGATCATAATAATAGCATATCTGTTTTATATTTATTAAGTAAAACCCTTCCCTGGAAGGTTTTACGCCGACCGTACCTCCAACGTTAGCCAGCCGCGGGCCTTCACTTGTTTGAAAGTCGTTATACCCGGGCCTCACCGTCGCCATATGCCCCGATTCACCGGCCGCCTTGTTCTCCCAGGCGGCGGCAACGGTCCAGCCCTCATTGGCCTTTTCCTGGGCTTCTTTGGGTTCCAGTTCTTTTAAGCTTCCCCCGGGTTTCGCCATTTCCGCAAGTCTCCTGGCCGCATGGTTGGCATTTGTCTTATCCCTTCTGCCTTCCTTGTATAATCCCGCTGTATGAAACCCCGGCGCCTCCAGCACGTCGAATGTAGCCTGATTGCACCAGGTGGCCCACGGCCGTCCTGCTTTATAGTTGTACGATCCCTCGGTACGGGGCTGGGATTGCCCCGCGCTCATTACCAGATCCTGCGCCTTAATCAGATTACCTACAGCCAGCAGGCGCGGGTTAACCTTGTCCAGTTGATCCAAAAAATAGGCCGGATGCAGAAACCACAGATTGTTTTCGCCGGGTTTTATGCCTTCGATGTTTTTAATAAATTCCCAGACATCCGTCGCTTCTACCGTTTCCAGCAGTACCCGCTGGTGATCCTGGTCAAAACCGGAAAAATGCAGCCTGGCCTTAGCGTTGTCGTATTTCGTTTTATCAAACTCAAGGGGGTGTTTGCAGGCTATCCGCCGTTTGTATTTGACCAATTCCGCGTCTTCTATCGCTTCCCCTATCCGGCTTTCCATAAGGGATTTTATGTCAATATCGCAAATAATATCCCCCCTGGTGTTGGTGTCCTCTTCCGCCAGTTGTATGAAATCTTTGCCCCACCCGGTATGCCCCTCAAGTATGTTCTCTTTGGAAAAAAGGGCCAGGTCGTAGAAAAAATCCTGCCGGGAATGGGGAACGGGAGCGGGGAGCCCCAGAACCGTGCCGGCGCCGATCCTAACCGCCCTCTCCCCGCCGGCGGCAAAGGAACGGTATTTCTCGTTAAAGGTCATTCTTGCTTTTACGTCCTCAATTTTTTTAATATGCACAAACCGCACCACATGCGCATCGTCCCTCTCGTCCGCGTCGCTTGTGCCGCCCGCATCCTTAACCTTATAAAAACCCGGCTCCGGATTTATCAGCAGCCCCTCGGGTTCGGCCAACTCAAATTCCATGCTGTCTGTCAGAACCTTCCGGGTATTGCAGTCTTTAACGGAGTCTTTAGCCTGTACCTCGTCATACACCATAAACCCGGTTTCCGAACCGTTCCCGGGCGGCTCGCTGACTATTCCGCGCAAACTGTAACGCCGGGGCTTTATCTTTGCGGCTTCAATAAACATATCGTAACTTATCTTCTCCCCGCTGTTTGACCTGTCCAGTAAAAACAGCCGGCAGGGAATAAACCCTATTCCTTTTAAGAAATCTCCTGCCGAACCGGGGTTCCCGCTGCCGGGTATTTCTATATAATCCTGTGTACCGCCCTCGCCCCCGGGATTCAGTTCGGTCATTTTTCCCGCCTTGAACGCTTTTATCCCGGTTTTGTCTTTCTTTTCTAACCGGGCAAAAAAATCTTCCCCGACAAAATATGAACTTACCGGTTCATTATTGTAATAAAAGACATAGGGACTGAATTCCCCATTGACCGGATCGAATAAAAAAGTATCTTCCCGGCCCCCTTTTACAACAACGACATACTTCAGTTTGTCCTCCGGCTTTTCAGCCGGCCCAATCACCGCCCCCCGCCGCGGTAATATTTTTGCCGGGTTATTAGCATCCAATCCCGAAAGATTATGGAGCCTGTTTAAATATTCCCCTCCTCCCTTTTTAATAAAATCTTCAAACGCTACAAATTTGTATGCCAAGCCATTATCATCATCGGCGGACGCAAAGACATAGGGACAGTGGGTGTACGTGGTGCCCCCGGGCTTCAAAACAGTGTGGCCCGGTCCGGCCTTTTCGCAGGTATATTTACTAAAAATATTCCGATCCCCCAGTCCCTGTATTGCCCGGTCAACCGCATCTTTGTTCGCCAATGTTCCAAAGTCAATCCCCGGCATGTAAAGCCAGCCTTCTATGCTTGATGATATTGCCGTTTCGCTGATTCTGATTTTGACGTATTTCCCGTCCCTGTTCCATCCGTCCCTGGCCGGAGCCTGTCCGTTGTCCAGAAGGTTAAATTCCTTCCCGGCGCCGATTGTACCCAGCCGGTATACGGCGCCATCGCGGACCCGGTAAATCCCGGCCGCTTCCGGCACTGTCCACTGAATACCGCCGGCATTATCAAAGGTAACATATTTGCGTTTTATTATCTTGGGGCTTTGAATAATATCAGTAGTAGAGCGTTCATCATTCATAAACATGCAGCTAATATCATCCTCCCCGTTCTTCATTAGTATGTTTTCATCCGTGAACAACTCGCTTCCGGCATATACTTTAACCCCCTCTATCTCGGCGCACCTGAACTCATTATCCTTATCCCCGGTTCCTGAAAATTTAAAACGGCAGTTTATATAAAAGGGCAGTTTAAAGCGGCCGCTTACTTCGCCGGGGCTGGGAACCGCAATAGGCTTGTATTCTTCCCCGAAATAATCGAATATTTTGCCTATCTCCTGATACGGCAGCAGCCATGTGTAGAGGGTGAAAAAACAGATCTTTTTTGCATCCTGATTGTCCGGATCCACCGGTACATCGTGTTTTATCAAAACAAAACTGTCCGGTACGCCCTCCGTGGAGTTCTCGTCCTTCAGCTTAAATATTTCATGCGGCCGGTTGGAAGGCAGGCTTGTGTCTTTTTCATACAGCTCTTTTTCTTCCCCGGTTAATATCAGGAGTTCTTCCGCGTTTATTTTCTTTTGCCGGTGTATTTCGGCATACCGGCCGCTTATCCGGCAGGCTGCCAGCTGCCCGTCTATGAGCGGGTAGATGGGCGCATCGGCATAAATGTGAATCCCGGCGTGCCATGCGCCGTTTGCGCCGACCGGATAGCCCCCTCCCCGCCTTTTATTGCCGTATGTCCCGTCTCTCTGATAAATATGCGATTCATTAAGATCGTGAGAGACTTCTTCCATGCTCTTTTTACCGGCGGGCCAGTTAACCATAATACCCTCCGTTTATAGATGATATACCGCTATTTTACCCCTGTCAATATACTAAAGCGCCCATACCGTTTCGGCCGTATGCGATGTTCCAGCCCGCCCGGAAAGTAAACCCCGGGTTTGCGGCGGGCCGGAATGCGGATGGAGTGAGACGCGGGAACGACGCGGCCCGGACGGAACCCGCCGGGCGCTTTGGTACCCGAAGCGTGTACATCCTGTTATGCGAAATGCGATATTCTAGAAATAAAGACGAAAAATGCTTGACAGGTACCATATAATATCACAAAATGGGAATATGGATTATATTTCGAGAATAATCAAATAAGGAGCTGTAACGCAGACGGCCGTATCAAAGGATGTTGTTCAGATAAATAATAATAATTTCACTATCGTTATGGAAAAAATATTTGAAAGGAATAATCTTATTGAAATTAAAAGAGTATGGTTTATATGACAAATTTGATATAAAGAATAGTGTAAAACAGATTGACAAATTGGCAAAAAATGTGAAAATAGAATAAATATCGTGCCTGGGGGATTATAAATGAAAATAAGCTTGGCTTTATTATTTTTATTCGCGGGAAGTTTCTTGTGGCCCCAGTCCGGTTCGCAGATTGAATTACATGGAGTTGTTGCCGATGGAAATATCAGATCCTTGGATGAAAAGATAACAATACAACAGTTATGCTATTTTAATAAAACCGAATTGCGGATTTTGAGAAACACGATATATTCAAAACACGGGCAGTTATTCGCTTCAAGGGATTTACAGGATCATTTTTCAAAGTTTTCATGGTATGAAGGCCGATATACAAATGCCGATGACAGATTGTCAGAAACGGACAGGGAAAACATAAGGCTGATTCAAATAATTGAATCAAATTATCCGGTAACGGTAAATCCTGAACTTGTCGGAAGATGGAGATATTTTGGGGCTGTGCCTGCAGAGGGAATATCATTTCGGCATAAGGATCCCGAAGATAAAGGTGATATGATAATATTTGGGAACGGCATTTATCTGGTTAAAGGCAATTGGAATTCGTATTCACAGGGAAGGGCAACCGGTTATGGATTGTGGACTTTGACGCATGATTTTTTTCGCGCCGTTTTGATTGAAAACCAGCATGAAATTGGGTCAGTCAGCGCGACAAAGCCTTTTGGAGGGAATTATAATTTTTCAATACATCTTTTTGAAGACAATGATGGTTATATAACCGAAGCCTGCTCTTTTTTCGATTTTGGAAGCTGGTATAAAGTATGGGATGAGCCGTAAAACTTGAAAATGGGTAACAGATATGGAGCAGGGAACACCGGCGCATAACAGGTATATGCTTCGGGGAGCCTCCGTAGCAACCGGGCCATTACGCCGTTAGCTACTTAAGTAAGCATTACAGGAAAATCCCGTATGCGGTAAAAGGAGGGGCGAGTGAAGGCGTTCCTGTTTTTACCGGAAAGCCCGAAATAAAGCACCCCCTGGATGCCGCCGTTAAAAGCAAGCTTGAAAGGGAGCTTGACGCGGATCTGCCAAGTGTTACCATACATAGAAGCGGTGACAATCAGGGAATGCTCAGTCTTCTTGCGGCATTTGCTGTTACCATAGGTAATGACATATATATACGTGAAGAAGCATATAAAGAAGGCAGTATAGAAACTGATAAAATATTACTGCATGAAATGGTACACGCGCTTCAAAACAAGAACAATGTAAGAATTACAAACAAAGATGAAAGAAAGAAAGCCGAGGCGGAAGCGGAACAGGCGGAACATGATGTGTATGGTGATATCTGGTCTGAGCCTGTCGAAATTATAGAAATGGGCGGTAGAAAATGCCGGATGACTAAAAGAGAAAAAAGCGGGATAATTGATAAGACGGTAAACAGCCTGGAGAAATGGCTTGAGGAACAAAAAATTATCCTTCCTGAAGATAAATATTTTTATTTTTTATGCGATATCGAGGATTTCCTCGATCATCCTTCCTTAAAGATTCCAAAGACCGCGTATGAAGCCATGCAACTGGAAATCGAAGAAAAATTCAGGAAAAAGCTTTACTGAGCAATTGAGGGAGAAGTAAAACCCGGTTACCCAATGGACTTGCACATGGCAATTATTTCAGTATCCCGGGCCGGCAAAACCGCCTGGTATTTCCACCGGGCCTGGCGTCATTCTGCGGTGTTTCCGTTTAATCCGGAAAATACGGCGGGAAGGGGCCTTTTGAAAAACGCCCGCTTCCCGCGCCTTAAGGATCAGGCGCTTTACCGGATCTCCCATCTTCCCGGCGAGACTTCCTTCCATTTTCCGTTGTTGTAGGCTTCGCACTCCCGCTTCTGGATTTGGACGTTGATGACGTTTTCCCCGGGAGTCCCGTCGAAACGGCTATAGGTAAGCTTAATTTGCCCGTAAAAGGTTCTGATGACGGCGGAGTTTTTGCTGGGGGTGGGGGTGGCGTACTTATGGAACCGGGCGGCCCCAAAAACCACGTCCCAGGAATTGGAACTGCTCCACCATTCGCCCCAGTCGTATTCGTGGCCGGACATTTCCGGGCGGTAGTAGTTGGGATTGGCTTCAAAAGTTGATTTCCGCAGGACGTAAGGGGAAACCGGATCGTAGAAAACCTCGCAGTAATATATTTCGCCCGTCCGGTAGGAGGCCAGGACGGTCCCGCTTTCGTCATCGGCCGTCTGGGAGATTACCCTGGTTTGATTGGAAACCCATTTTTTTTCCTCCCCGTCAAAGTCTCTGGTGAGGGCCTGTGCCATGACGGGGGAGGCGATGTCAAGGCCGATATAGGCGCGTTCTTTATGATTGAGCAGATCCCACCAGTCCCTGGTATAGACATACCAGCGGGTGATGCCGGTGTTCGGGTCGGCGGTACGTATTTCCACGGGGCTGTCCGTTTGCGTCTGGGTGGAGCGGTATTCGGTTCTGTAATTGACGGACGTAGAGCCGCTGTCGTCGGTGGTTTCATAGGGAACCTGGACTGTGTAAATGCTCCCGCCGTAAGTGGTTTTCCACACCCGGTATTTGAGATTCCGGCTTATCAGGTAGTAAGGATCCGCGGAAAGGTAATCGCTGTTATGGCCTATGCGCCATAACTGTTCGCCGGAGGGGGCGGCGCTGTTTTCCCTGGCGAGGGTAACGGCCCCGCCGCTTTCGGCGGCGGTATTGTCCGCCGAGGAACCGCTGACGCTCTGCCAGAAGACCTGAAGGTTTTCAAGGACCGTATTTTCCTCAAGGACTTTAAGATGGAACAGCGCCTGTTCCCCGTCTCCCAGGAAAAGGGTGTTGGCCCCCCTGTCGTAATTCGAGAAGGAACCGGCCTCGAAATCGAAAACGGGGTTTATGGTGAGGTTCCGGTAGCGGAGGTTAATGTACTGGGTCCTGATGATGGGGGTATTGATCCGGTCCCGGGGATTGGTGGCGCTGATGGTGACGAAGAGGCCGTTTTTCTCCCCCAGGGGGGTAACTTCAACGCTGCCTTCCCCGGTGATTTTGTTCAGGGATACGGATTTTACTTCAAGTTTTGAGGGGTCGGAGACCTGGGCGGAAATCTCGAGGTCCGCGGGGAACACGCGGAAGGGGATGGAGAAGGTATTGGCGTTTCTGGGCTCGCCGGTGATAATCCCGGATGTTTTCAGCTCGAACTCGTAGGTGTACTCGACGTAGATCTGGATGCGGGTGGTGGCGCTGCCGGAGGTTCCCACGAAATAAGCGTTGAGCAAGCCGCTGCCGAGTTTCAGGCCGGTAACGGAGATGGTTTTTGCCGCCTCGTTCACCTGGAAGGAGAAATACTCGGAGGCGTCGGTGGAGCCGTTAGACTGGGCAATCCAGGTTACCTGGGCGGCCTCCGGGTTGGTGTGGTAGCGGACGGTTTGGGTATAGCCGGGGTTTACATGGACGGTCTGGGTGTCCAGGGTAATTTCGGCGGCGGAAGAGACGGAGACGACGCAATCGGCGTATTTGCCGTTGGGAAGCTGGGCGCGGAGGGTGGTATTACCGGTGTTGCGGGGAACGATGTTGCAGGTTTTGCCGTTGGCTTTGGAGACGGAGATGATGATCTGGCCGCCGACTTTCGGGGCGGTCCAGGTGACGGAGGCGTAATCGGCGGGGGAGCCGTTAAGGAGGGTGGCGCTGACGGAAACGGCGCCGTCGTCCTTGTAAAGCTCGATGTAGGTCTGATCGAGGATAATGGACACTTCGTTTCCGGCGGGGATAAGGACCCAAATATCAAGGGAGGTATCGCATTTGGGGTGGCTGAGGGTAAGCACGGCTTCGCCGGGGGCCTTGGCGGTGACATAGGCGGAACTGCCCCTGGTAATATTCTGCTCGGTGGCCAGGAGGCTTAAAATGCCGGGGTCGCTGGAGTTCCAGGAAATATCGTAGCCGTCGGTGGGGCCGATACCGGCTCCCTGGAGGGCGGCTTCGACGGTGAGGCTGGTTCCCCTTTCCATATTAAGGACGGTGGATTTGGTGGTGATCCTTGCCTGGTTTTCGGCGGCCGGGGACACGATGACGGCCATGCCGGCGGTGGCGATAACCGTGGTGCCGGCTTTCAGGGTAGCGGTGACGGTGGTATAGCCGTCCCTGAGACCGGCGATCATGGCGACGGAATCGCTGCCGGTAACGGCGCAGACGGAAGGGTCGGCGGCGGAGTATTCCACACGGGTTTTCTCCGCGGAAGGGGGGACGCGCAGGGGAATGAAAGCCAGGGAACCTTTTTTGACGGTTTTGGAATTCGTGTCAAAGGCGAAGGATTCAAAGGCGCTGACTATGACGACAATATCCGCCGTTTCCAGCGCCTTGGGGTGTTTGACATGGACGGTGGTGATCCCTGAAACGCCTGAAGGTTCAATCCGTGCGGTGTCGGTAAGGAAGGTGGTGTTTAGGATATGGTAATCGTCGGCCCACCACACGAAGCCTTCCGGGTCAAGGACTTCCCCTCCCACGAGGGTTGCCTTGAGGGTTACCTGGTCTTTCGCGTCGGGTTTGAGTTTTACTATCCGCTGGTTTACGGCGATGTAACATTCGTCTTTAATGCCGTCTTCCACCAGAACCAGAACCGTTTTCGTGTAAGTGTCCGGGTAGCGGCTGTTACGGACGGTAACATAGGCGGTGCCCGCCGTTATTCCCCGGACCGAGGCGGAAGCGCCCGTTGCGGACACGAGAACCTTTGAGGCGTCCGAAGAGGACCAGAGGAACAGGGCGTTATCGGCCGGGTTTCCTCCGGCCATTTCCGCGGAGAGGGTTTTGGCAGTCCCCGCTTTCACGGTGATGATATTGGCGTCGGTTTTAATCCAGGGTTTAGCCTGTGCCATGGCCGAATCGAGGCAGATAACGATAAGTTTCAGGGGATAAGGGGAGGCGGGGTTGCTCACGGTGACGAAGGTGGTACCGGGGTCGTTGCCCTGTATCATGGCGGTCGTCCCGTTGTTTGCCGTTACCCGGGCGATCCTGGTGTCATGGCACTGCCAGTTCCAGGAGGCGGGGTCAGGGGATTGGGCGTTGGCGAGGGTCACGGTGGCGGCGGCGTAATCCCCGGCAATAACGGTGATAACGTTCCCGGTTGTGGAGATATAGGGGACTTCCCCGGAATCGCCCCGGGGGCGGTCCACGATTATCAGGACTTCTTTGTCGTATAGCGCTTCGGTATGGGAAACGGTTAAGACGGTCTGGCCGGGGGATACGGGGGAGATGAAACAGCCGTTGGAGAGGCTTGACCAGGAGATGTTGGCGATACCGGTATCGGCGATACGGAAGGAAAAGCCTGAAGTGGAAAGGGCGGAGGATTCGGTGTGTGCAAGCACGGCCTGGAAGAGGGTGTCCGCGTCCCCTGTACGGAGGAGGAGGGTATCGGCGGGGGTGGAGATATAGGCCAGGTCGGTATTGCGGTATTCGTACTCGCCGCCGATATGGACATGGATTTCCAGGGTATTGGCGGACAGGGGGTGGGTCACGGTAACCGTGGCCTTTCCCCCTCCGGCGACGGAACGTACCGTGGCGGTTTTGCCGTTGGGAATGATTTCGAGAAGGGAAGGATCGGAAACCGTCCAGGAGAAGGCGTCATGGACGCTTTCGGCGATGTTGACCGGGATAACCGGAAGGGTATCCTCGCCCCCCGCTTCAAGAGTTACCACGTTCCGGTTTGTCGTAAGGTAACAGGGGGCGGCGGGGTCTGCCACGCCGTTTTTCAAAACCGTGACGGAGAAGGACGCTTTTTCCGGGGCGCCGGCGAGGGCTGCTTCCACTTCGGCTTCCCCCGCGGCGGCGGCGGTAACCCGGGCGTTCAAGGCGTCAATCCGCTCAAAGAGGATGACGGACCCCCCGCCTTTAGTAACGTTCCATTGGATAATGTCGTCCGGCGCCTGGTTTACTGTATGGACCGAAAGGGAGGCGGTTTCGCCCTCCCGGAGGGTATGGTAGGGGGTGTCGGTATAGACGAGCTTTACGGCCTCAAGCTGATCGCCTGAGTCGTAGCGGAGGACGGCGATGGACAGGGGGCGGGGGGCTTTGGGGTGGCTTACCGTGATAGTTTCGGTGGAGCTTCCGCTTCCCAGGGCGGTAAGCCGGGCGTCGGTTCCGTTGGCCGCCAGGGAGAGGGCGGTTCCGGGGTAGTCCCAGAGGATGGCGGCGGTATCGGCGTCGGTTTTGCCCGGCCCTTGGAGGGTCACGGAGATTTCCCGGGAAGAGCCGTTTTGGAGGGTAATATAAGGGGTGGCGGAAGAGAGGGCGAAAGTACTTTCCCGGGGCGTATCCGCCGCGGCGACTTCCACCAGGATTTTGGTGCCGTAGACGGCCTTGGGATGGGAAACGGTAATGACGGCCGTCCCTTCCCGGAGGGGGGCGATAAGGGCGTAACCGGAAGCGGCGGACATGGCCGACCGCGCGGCGGTTTCTTTCCCGGTTCCGGCGATATAGGCGATGACCGGATCGCCGCTCCCGTCGGCTGCCCTGCTGTCGATAGTCCAGGACAAATCGTTCTCGTCCCCCGGAAGGGCGTTATTGATATAGATGGAGAGGGAGGTATTTTCATCCCCGGCGCGGGTACGGACATAATTCTGGCTGGTGGAAATATAGGTGGAGGCTCTGGCGGCGTCTTCTTCCGTGTCCCGGACGGCCACCAGGATCTCCCGTTTTTGGGAGGCCAGGGGATGGGACACGGTGATCCGCAGGGTTCCCCGCTTTTTTCCGGCAAGCCAGGCGGTGTCGCCTTTTCCTTCCCCGTCCCCGCCGTAAATGTGCCAGTCAATATACCCTGCGGCATCCGGTGGGAAATCCCAGGAGTAGTCCCGGGAACTGGCGGAAACGCCGGGGGGAAGGTTTTGGAGGGAGAGGGAAAGGGTCTGTGCGTTGGCGCCGCCCAGTGAGATCATGGACTGGGAGGGTTCGATGTAAACGGTGTCTATCTGTTCGACGACCCTGACCAGAACGTCCAGGGGGTAAAGGGCCGCGGGGTGGGAAACCCGGACAAAACAGTCTCCGGCGCGGAGGGGGGTTATGAGGCATTGGCTGCCGTTAGCGAAAACGGCTGCCGGGGGGTTGGGGAGGGGGTTGCCGTCCCCGTCACGGAGGGCATAGCCGCAAGGGC
>JAISPH010000069.1 GCA_031275035.1 Treponema sp.
GAGGCTTTCCCAAAACTTCAGCTTTTGGGAAAGCAACCTTAGATTTAGAGGAAAAAACGGGCTTTGGGCCGTTTTTTCCAAAGCCTTTCCCGAAAGCAACCGGGTTTTGGGAAAGGCTCTAGAGAGGAACTTTTTTGAAATCCGGCGGGGGGATCGCTTATTCGGGGGTGTTATGGTTACTATACAAAAGGGGCAGGACACAGACCTTGACCTGATGGTTGAGGTGGCGCAGGCCGTGATTGCCGGCGAAACCGACCTGATAGCGGTACTGGCCAATGTTTCCGCGGTTATCATGGCGTACCTCACGGACATCAATTGGGCGGGGTTTTACCTCCTCCAGGGGACAGAGCTGGTGCTGGGGCCCTTTCAGGGCCTCCCCGCCTGTACCCGGATAGCGGAAGGGAAGGGGGTATGCGGCAAAGCGGCGGCGGCCGGCAAGCCGGTAATCGTCCCCAATGTCCATGAATTCCCGGGCCATATCGCCTGCGACTCCAATTCCAACGCGGAGATCGTGATCCCCCTTTTTAAGGGCGGCGGGGTGTACGGCGTCCTGGATGTGGACAGCCCCCGGCTGAACCGGTTTTCCCCGCCGGAAGCGGAGGCCTTAAGCCGGATCGGCGGTATGGTAAGCGCTTTTTTGGAAGGGTGCTCACAGGTCGCGCGCTGAAGCGGCCCTGATAATCGGGATTTTTTACGCGGGCGGTTGCCCCGTTACACAAAAAGTCCACAAGCGCCGCAGGCTGCCCGGCTGGGCAAGGCTTCATGCGGCCCCTCCGGCGCTCAGCCTGACGAGCCGCGAAGCAGCGCGCAAACCAAAGATGCCGCGGGGTATTAAAGGCCTCCCCGATACTTTTTCCGGATTTAACGAGCCGTAATATGAAAGCGCCAGGCAAGGGTCTTATAATTGGGCCCCCTCCTTTCGCGGCCGTTCCGCCGACATGAAGGACTTTTTAGTCCATGACCGTCACTTTATAGGCCCGGTAACGGGGGGCGTCGTCCCGTTTGCTCCGTTCCTCATCTTCTTCGCAGAGATATTTTACTTTCATCCCGACTTCCAGCTCGTCAAAATCCTTATTGGTCAGGGTATCGTAATAAAAAAAGACGTTGTTTATTTTTTCGTCTTTAATAAATCCAAACCCCTCTTTAATGCTGATTATGGTGGATACTTGATAGTTATCTTCGGGGACTCCCGGCTCCTCTTTAAGCGGTATGATATTCCCGATGGCTTCGGTGCCATATTCTCTTCTTTCCCGTACAAATAACTCATTGACGCTGTCCGTTGAAGGCTGACGGTCTATCCGTTCGTTCATCACGATGGGATACAGGACTTCTTCCAATAATTGGCGGGATGTCCGGGTTTCGGTGACGGTTCCGTTCTCGTTAACATAACTATAGTCCCAACATATCAGCATGACCTGGGTGCCCAGGGTATTGAGTTTTCTGACCAGGGGAACATAATCGCCGTCTCCGGCCACCAGGACCAGTACATCGAACCGTTTATAGATTGCCAATTCGTAGGCTTCCAGGGCAAGCCAGACGTCGATGCCCTTTTCCTGCCAGGTGTTATTTTCGCCATACCGTAACGGAAGATAATGGTTCACGATATTCTCCCGCATCAGGATATCCTCGAACACCCGTTCGCTTTGTACCTTTTCTCCCATTTCTTTTGCGGAACTGCGGCCTTTAAAATAGTGGGCGTCTATGATTTGACAATGCCGGATATCGTCTATTTGCATGAACGACGCGATTTCCTCGCGGATAAAATCATGTAAGCCCGAAATGCTTATCCGGGCCTTCCTGGTATGTTCGTATTTATAGTAGTTACTCACCTTATAAAAATAATAACCGTCATAGAATATACCGATTCGGACAATGTTGTTTCTTGGAGAATTCATGTCAACCTTTAAACCCCATAAAGTCTTGCAATTTCCCGCCAACAAACCCGTGGTCATCCGGCTGTGAAATTGCGGTTTTTGAGCTGAATTTGTTCGGAAACCGCTGTTTCCGAACAAGTCTCTTATTTTAACCAACGGCGAAACCCGGCCGGCTTTTGCCGGCTCCGCAAAAAACCGCCCCAAGGCCCGTTTTTGCGTTTAAATCCAAGGTTTCGTTGAAACATGGTTTCCCCAAAACCTGCGGACGCCGCGTTAAGGAAGCCTGCCGGACAAGTTTTCCTGCCCATCGGACCGCCGGCCTTTTATCCGGGTTAGGCCTTGTTGGGCTGCGATTTTATGTAAGCGGCCAGTTTCAGATCCTGGCCCTTGATATGGGTAACCAGCCAATCCCCGATCTTCACCCGGACTTCCTCGATAAGCTCCTCCGACGCGCCCTTCATTATCATTTTAACCTTTAAATCCCGAACCGTGATCTTAAAATTTTCATGCAGCTTTTTGTGATTCGGATAATCGGGATAATTATATTTTTGCTGAACCTGTTCCTCGTCAAAAAAATGTTTAATGGTATAGTCATTAAGAAAATTCAGGCTTTTCTCCAGTTCCTGCATACCTTTTCCCAAACGGCAGGTTTCAATCAAGTCATTTATGGCGGCAAACAACTGTTTGTGCTGGGTATCTATCAGCTCATATCCGGTTTCAAGACTGGAATTCCATTCGTATTGCATAATTTATACTCCTTCGAGGCTTTTCCAAAACTTCAGATTTTGGGAAAGCTGCCTTAGATTTATATGAAAAAGCGGGCTTTGGACCGCTTTTTCGCAAGCATTTCCCAAGACCAACCGAGTTTTGGGAAATGCTCCTTCCACAATGCTAAAAAAGCTCTCCGGGAGAGGCGGTTCCAAAACCCCGTGCCCGGCGGGCCCGCGATTTTGCCGCCGGCTCAAGGAGGCATTCCCAAGGCGCGGCCGGTTTTGAGCCCCCGCGTCGGCACATACTCGATCTCAAAGTGCCCGACCGGCAAGCCTAACCTTTCAGAACCATGGCCCCGCCGGACCACCGGGTTTTGAAACAACCGGAACTAGTATATTGGAAACTGGCGGAAAATACAATAGTTCGGTATACCGACACAGTAATTCAAAGTATCACCCGTTATCCATTCAAATTTCCAGGGAAAGAGCCTTAATATTTTGAAAATCCCGAAAGATGTCTAAAATAGCAGACGGATTATAAAACAAAATGACCCAAGTATATCTTTTTCAGGATTTTTTTGAGTCAAAAAGTTTGATACTTTGAATTCCTGATACCGACAAAGATATTTACCCGGAAAAATGCCGTTACTCCGGAGAAGGCGGGCTCCAATGTGGCGCCCGTACCGTTTACTCCGGGATACCGCCGCGTATTTCGCTTCCGCCCGGTTAGGCAATGTTTTTTGCCCTCATTGGCAATCGCCCCCGCGGGCTTCGCGCGGGTAAGGCTCAAAAAACAAACGCCCATGATGCCTGGCACCGATCCTTCCGTATGCGGAATTACCGATCCAGCAGGTTGATAATTCCGGTGGACCGGCGCCTTGCCCGGGCGATTTGCAGGGGGCTTTGGCCGCTTTGGTTTCTGATGTTTCTGTCGGCCCCCAGTTCAAGCAAATATTTGATAGTTTCCTCACCGGCGCCTTCATACCGGGCCGCATGGTGCAGGATGGTATCGCCGTTGGAGTCCCAGGCATGAAGGGCCGGGCCGCCGAAAAGGGCGTTCATGGCGGATTTCCCCGTGTCAAGGGCTATCAGCGCCGGACTTTGCCCGTCCCTGGCAAGGGAAAAAACATCCGACCCGTTATCGACCAAAAATCGTGCCGTATCCCAGGCCTTCATATCCACGGCCAGCCTCAGGGGAGTGCGCCCCAGGGGGTCAAGGGCGGCGACTTTTCCGCCCCGTTCCAGGATGAGCCCCACCATGGACAGGGGAGCCTCCTGCTGAACGGCGATATGCAGGGGGGATAGGCCGTTGTCATCGGCAGCTTGGATCCGGTCATTGGTGAGCAGGGCCCCCGCTATCTGGAGATCATTGGTTTTGGTCAAGGCGATTTGGAAGGGGGTTCTCCCTTCGATGTTTTTTACGTGGATATTGGCCCCCCGGCTTACGAGCAGGCTGACCAGGTCAAACCGATCCATGGCGATAGCGAGGTGAAGGGGCGTATCTCCCCGGATATCCCGAACCTGGGGATTCGCGCCGGCGGCCGCGAGGTAGGCCGCCATCCCGGTTAAGCCCCCCCGGACCGCTTCCATAAGCGGGGTATTGCCCTCGCTGTCCCGTACTTCCAAATCGGCGCCGTTTTCGATCAACAGTTTCTCAAACCCGGACATTCCCATCCGCACCGCGTCATGGAGGGGCGCTTTTCTGTTCATGGTATTGGGGGCATTGATATCCGCGCCGGCCTTGATGAGGGCCTCCGCCCCGGCCAGGGCATTCCAGCGAATCGCCATGTGGAGGGGGGTATTCCCCTGGTTGTCCCGGATGGAAACCGAGGCCCCCGCCAGGATCAGGGTCTGAATCGTGGAACGGGCATTGATCTTAATCGCCTCGAAAATGGGGGGCTCCCCGGCGTTATTTTGCACATTAACGGCCACTCCGTTCCTGATGACGGTTGGAATATCGGCGTCCCGCCCCCACTGGGCCACATAATGGAGTATGCTGTTCCCCAATCCGTCCCGGATGTTTATGACCGTGGGGGTCAAAGCCCATTCCCGCAGGCCTTCGTCCTTGTCTTTAGGAAATATCAGACGGAGGGGGGTTTCGTCATCGGCGTTGGCGATAAAAAGGTCCGGCTTGTAGGGGGAGGATAAAAATATTTTCCCGGTTTCCCGGATGTTTTGCCGTATCGCCAAATGGAGGCTGGTATCCCCCTTCCCATTACGGGCATTAATCCAGGCCCCCTGTTCCAGCATAAGGTTCACGGTTGCGGCGTCCCCGCCGTGCCGAACGGCTTTGTGCAGAATGGTATCGCCCGTAGGGTCATGCAGAGAAACCGTCCCCGGGGTAATCAAGGCCGGCAGCGTCGGGTTGCGATCCTCCAGCGCCAGATCAATGGGGCTTTTCCCCTGATTATCCTCCGTAAAAATATCCGAATTATAGGACAACAACGGGGCGATATAGGAAACGTTCTTTTCCTGAACCGCAAGATAAAGCGGGGTCTTGCCCTCATTATTACGGAGGGATACGTCCGCCCCGCCGGAAAGGAGCCGCAGGATAAGCTCCGAATCCTGGTGGAGGGCGATCATCTCGTGAAGGGGCGTATTGCCCTGCCCGTTCTTTATATTCGGGTCGGCCTTGTTGGTAAGGAGAAAATTCAATACTTCCCGGTGCCAATTTTCGGAAACAGCCAAGTGCATAGCGGTATTACCCAGGGCGTCCTGGGCATTTATATCCGCCCGGCCGGCGATGAGCATCTGCATAATGTTGATATTGCCCCGCTTAGCGGCTTCTTGAAAGGGAGTGGCCCCCGCGGCATTGCGGACATCGACCCTCGCTCTTTTCTCCAGTAAATATTGGACCAGCCCCTCATAGTTACCCGCCGCGGCAAAATGCAGGGGCGCGTCGCCCTCAATGCCGGGGATATTATAATTGGAATTTTGAACCGCCGGGGCCAGATAACTGAAAAGGGGATTTTCCGAATGCGCCCCCGCCAGGATGAGCTGCTCCGCGGTTTTCATCGCGTTACTGCTTTCCGGCCGGTTCAGGGCAAGATCCAGGGCGCTTTTTCCCTCATTATCCCGTTTGTTGACGGATCTTTTTTCGTCCGTCTCCACGATCCGCCCGATTACCTGGTAGTTTTCCATCTCGGCGGCGAGATGCAGGAGCGTCCGTCCTAAGGTATTCGTGGAACTTACGGTCCGCGGAGTGAGGACGGCGGAAAAATAATCGTCCCCCCGGCGCAGAACGTTTCGGGCCAGGATTGAATTATTTTCATGAATATCCGCTCCGGCCGCGACAAGAAGTTTAGCAATCCGGATATTGGCTTCCTGATCCTGCTCAATTTGTTCCAGTCTTCTGGCGGCCCTTCGCTGGAAAAGCCTCGGGAGGGTTTCATCCGCTAAGATACGGCGCTGTTCGGTTTCCTGGGCATCGAATTGGGTGAGGTTTTCCCAGGTGATCCACAGGGGGCTCCGGCTGTCATTATCCCTGCGGTTTACATCCCCCCCCAGGTCAATGATAAATTTAACCAGGGTCTCATCTACTAAATCAACCGCCATGTGAATCGGCGCCCTGCCCTGGCCCTGGTAATCCTCATTGGGAGAATTAACATCGGCCATTCCCTGGAGAAATTCCCGGGCTTTTTCCCGGTTATCCCGGGAAAGCTCCGTCCAAACCGGCTCACTTTGACATCCCGAAAAAATCAGAAAAGAAGCAGCGATCAGGAGAAAAACGGATCCAAAACGCATGGCACTTCCCCTTGAGTCTAATTTCAATTCAGCCGTTTTTAAAACTGCTTTAAAAAAACGGTTAAGCCCCATTAAGCCGGAAGGTTTTTAAATCAGAGGCCGCCTGGGGATGCCCGGAAGCCGGCCGCTTCCGGGCATCTGTGGACCAACGGTCCCGCGCGTTTGCCCCTGTTTCGCTGAAAGGGTACGCAAACGCATCCTCGACAAGAAAGTTGCCGGACCGCGCCGGCTCCCGTTTACCGAAGCGCGGCCGGCAGCCAGCCGGATTATCAAACAAGTCTATTGAGGCTGTCCCAAAACTTCAATTTTTGGAACAACTTCTATTATATACTATTATACGATAGACTTGACAACCCCGCCACCCCCCGGCGGGATTAGCTGCTGTTTCGGGCCAGGGTAAATCGAACGATAAAATTTTTTGATTCCCCGGGGTTCAGGCTGATGTTTTGAAAGGAAAAGGTCATGGCGCT
>JAISPH010000106.1 GCA_031275035.1 Treponema sp.
AGGGGTATATTGGCGAAGGTTTCCACATTGTTGAGCAGGGTAGGTTTTTCAAAAAGTCCCTGCTCGACGGTCCGGGGAGGCTTTACCCTGGGCATTCCGCGCTTTCCTTCGATAGAAGCGGTCAAGGCGCTCCCTTCACCGCAGACAAAGGCGCCGGCACCCCGGTAAATTTGCAGATTAAAAGAAAAATCCGTTCCCAGGATGTTCTTGCCCAAAAGTCCCATTCCGGCAGCCTGGGCTATGGCGGTTCGCAGCCGGCTTACCGCCATAGGATATTCCGCCCGGACATAGATATACCCTTCACAAGCGCCGCTGGCCCTCCCGGCAATAAGCATCCCCTCGATCATTTGATGGGGGATGCCTTCCATAACGCTTTGATCCATGAAGGCGCCGGGGTCTCCTTCGTCGCCGTTGCAGACAACATACTTGGGTTCCGCCTTCTGTCTATTCACCTGGCGCCATTTTGTCCCCGCGGGAAATCCCGCCCCGCCCCGGCCCCGGAGATTGGACCCGGAAACTTCGGCGATGATCTGTTCCTGACTCATATCGAATAGAGCCTTCTCAAAGGCCGAATATCCGCCTGCGGCAATGTATTCGGCGATAGACTCTGCGTTTATGCGGCCGCATTGTTCCAGTACAATCCGGGTCTGTTTTTTGTAAAAAGGTATTTCATCCCGCTTCGGATAGGAAACGCCGTTTTTCTGATAGATCAAACGGTCGATTAACTGCTTGCCGATAATAGTTTTCTCAACAATTTCCTCACAGTCCTCGATCTTGACCTTGGTGTAAAGCCAACCTTCGGGCTCAACAAGGATAAGAGGCCCTATATCGCAGAATCCGTGGCATCCGCATTTCTTGATCCCCGCGGGATGTCCCGGTTCTTCGGCGATCTGTACCGCGCAGGGAATCTTCTTTTTGTTTATTATATCAACCATGCGTTCATAAATATCTATTGAACCTGATGCGATACAACCTGTACCCGCGCAGACAAGAATCCTGATTTTTTCAGCATTCAGAGATTTTTGGTATAATTCCCGAATCCGTTGTAAACCCTTTCTATCGGCCAGCATTAAACGCCCTCCCCCTGAATCAGTTTTTCCTTGAGTTCCTTGATCAACGCCGAAACTTTTTCCGGCGTCATGGCGGCATAAACCTTATTGTTGACGGTCAATGCCGGAGCAAGGCTGCACGCCCCCAGGCACGCCACGGTCTGCACGGTAAACCCGAGATCATCGGTGGTTATTTTTGATTCCGAAAGCCCCAATTCCTTGCGGAATTGTTCCAGATTGGGAACGGACTTTCTCACATGGCAGGCTGTCCCGTCACACACCTTTATGATGTACCTGCCTTTAGGTTCCAGAGAAAAATTCTCATAAAAAGTCGCTACTCCGTAAATCCGCGCCTCGCTCACTTGAAGCTTTTCAGCCACATAAGGAAAAATTTCAGGAGGCAAATAATTGTATTTTTCCTGTACCCCTTGCAGAACGGGAATGATGGCGCTGGGCCTTTTCCCTGTTCCACCGATGATGCCGTCAAGAAACCCGTAGTCAAAATCCGTATCCATCCTTCGCCTCTCCTTCAAAAAAATTCTTCATTCCCCATATTAAAAATGGCTGACCTTTATCCGCTTTCCCATCTCTTTCAGACATACCGCGAGTTCGTCAACCAGCCGCATCTTGATACTGAACGAAATGGGCAGGTCCGGGTTTTGATGAGCGGGGTTGATGGCCCGGCCCACATAAAAATTAATATCCGTAGCTTCCTCAAAAAGAAGCCGGGCAATTTCCGAAGCCCCGTCCTCTCCTGAATTCCATTGCGCGTAACTGCCGTTGCCCCCGATATAATCCTGGGCGTATTCAAGCACCTTGTGGATGGTAACAACCCCTTCGGTAACCAGGTCTACCCCGCTTATCTTCGCGGTGGGCGGAATCTCAGGGTCCACATAGCGGGGAATCCCCGTCTCCAGGGGTTTCCCTAAAAATTCCGCCGCCAGCGCCGATGTAGTTCCCCCGCAGACTATGTGTTTCCCTTCCTTGGAAAAAAAGAGACTCATCATTTTGGAAACTTCCGCGGGGCTCAAGGGCGGGCCGATTAAAAGGTTGACAGGCTGCCGGCGGCGGATCTTCACCGTACAGATTGTAGTATCGTCTCCGGGTTCACCGCCGTAGAGAGAATCACATTTATCCAGCAGCATGGAACTTAAAGTTTTGGCGGTATACTCCTGGTTATAGACACCTTCCATAAATGAGATAATGTCTTCCCGCCGCCAGCCGAGGTTGAGGCTCCGGCCCACTCCGGCATGAACCGCCCCGTCACTCATGGCAATAAACGTGTCGCCCTCCCGTATCTTGATCCGGGTTTTATAAATCGTTTTCCGCCTGACAGACCCGCCGGTTATACCGGAATCATCTTTAGTGTCTGAACTATTTTCGATAATTTCCGCGGTTTTCTGGTATTCAAAATTTTTCCCCTGCCGGAGCAGGATCACATAAGGATTGTCATACTGAATAATCTCCGCCTGATTATCGGCGATTCGGACAACGGTAAAGGTGGAATAGGCAATCTGCCGTACCTTGCAGATTGGCAAGGTGGCGGCAATGGT
>JAISPH010000163.1 GCA_031275035.1 Treponema sp.
TCGCCATTAAAGCGGCAGGGCCCCGGTGGGAAAATAGGAAGATGCTTGGCTTTTTCTTTTCCCGCGGCAGGATAAAACTTTCCTGAACCGCACACCGTATCAATAACGCCAGAACCTGTTTATAAAAGGATTCCCCGCCCCTTGAAGAATCCCCTATTCGATAGTACATTTATATAAGATGAAGGTATAAGGGGTATCTCTATGGCCGATCAGAATCAATTAGTTACCTTTCAGCTTGGGGAAGAGCTGTACGGGATTAATATTATGGATGTCAAGGAAATAGTAAGAGTTCAGGATATCCGGTCCATCCCCAACGCCCCGGTCTATGTAGAGGGCATTTTCAATCTTCGCAGTGAAATTATACCTATTATTAATTTACACAAGCGGTTTCATCTGAAGAAGGTGCTGACCGATGATGAGGATGATCTGCTTTCGGGGTTTATTATTATCGATATTGATGGAATGAAACTTGGGGTCATCATCGACCGGGTTTCCCGGGTGGTTACGGTGGAAAAAGAGGACATTCAGCCGCCGCCCCAGATGCTCAGCGGTATCGGCGCCGAATATATCCAGGGGGTGGTGCGCCAGGATCAGGGCTACCTTATCATTCTCAATATACGGGATCTCTTCAATCCCAAGGAACTGCAAAAAATAGCCGAGCTGCGCAGATAGGCCTTTGGCGCTGTCTGCCTTCAACTGCCGCTGAGCCGATATACCGGACCAAGAAGCCAGTAATAACACCGTGATTGGGGTACTACATGAAGATAGAAGTCTACTCTCCTACCATCCGGCGGAAGGAGATGGATGCCGTACTGACGGCTATGGTGGAGGATAGAATAGGTCCCGGAGAACCGGGGCGGCGGCTTGTTCAGCTTGCGAAGGAGTACATAGGCTGCGATTACTGTCTTGCCCTGCGGAGTCCCGCCGTTGCCCTGGCCGCAGCCCTGGCTGCCCTGGGGCTGGAAAGGGGTTCCGGGGTTGTCGTTTCGGCCCTCTCTCCCCGGTACTACCTCAAGGTTATCGCCGATCTGGGACTGAGGCCCGTTTACTGCGACGTTCTCCCTTCTTCGGCCTGTATCGGCCCCGCTTCTATAGAGGCGGCCCTCTCCCAAAGGGAAACGGGACTTGAGGCCCGCTGTATAGTCCTGCATCATGTCCTGGGTTTTGTTCCCGACACGCCCGCCATCGCCGAAATGGGCATACCCCTGATCGAAGACTGGTCCCGGAGTTACGGCGCCATGACGGGGGAGGAACGGGCTCCTTCCCTGGGGATATTTGCCATTATCGGACTGGAAGAACGGGATATGCTTACCGCCGGGGGCGGCGCCCTGCTCTATGCAATGAACCGGCGGGACGCCTCGGTTCTGAGGAACCTTGAGGGGCTTCCTCCCGAGTACTGCCTTCCCGGCATGAACGCCGCAATGGCCATGGTCCAGTTTAAGGAGGCCCGGCGGAACCTGGAAAAGCGCCGGGAAATTGCCCGGCTCTATGCCCAGTCCAGTCTGCAGACCCGGCATGAACGCTTTATTCAGACGGGCAATACCGAATATAATAACTATACCTTTCCCCTTATTCTGAAAACGGGGATGAAGGATGTAAAGGCTTATGCTAAACGGAAGGATATCGCTGTGGAAAATGCCTTTGAGGATACAGTGATGGGAAGCGGCGCCGTCCCTTCTTCAAGCTGTCCCGAGGCCTATTCTCTGTCCCTCAGGACGGCCGTCTTTCCCCTGTATCCCCGGCTGGGATCCGCCGCCTCCGGCAGGGTGGCGAAGCTGATTGGCACCCTGCCCTAGGAAAGCGCTGAAAAACGCAATCGAGCGTTTTTCAGCGTTACTTTATTTAATAGAGTTGTTCAGAAACTTCAGTTTCCGAACAAATTCCGTTTAAGGAAGTGTATGGCTGAGTGTAGACGGGCGCTTCTGTTTATCAATCTTCACAAACCCCATGCCCGGCTTTTAGGGGAAGAAATTACCCGGGAACTGGAACGCCGGAACATAGAAGCCGTTTCCTTCAGTTTTGAGGGGAAGCCGGATTTTAAGGTCCAGGGGACCTTTGATATCAGTTTCAGCCTGGGGGGAGACGGTACGGTTCTCTATGCTTCCAGGACTATGGCCCCCCTGGGGGTGCCGGTTATGCCTGTTAACCAGGGGACCTTGGGGTTTATCGCCGCGGTTACCCCCGGTTCCTGGATTGACGCCTTTGACCGGTGGCTTGCCGGCGGGGGGATTATTTCCCCCAGACTGATGCTGGAGCTCAGAGTTGAAGGGCAGGGAAAAACGCCGGTGGATTTTTCCTGTCTTAACGATGCGGTTATTGCCGCCTCGGGAATTGCAAAGCTTATCCGGCTCCAGGTGGATGCGGAGACGGGTCCCTCCGGGAGGAGGGGAGAACCGATACGTCTGGGGCAGTACCGTTCCGACGGTCTCATTGTGTCCACCCCCACGGGTTCCACGGGCTATTCCGTAGCCGCCGGAGGGCCCATCATCGATCCTGAAATGGAGGCGGTGATCATTAATCCCATTTGCCCTTTTACCTTGTCGAACCGGCCCGTGGTGATGCCTGCGGACAAACGGGTTATCGTGGAGGTTGAACAGGAACAGCGGAGCGCGGTGCTCCTCACCATGGACGGCCAGATCACCCGGCCCCTGGAACCGGGGGACCGGATCTTTATTACCAAGGCCCCTTACCGGGCAAAGCTTATCGAGTCGGACCGGGAGGTTTTCTACCGGGCCCTCCGGACCAAGTTAAACTGGTCCCAGGACGGCTTTAATGCGGAGGGCGGCGGCCCTTCAGTTTCCGGGGGTTATGATGCTTGAAGAACTTTCGATCAGGAACTATGCCCTCATCGACAACATATCCCTCTCCTTTGAAGGGGGCCTTAACATCCTCACCGGAGAAACCGGCGCGGGAAAATCCATCATTGTAGGTTCTCTGAGCTTTCTTTTGGGGGCCAAGGCCGATGCCGACGTAATTCGTACCGGCGCCGAGGAGGCCAGCGTTTCCGCGGTGGTGTCGATCCGGGAGGGAAACCGGGATGTGCTGGAGTGGCTTGCCGGACGGGACATAAACCCGGAGGACGGCCGCCTGATTATCCGCCGGAACATAAAAGCCTCGGGCCGGGGTTCCATCTACATACAGAATGTTCCCGTTACCCGGAATGACCTGGCGGAATGTATGGCCTTTCTCTTTGATCTCCACGGCCAGCATAACCATGAATCCCTGCTGAGAAAGGAAACCCACCGCCGTTATCTGGACCGTTTTGCGGGGATAGAGGAGGAAACCGCCGGGTTTAACGTCCTCTTTCTGGATCTGGCGGACCGAAGGAAGGCTTTTGAATCTTCCCTCAGTTCCGAACGGGACCGGGAGGCCAGAATTGAAATACTGAGTTATGCCGTGGACGAGATTGGTAAAGCCGCCCCCAGGGCCGGGGAAATCCGGGAGCTGGAAAGCGAAACCTCCAGACTGGGAGATTTTGAAAAACTTGCCGCCCAGGTAAACGCCGCCGCCGGAGCCCTCTTTGACGGGGAAGCTTCGGCGCTGGGACTGATCCGGCGGACCCGTTCTTCCCTGGAAAACGCCGCCGCCATAGATACGGAGCTTTCGGCCCTCCTCAAGCGTACCGAGGACCTCTACTATGAGGCGGAGGATCTGGCGGCGGAACTCCGCCTGTACCGGGACGACCTGAAGTACGATCCGGCCCGCCTGGAGGAGGCTGAAGAACGGCTTGCCCTGCTCTACAAACTGAAAAAGAAGTACGCCCCCGGCGGGGATGAGGAGGCGATACTGGCCTGCCGGACCCGGGCGGAGGCGGAGATTGAGGCCCTGTCCCGGACGGAGGAAAACCGGGACAAGCTGAAGGCCGAAATCGCCGCCCTGGAGAAGGACATTACCGCCCGGGCGGCGGCGATAAGCGTCAAGCGGAAGGACGCTTCCCTTAAACTGGGGAAGCGGATAACCGGGATCCTCGCCAGCCTGGGAATGCCCCACGCCGCCTTTTCCGTGGAGGTAACTTCCAAGGGCAAGGGGCCCAACGGACTTATCATGGGGCCCTGGGGAGCGGACGAGGTGGAATTTCTTATCTCCGCCAACGCCGGGGAACCCCTGAAGGAGCTTTCCCGTATCGCCTCCGGGGGGGAGCTTTCCAGGGTTATGCTGGCAATTAAAACGGTGCTGGCCGGGGCGGATACTATCGAAACTCTGGTATTTGATGAGATAGATACCGGTATCGGGGGACAGGTAGCTCTTTCGGTGGGGGAATACCTTGTCAAAATAGCCGCCATTAAGCAGATATTTTGCATTACCCATCTTGCCAGTATTGCAGTTCGGGCCGATAATCATTTAAAAGTGGAAAAACGAAGCGAAGGCGGCCGGACCGTAACGGGCGTTACGGCGCTTAAGCCTTCCGCCCGGAGGGACGAGATAGCCCGGATGCTGGCGGGAGATTCCGGCGCCGCGGCCCTTGCCCATGCGGAGGATTTATTGGCAAAATACGGTAAGAGGAACGGTTGATATGGCGAAAATTTCCAGCGAGGAGCGTCATCAGTATTTTGGCAAAATAGGGGGGTATAAAAATACAATTGACACCATTCTTAAACGGGAACAAACCCTTCTTGCTTCGATTCGCAAGGAACCGGCGGGAGCGGTCTTTAAGCGGCTTACCCTGGTGGACGAAATGCTTAACCTTGCTTCAAATTATATCATCCTCAGCGGCGTTTCCCAGAGTATGCTCAAGGTCAAAAATGAAGACGCCCTTAACGATGGCAGAAAGGCCCTCTACAAGAGCGTGATTTACCTGGAAGAGGTGGTCAGCAATTATGTGGACGTTCCCTTTTCCGAGTATGAGGAAAAACTTGCCGAAATAGCCTCGGTGGACGCCGCCAGGCGCTATCTTTTGATACGGAAGATGGGTCTTGCCATTGAGCTGCTGGAGAATGCCTATGGGGATAATACCAAGTGGAAGTGGTCCTTTGTGGAGCTTGAGGGCCGTTATGCGGCGGCGGCTAAAAACATCCTGGACCTGAAGAATGCCGTGATCAATACCGATCCCCGGTCCCCCAATTATGAGCCCACCGTTTATCACCTCAATCTGATCAAAAAACTGCTGATGCAGGCGGCGGACCGTTACCGGGAAAAGTATGAGCTTTCCACCAACCGTATCGACGACTTCAAGCAGGGGATTACCTTTTTGGCCGCCCTCAGGCGCATCCATGTGGTCATGGGGGACCGGGAAGAGGCCGAAACGGTTAAAAAAAAGCAGGAGATCTGGGCGGCGAAATTGGAATCGGATTTGAAAAAAAAGGAAGAAATTGCGAAAAAAGCTTAACATGGAGAAGCCTTCCCAAAAACCTGCGGCGCAGTTTTTTTCGTACTTTAAGACCCTGCTTCCCTATCTGAAGACATACCGGCGGCAGTACATTCTGGGTTTTGTCTTTCTGGTCATTGTAGACGCCGCCCAGGTGATAATACCCCAGTTTACCCGCCGGGCGGTGGATTTTATCGCATCCGGCAGCTTCAGGATCAGGGACGTGCTGGTCCAGGTTTTGGCCATGACGGTTCTGATGGCCCTTATTTGCCTGGGCCGCTATTTATGGCGTTACTTTATCCACGGCTCTTCCCGGCGCATTGAAACGGAGATGCGCCGCCGTCTCTTTGATCATCTCCTTACCCTGTCCTACGATTTTTACCAGGATCATAAAATTGGGGATCTTATGGCCCGGGCGACCAACGATATCAATGCGGTCCGCATGGCCATGGGCTGGGGGCTGGTAGCCCTGGTGGACGGCACCATTATGGCCGCCTCCATTCTGGTGATCATTTTTATCCAGGATGCCCGGACCGCGGCTTTTGCGGTTTTGCCCCTTCCTCCCATCACGATTTTGATCCTCCTCTTTGGCCGTACCGTGGGGAAGCGTTTCCGCCGGGTCCATGAAACCTATTCCGCCATGAGCGATACGGCCCAGGAAACTTTTGCAGGAATCCGGGTGATCAAGTCCTTTGTCAAGGAATGGTGGTTTACTAAAAAATTCGCCGACACCAACGACGATTACCGGCAGGCCAATATGGCCCTGGTCAAACTCTACGGCGTGTTTTTTCCTTTCATTTCGTTCCTGTCGGGACTTACCTCCCTGATTCTGCTTCTGGCGGGGGGTATCCGGGTGGCGGAAGGGCTGATGAGCCCCGGGGACCTGGTGGCCCTTTTCAGCTACTTTCAAATGTTAATATGGCCCTTTATGGGGGCGGGCTTCATGGTAAACATGATCCAGCGGGGAGCGGCGGCCCTGGCCCGGGTGAATGAGGTGATGGACGCCGTCCCGGCCATACGATCGCCGCTGCCGGAGGAGGCTGCGGTTCCGGCGGAGGGCGGCGTTTTGGGGAAGGGGCCGCTGGTGGAATTCCGCCGTTTATCCTTCACTTATCCAAAAGGCGTCCAGGCGCTGGATGATATCAACCTGGCCATAGAGGAGGGAACCATGGTGGGAATTCTGGGCCGTACCGGTTCGGGAAAATCTACCCTGATCAAAACCATGGTCCGCCTGATCGATCCTCCCCGGGGGACCGTATTTATAAAGGGCATTGAAGTGGAGAGGTGGAATTTGAAGGAACTCCGGCGGCTCTTTGGGGTA
>JAISPH010000167.1 GCA_031275035.1 Treponema sp.
CCCGGAAGCGCAAGGATGCCCTTGCAACTCAATGCGCCCTTTACAACCCGGTGCAACTTCAGCAGCATGTCAACAAGGCTATTCTGCGTTTGCGTCAGCGGCTTGCTCAGGCGAACCGTATTCAGACGCGGGAGCAGCAACAGCTACGGTAACATTTTCTAAATGAGGCATTTCGGCGATCCGCCGGATTGCGCAAACATTCCGCCGGGGGCAGCCCCTGCGGACCGGGTTCCCGGACAAGTCCACTGTACTTTGGATAAAATCAGCGGTAAAATTCTGGCGCAGACGGCGCTTTTGATGTATAGTTAAATAAGCTTTTCCAAAATCCGGTTGGTTTTGGAAAAGGTTCTTATATCTGCATGGAGGGTATCATGGAATTTAAGGGATCGAAAACCGAAAAAAATTTGCAGGAGGCTTTTGCCGGCGAATCAAAGGCGCACACCAAATATCTGTACTACGCTTCGAAGGCCGAAAAAGAAGGTTATGTACAAATAGGCGCCCTTTTCCGCGAGACCGCACTGAACGAAAAGGAACACGCCAAGCTTTGGTTCAAGCATCTGCACGGCGGCGATGTGCCGGAAACCACTGCGAACCTCAAGGACGCGGCCGAGGGGGAGCACTACGAATGGACCGAAATGTACGTGAAGTTTGCAAAGACCGCCCGGGAAGAAGGCTTTACTCAAATCGCCGCCCAGATGGAAGGGGTTGCAAAGATCGAAAAGGAACACGAGGAACGTTACAAAAAATTGCTGGCCAATATTGAAAAGGGCGTCGTCTTTTCCCGGGAGGGAGATACGGTTTGGCAGTGTTCCAACTGCGGCCACATCGTCATCGGTAAAAAAGCTCCCGAACTGTGCCCGGTCTGCAGGCATCCCAGGGCCTATTTCCAAATCAGGGCCGAAAACTACTAAGGGGAAGTTCTGGAAACTCAACCGGAGTTTCCGGAGCTTTCTTACAGTTCCGCCCCGGACCGGCCCCACCGTACCGGAAAGCTCCGCCTTTCCTTGCGCTGTATCCTCATTGTACGGTACAATCGGGCATGGATGCGGGAATTACCCGGGCCCAGGCCTGGGAACTTTTAAGGCAGTACAACCGGGACCCCTTTCACCTTCAGCATGCGCTGACGGTGGAGGGGATCATGAAGTGGTACGCCCGGGACCTGGGTTTCGGGGCGGAAGAGGAATTCTGGGGCATGGCCGGACTGCTCCACGACATCGATTTTGAGCAATACCCCGAAGAACACTGTATCAAGGCTCCCGGTCTGCTGCGGCAGGGCGGCGCCGGGGAGGATCTTATCCATGCGGTATGCAGCCACGGTTATGAGCTGACCGTGGATGTCAGGCCGGAACATCAAATGGAAAAGGTCCTCTATGCCACGGACGAACTGACGGGGCTTATCTGGGCCGCCGCCATCATCCGCCCTTCAAAAAGCGTTCAGGATATGGAAGTAAAATCGGTAAGGAAGAAATACAAAAGCGCCAATTTCGCCGCGGGCTGTTCCCGGAAAGTAATAGAAAAGGGAGCGGCCATGCTGGGCTGGGAACTGGATTTCCTTATCGAAAAGACCATCCTTGCCATGCGTTCCTGCGAAGAGGCGGTTGCCGCCTTTATGGTGGATATTGGAGCCGGCGGCTGAGATGGAGGCGGAAGCCGGAAAAAAAGCGGTCATAGCCATGTCGGGGGGGGTGGACAGCTCCGTCGCCGCTTGGCTTATGAAGAGCCGGGGCTGCGACTGCATCGGCATTACCTTAAAGCTCTTCGACGCCGGCGCCATCACGCCCGAAACGCCGCCGGAGATCCGCGGGGACAACGGAAACTCCGCAGGCTGCGCCGCGGCGGGACGGAACCGGGGATGCTGCAACCTGGCTGATATAAGCGACGCCCGGGCGGTGGCCTTTCGCCTGGGGATGCCCCACTATGTGCTTAACTTTACAAAGGATTTTGAAGAACAGGTTATCCGCCGTTTTGTGGAAAGTTATGAGCGGGGAGCCACCCCCAATCCCTGTATCGACTGTAACCGCTACATTAAATTTGACCGCCTCCTCCGGCGGGCCCGGGAGCTGGATTTTGACTATCTTGTTACCGGCCACTATGCCCGCATCGAAAAAACGGGGAGCCGCTTTCTCCTGAAAAAAGCCCTGGATGCCAGGAAGGACCAAAGCTATGTCCTCTATGCCATGACCAGGGAACAGCTGGCCCGGACCGTTTTGCCCCTGGGAACCGTTACCAAGGACGAGGTCCGAAAGCTTGCCCTGGAACAGGGTTTTGTCAATGCACAAAAGGGGGACAGCCAGGATATCTGCTTTGTCCCCGGCGGCGATTACGGCCGCTTCATTGAACACTACCGGGGAACCGCCGGCGCCGGAGGAAACATCATTGATCAGTCGGGCAGGGTCCTGGGAAAGCACCGGGGGCATATACGCTATACCCTGGGCCAGCGCCGGGGGCTCGGCCTTTCATTCCCCGTACCCATGTATGTGTCCGCCAAATCCGCCGCGGACAACACGGTTACCCTTGGCCCGGAAAGTTCCCTCTACACCCGGACCCTCAGCGCCGGCTGCATCAATCTTATCGCCTGCGACACCCTGGCCGGACCCCTCAAAGTAACCGTCAAAACCCGGTATCTCCAAAAGGAACAGCCCGCCACGGCGGTGCAGGAGGAAGAAGACCGCCTCCGCATCAATTTTGATTCCCCCCAGCGGGCGGTTACTCCGGGGCAGGCGGTAGTACTTTACGACGGGGATGTGGTGGTCGGCGGCGGAACTATTGTAGACACGGAATAGCGGCCCGGCGCGGACCGTAAAAACGTGCGCCGCCGTCTTACCATACGCTTAATTTTCAGGTAAAATACAGCCGGGGTAATCCCCTCTATAAAAAATGAAAAGGAAAAGGCAATGAAATCTTTAACCGATTGTTACAGGCTGAGTAATGGGGTTGAAATCCCCTGTATCGGATTTGGCACCTGGCAGACCCCGGACGGAGCGGTGGCCGTTAGCTCGGTAAAGGAAGCTGTCATTCACGGATACCGCCACATCGATACCGCCGCGGCATACGGCAATGAGGAAAGCGTGGGAGAAGGAATCAGACAGAGCGGCGTTCCCAGGAAGGAGCTTTTTATCACCACCAAACTGTGGAATGACGAACATGGATACGATGCGACCCTCAAAGCCTTTGATCTCAGCCTGAAAAAACTCGGCCTGGATTATCTTGATCTATACCTGATTCATTGGCCCAATCCCGTTAAATTCCGGGAAAACTGGCAGGAAACAAATGCGGAAACATGGAGGGCCTTTGAGGAACTGTACAAAGCAGGCCGGGTACGCGCCATCGGCATCAGCAATTTCCGGCCCCATCATGTTGACGCGTTGCTGAAGACCGCCAAAGTAGTCCCCCAGGTTAACCAGATCCGGCTTTGTCCCGGGGATACCCAGGACGAGGCGGTAAGCTGCAGCCGCAAGCATAAAATGCTTCTTGAAGCCTACAGTCCTCTGGGGGTGGGAGCAATCTTCAAGGTGCCGGAGCTGCAGGAAATGGCGGAAAAATACGGAAAAACCGTAGCCCAGATCTGTATACGCTGGAGCCTTCAAATGGAGTTTCTTCCCCTGCCCAAGTCGGTAACTCCGGCGCGGATCAGGGAGAATACCGGGGTATTCGACTTTGAACTGTCCGGGGAGGATGTGAAAAAGATCGCCGCGCTTAAGGGTGTTGCGGGATATGCCGAAGACCCCGATACGGCGCCCTTTTAACAGGGCCCTGCTTTCAATTTTTGCCGGTTATTACCGATCCCACTGGAAGCTTTTTCTTGCGGATATATTCTGCGCCTCCCTCATCGCCGGGGCGGATCTGTCCTTCCCCCTGATGACCAAATACGCCATTGAACGCCTTCTCCCGGCGGGACGCTATCGCTCCTTTTTAATCATGGTCTGCTTTATGGCGCTGCTTTATGTTCTGCGGTCGGCTTTTTCCTACTTTGTAACCTACTGGGGTCATACGGTCGGGGCCTTCATTGAGGCGGATATGCGGCGGGATCTCTTCTCCCATCTGCAGCGGCTACCCTTCTCGTTTTACGACAATCACCGTACCGGCCACATCATGTCCCGGGTAACGACGGATCTTTTCGACATAACCGAATTGGCCCACCACGGCCCGGAAGACCTCTTTATCTCCTTTGTTACCCTGGCCGGTTCCTGTATTATCATTTTTATTATGCGCTGGGAAATGGCCCTGGTGCTCATTCTGATTGTTCCCCTGATGCTGCTTCACATTGTGATTTCCCGGAAGAACATGCTCCGGGCCTCAAAAAAGGTAAAGGAAAAAACCGCCGAAATAAACGCCTCCCTGGAATCCAGCATCTCCGGCGCCAGGCTGACCAAGGCCTTTACCAATGAATCCTTCGAGACCGGCAAATTCAAGGGCGGAAACGAGCGCTTTAAATCGGCAAAAAAATCATTCTACCGGTCCATGGCCAGCTTTCACAGCCGCCTGGAGTTTATCATCCACATCCTCAATGTGGTGGTCATCGCCGCCGGGGGCTTTCTGATTATGCGGGGCAGGATGAACCTGACGGAACTTATCACCTGCAATCTTTTTGTTACGGCCTTTCTCCAGCCCATTAGAAGGCTGCAAAATTTTGTGGAACAGTACACCACGGGCATGGCGGGGTTTGCCCGCTTTGTGGAGATCATGCGGATAGAGCCCGACATTCAGGACAGGCCCGGCGCGGCGGTTCTGGAATCGGTCCGGGGGGATATCCGGTACAGGGATGTTACGTTTGCCTACAACCATGAAGTTACGGTACTGGAACATATCAACCTGGAAATTCCGGCGGGAACCACCCTTGCCCTGGTGGGCCCTTCGGGGGGCGGCAAGACCACTCTTTGTCATCTCCTTCCCCGGTTCTACGAGATTAGAAACGGCAGCATCACCATAGACGGAAAAGACATACGGAACCTTACCCTGGAGTCCCTCAGGCGGAATATCGGCATAGTCCAGCAGGATGTGTTTTTATTTGCCGGAACCATCCGGGATAATATCGCCTATGGACGGCTCGACGCCGGGGAGGGTGAGATTATCGATGCGGCCAAACAGGCCGGTATCCATGACGATATTATAAAGATGCCCGGACAGTACGGCGCCCTGGTCGGAGAACGGGGGATAAAGCTTTCAGGGGGACAAAAACAGCGGATAAGCATTGCCCGGATATTTCTTAAAAATCCGCCCATCCTGATTCTGGACGAAGCCACCTCCGCCCTGGATACCGCCACGGAGCAGAAGATCCAGCGCGCCCTGGAACTGCTTTCCCGGGGGCGCACCACATTGGTTATCGCCCACCGGCTGTCGACCATTCTGAATGCGGACCGCATAGCAGTCATTGATGACGAGGGCATCCGTCAGCAGGGCAGCCACCAGGAATTGATAGCCCAGGACGGTCTCTATGCGGAACTCTACGGCGCTCAGTTCAAACCGCGGACATGAAATTACAGGTTCTGGCGTTATTGATACGGTGTGCGGTTCAGGAAAGTTTTATCCTGCCGCGGGAAAAGAAAAAGCCAAGCATCTTCCTATTTTCCCACCGGGGCCCTGCCGCTTTAATGGCGA